>JBMOKZ010000105.1:0-2667 GCA_049324195.1 Candidatus Zixiibacteriota bacterium | reverse complement strand
CAACAAGATACCGTTTTATTCAAAGCGCATCTCAAGGAAAACCATAACGACACCCGTCTTCAGAGTAACAGCCTTTTAAACGACCTCATCCGGGCCAAAGCCGGTCATGATTCGCTCGAGACCGCTGTTCTGGAACGACAGCTTGACTGGCTCGTCCCGCTTTACCGGGAGAACACCGGTATCGGCGATTTATCGCGGCGCCTGTCTCTCTCTAAAAAATGGGACCATAATCAGGCACGGCTCAAATTATCCTGTGATTCGACTCTGACGGCGTTTAGAAACCAGAAAAACCTGTTGGCGTCAGCCTCGTTCACCGATTCGCTTGCGGAACTGGCCGGAAAATATCTTGTTCTTGACGATTCGATGGCGCTGGCGGACCTGGCTTTTACCCGCGGCGACCTGTTTTTGATAAACGGCCAGACCGACTCGGCAATACACGGCCTGGAGGACTGTATTAAGCAGTGCGACCGGCTCGATTATTATTCGCTCGAAGGCGTTTGTTATAACCATCTGGGATATATTTATAATACCCTGAAAAGCGATTTCCTTAAATCTGAGCGAGCTTATCTGCGGGCGCTCGCTTGTTTTCGTAAAGTTGACCACCGCTGGCGTATCCCCTATGTTTTGACCGGTCGGATTTATAATTTTTTACAGTTGTACCAGACAGGCGAAGCCGTTGCCTTAATTAATCGGACGCAAGAAGAATTCGAACAGTTGAACGACAGTTCCGGGATTGCCTTATGTAAATATTATCTGGCCGAGGCGCTCTATAACAACGCCGAGTACGATTCCGCTTTCTATTACGTCGAACAGTCGGCTGACCTGCGACGAAAACAGGCTCGCCGTAAAAGTCAGCAGGTTTCCGATTGGGCTTATTCAGTCAGTTGCCGGGGGTTAATCAACCAGGCACTCGAAAAAGACGAGCGGGCGGCCGGAGATTATCGCCTTGCGGACAGCCTGTTCAAATTATCGGGGAATACCCAGGGCCTTCATATGAACCTGATCCGCTGGGGCGGATATCATCTTAATCGCCGGAATTACGCCTCCGCCAGACAACTGTTCCTCACCGTTTATGACAACTCGGATAGTTACGAAAACAATCTTTTCAGCCTTTACGGTCTGGCCGTTTGCGATTATCACCAGAGCCTTATCGAAGCCGCGGTTGAGAAACTCAATGCCTGCATCAATCTGGTGGAGTTGACGGACCGGCAACTGCCCGTTCCGGAAATTAAAACAGGTATGCTTTCGGATAAAATCGGTTTCTATAATCTGCTGGCCATAATTTACATCGAACAGTATGAAACCGACTCGAACTTCGTTTTTCTTGACTCGGCTTTCAACGTCATCGAAAAGAGCAAAAGCCGCACTCTGGTCGACAACCTGACCAAACAAACCGCTCCGGATATTTTACTTGAAGAAGATGAACTTCTGCAAAATATTTCCATCGTTCAAAGACAAATAATCTGCGGCAGCGACCGGGCTGATTCGCTTTACGCGGAAATCGCCCGGTTGGAAGACAGCCTTCATATCCTGAGAATAAACGACGTTTCGGAAAAGGATATCGTCGTTCCCGTCTACTTTTCGATTCCGGAACTTCAAAAAGAAATCACCGACGACAGAACTATATTGGTCGAATACCTTCTTTCCGAATTCGGGCTGAAAATATTTGTTCTGTCATGCGACACGGTCGAGGTCTTCACTCCTGATATCGAGTACAATCGTCTGAAAGCGCTTATAGTTGCCTATATCGATATGCTCCACCGGGCTCCATCCGAGGCAGTTTTGGCCGAACACGACCTGAATACGGGCAAGGAACTTTATAATATTCTTTTCCCGGAAAAAATCTTGTCGAAACCGGACCTGGAAAACATAATCGTCGTTCCCTCCAGTCTTATTCACCATATGCCGCTGGAGGCGCTGGTGGACAGCAATAATCACTACCTGGTGGAAAAATATAATATTTCGTATCTCCCTTCGGCGACAACCGGAATGCTTCTGGCGCACCGGAAAGCACCACCAATGAACCAAAGCATGATGATATTCGGTTATTCTCCTTTTGCAAAAGCCTCTGTTCAGAGCGAACCGCAAACCACTGACAGCTCGGAGGAGCCGACCAATCCCTACGCCAATCTGCTCCCGCTGCCTTATTGCGATAGCGAGCTTGATAACATCACCCGCCTTTTCGCGCCGGAAGGGTTAAAATGTTACCGCGGGGCGACAGCGACCGAAACAAATTTCAAAGCCGTAGATTTCAAGTCAGTAACGTTCGTTCATATGGCCGCTCACGGCATCACCGATGAACGTCACCCTAACCGCTCGGCAATCGTTCTCTCTTTCGAGGATAGCGAAGCCAACGACGGTTTACTGCAGGCTTCGGAGATATCCCGGCTGAATATACCGGCCCGCCTGGTTTTTCTTTCCGCTTGTCAAACCGGCGCGGGTCGCATGTATCCCGGCGAAGGGATCTTGAATCTGGCCCGTCCCTTTATCCAGGCCGGCAGCTGCTCAGCAGTGGTCACCGGCTGGAATATAAACGACCGGTTTGCCCTGGATCTGGTCAATGATTTCTATGAAAAACTACTCGATTGCGACAATACCGTCAAGGCGTTAGCCGAAGCCAAACGCCGGGCGTTGGCTTCACCCCGCCGCCTGTACCGCCACCCTTAT
>JBMOKZ010000104.1:0-20125 GCA_049324195.1 Candidatus Zixiibacteriota bacterium | reverse complement strand
AATTATCTTTTTCATTTTTTAACCTTCGAGAACATATATTTTCTGTTTATTGCCCTCGTATTCGAGGGTGACAAAATCTTTATCAATGGTCACGACGCGGGCGTTGTCCACGGTATCACCTACCTTGACCGGCTGGGCGTTGATGTATGCCAGGGGAGAGGTTTTGTTATAAAGGATACCGGACACGACCCATTGCCCGGACGGTTTGGCTCGCCGGGCGGTAATTTTGGTACGGAACGGGTCCTGTCCCCAGTCCTGCAACTCTCTTTCTTCGAAAGCCTGCCGCGATACGCTTTCCGCTTGCGGCTGGTTTTGTATTTCAGGACCGGAGGTACGGGTCGGCTCTTCGGGAAGTTTTTCCCTGCCGAAATCAATATTGTTAAAACCCCAGATGATTGCCAGCGCCAAACAGGCAAAGATGATTTTTTTGCGTAATTTTTCGTTCATGCGCCCTCCTCGAAGTTCCCGAGCAGAGCTTTGAAGCCGATATTCAGGTTTATTTTCGTGGGTTCTTCGCGCGGTGAGGAAATACGACAAAGATTAAAGCCCCGGAAATAAGGGGTTTGCTCGAGCCGGTCGACGAACTTGCCGAAATTGATGTAATTCCCGTCCAAATCGAGAGTCAGATTGATAAACAGCGGTTCGTCGGGTTTGGTCATGGATTGGTTCAGCGCCAGCAGCTCTTCCACCGGCGGGGTTATCTCCGTGATGCTCATGTGATGAATAGAGGCGTCCTTGTAAAGTTCGTCGAACAATTTCAGGATATCTTTTTTGGAGTAGAGCTGGGTGCTCAATTCGGTTTTGTACGACTCCAGGTCGGAGCTGGTCTTCAGGAAATTTTGCAGTTCGAGCATGGTCCGGTTGAAATCGGCTATCTGGAGCTCCATGTTCGCTGTCTGAAGGCGAACTTCCTGGCGTTTTTTAGCGGTGGGCGAAAGGGCGAAGAAGAACCAGAGGCAGGTCAGGGTAACAGCCAGAGCGTAATATATCATCAATCGTGATTTCATATTAGCGCCCCCATGCGTAACTGGAAATCAAGTTCAAATTCCTGTTTGTCCCGGGTCTTGTAATGTTTCGTGACCGTGACGTTTTTGAACAGGGGCGAATGATTCAGGGTTTCCACATATTCAGCGAGGATGACCTCGGGGGGGATGCTGGCCGATTTAACCATGCCGTAAATCGACAGATTTTCCTCGTCTTCGCCTTTATGATAATCGTAAAAGTAAAGTCGAATGGACTTGGGGGTCAAAAGCGATAGTTCTTTCAAATTCAGGCTGAGATGACTGGTTACCTCCTGGGTCTTATCCAGGTAGGAGCGGTCCATGGCGATTTGCCGCTTGAGAATATTATAGGTGATGAATTCGCTGGAATTTTTATAGGCGTTGATTTTCTGTTCCAGTTCGCTGCGGTAATTTTCCGCGACCGTCAGCTGAGATTTCTCGAGCCACCAGCTGTAGGTGAACGTAGCGGCTAACAGCAGCAGACCGGCAATCGATACCTTGTCGATAAATTTTTGTTTCTGGGCTTGTTGCCTTTCTACCGGCAGAAGGTTGGCCAGTTTTTTGGTACATGTACCTCCGGCCAGAGTCTGGAGGCAAGCGGGCAGGGAGTACAGGTATTCTGCGTACTCGTCGCGGTAGAAACTCAAAGACTCGCAGGGGAAACGGGAGAATTCGAAACCGAAATGGTCGCTTAACAGGGAAATGATTTCCTCGGCGTAAGCCATATCGCCATAAACGAAAATCCGATTGGTGAAATGACTGGAAAACTGCCCGGTGTAGAAATCCAGAGAGTTTTGTATTTCCCCCGCCAGAAGTTCGGTGAAATTCTCAAATTTGGCGTCATCGTAGCGGTTGCTCAGAAGCGACGATCCCAGCGAGATGACGTGGTAGAAGACAAGGTTGGAGCCGGAGAAGTATGAAATTTGGGAATGGCTCTTCCCGATATTCAATAGGGCGTAATTCGTGTCCTTTTTAAAAAAGGGCAGCTCCTCGAGCAACTGGCCGATGACATCGTGAGCATTGTAGAAGAAGTTGATGTTCCGACCCAGGGTCTCGAAAGGCGCCGTGATTTCTTTAATGAATCTCTTGGTCGCGGCATGGATCGCCAGGCGGTAAAAATCTTTTCCGTCGCGGTTAATCCGCGCCATTATCCGGTAATCGATATGACAGTCTTCGAGCGGAAAGGGAATCAGTCTTTTAATCTCGAAGCCGATGGCGTTCCGAAGTTCTTTCTTTTTCATTTTCGGCAGGGTTATAATCCGGAAAGTGGTTTCCGGGCCAGTCGCGCAAACGGTAATACGGCTATGGCGACGACCGAACTCATCGAGATACGCTCTGACAGTGTTGGTAACCAATAAAGACTTTTCTTCGGAAGCCAGAATCTCGTCCGGGATATAAACCTTGCGGATATCTTTGATTTTAATCTTTTTCCCGAAACGGGAAATAACCGCCATTTCAATGGAATTGTCGTTGAAGGCGAAGGATATGGTTCGGCCATTTTTGAACTGTTTAGCGGGCAGGATTGTTTTTTCGACAGTCGAGACGGTTTCCGGATTAGGAAGATTCTCTATTTCCCGGTTTTCCGAAACAGGTTTGAAAAGAGTGTTGGCCGCCATATCTCACAACCAATTTAAAATGTTACGACAATACTGTCGGACCCGCCGCCGGTCGAAATCAGCTGACGGGTGTCTGAGCGATAGGTATAGTTATTGCCCCAGGCATCTGTCAGATAAGACCCGTCAGCGCTGTCAATATAAGGACCGTTCCAACCCAGCCGGGTCAGTTGGTTATAGGACCCTATGGAATCGGGTTTAACCACCAGGTCGGGCAGGCGTGACGGCGCGTAACCGACATCGCCTTCGAATCCGCGGTCAATATATTCGCCCCCGGAAACCACCGCGGGATTACCCACGATGGCTTTTTTAAGAGCGTCCATTTCCTGTTTAGTGGCGTTGATTCTCGAGCTATTCGTAATACTGCCGAATTTCGGAATAGCTACGACCGCCAGAATACCGAGAATGACAATAATTATAACCAGTTCAATCAGAGTAAAGCCGTGGTGGTTAATCTTCAATTGTCCGAGCTTTGAACCGGTAATCATGTTTAAATTTACCAGTTGTTTTCGCTATTCACCGAGGTATTGGGCCAAATTTCCCCGGTAGCGCCGGAATAAGCCCAGCCGCAATTGGTGCCTGAGGTCTGTCCCTTGGTGATACCGGCAGCATCGGCATCGAGAACCGAGTCCGGATAATTAGCGTCGCTCTGGTAAGGATTCTTCGGAATTGACTGTTCCATCACGGTACCGATCGCGCTGAGCTGGACGTGAGACGGCCATGATGCGGTTCCGGTAGTGACTGCCTGATTGGCATAGAAAATCGTTATTGCCGAGCGCAGACCGCCAAGCGCAGCCCGGCACGAAGCTTCGCGGGCTTCCCCGGAAATATCCTGATATTTCGGGATGGCTACGGCCGCCAGAATACCGAGAATAACGATAATAATTACGAGTTCAATCAGTGTAAAACCTTTCTGATTCTTGAAACAAAACATGATTTCCTCCACAACTTTTTTAAAGGATTTGGTAATAAATAGTATTTTTCATTTTATCGGAAAATAAGGGCCTGACCTTCAGTCTTAACCCTGAAATACTTTGATTAAGTTCCACATTGGTAAGAAAATAGCCAAAGCCAGGATGAGTACGAAAACTCCCAAAACCAAAGTCAGAATCGGCTCAATTATCGAGATTAACTGCCGGGAGACATAGCTGACTTCTTTTGAGTAATGATTGCTGATTTCCCCGAGCATTTTATCCAGAGAGCCCGATTCCAGGCCTATCGCTATCATATGCAACGACATATCGGGGAGATATTCGAAATTTTCGGGCCGGATATCGACATCTTTACCGCGCCGGAACAACTCTTCGAGTTTCTTAATCTCTTTTTCCATGATACTGTTTTTGACCGTGGCCCCAAGAATACTCAGGGATTTAATAAGCGGCAAACCTGATTTAAAGAGAATTTTGAACATCATGGCGAACCGAGCCATGTTGCTTTTGATTATCAGGCCGCCGAGAATCGGTACTCTGAGTAGTTGACGGTCGAACCAGAGACGTCCCTGGTCGTTGTCGACGAGTTTTTTAAAGGAAATGCCCAGGACAATAAAGCCGGCCAGTATAAACGGCCAATAATGAGACATCAGGTCGCTGGTGCCTATCAGAATCCGGGTCGGCAGTGGCACGTCAGCGTTAAAAGCCGAGTAGAAATTGACGAATTTGGGAATTACAAAAGTCATCACTACAAAAAAAGCGGCGATAATTACGGAAATTACCATGAGGGGATACCTGATGGCCGATTTGATCTGGCGGTTGATTTCCATTTCGCTTTCAAGAACTTCGGCCATTTCATCGAGAGTATATTCGAGTTTACCGGATTCCTCGCCGGCCGCTACGCTGGCGATATAGACCTTGGAAAAAATATCGTCGAATTCGGACATGGCTTCGGAGAGCGACTTCCCGGTACTGACGCTGTTTCTAATCTGTTCGATAGCATAGTTGAAACGGTTGTTGGCGTGGCCGACCTTAATGACGGCAAGAGCCCGCAGGAGTGGCACCCCGGCTTTGTGCAAGGTTGACAGACTGGTGGTGAAGGCAATCAGCTTCTCGTAATCAAGCCCTCTGAGGAAACCCAAGAAAGACAGTCGGGAAGCTTCTGTGACGGGGGTGATGGTAATCGGCATGAGGTTTTGGTTGGCGAGGGTTTGCTCGACCAAAGAACTGCTCTGGGTCGTAATCTCACCCGTTTGCACGGAGCCGTCGCGGGAGACGGCGCGATATTTATATCTGACCGGCATGGCTTGCGTTCACAATTATATTTTCGTTATTGATTTCCCCGATTTCGATATTGGACGTCTCTTTGAGCAACTCTTCGAGGCAAATAAGGCCTTCCCTAACTTTGGCCAGTCCGGCCTCGAAAAGGGGCACATAACCGCTCTGGCGGGCGGCCTCGCGGATGCGGTTAAGAGAGACTTTGCTCAGCACCAGTTCGGTAATAGCCGGGGTTATCTGGATATATTCGAAAATGCCCGTCAGGTTCTGGAAACCCGTACTTTTGCACAAGTTGCAGCCGACGCCTTTGCGGAAATCGATGGCATCAGCCAGGTGGCGAATTCCGGCCCGGGCCAGCAGCGCCTCGGAGGGGCGATAACTTTCCAGACAGTTGGGACAATTGACCCGGACCAGCCGCTGGGAAAGGACGCCTTTCAAAGCCGAAGTTACCAGGTAATTTTCAATGCCCATATCGAGCAGGCGAGTGATAGCCGACGGAGCGTCGTTGGTGTGAATCGTGGAAAAAACCAGATGGCCGGTAAGAGACGACCGAATCGCCATCTGGGCGGTTTCGCTGTCGCGAATTTCACCAATCATCATGATATCCGGGTTCTGGCGAAGAATGGCTCTCAACGACGAGGGGAAAGTCAGACCGGCTTTTTCGTTTATCTGAATCTGGTTAATCAGCGGCAGAGAATATTCCACCGGATCCTCGACCGTAATGATGTTCTTCTCGATCGAGTTAATTTCCTGAAGGGTGGTGTACAAAGTCGAGGTTTTGCCGCTCGAGGTCGGCCCCGAAATCAGAATCAATCCCTCGGGTTTGTAAATGACGTCGAGCCATTGGTCCTGAAGAGCGCTATGGAAACCGAGCTGCTTGAAAGACAAGTAAAGACTGCGGCGGTCAAGCACTCTGATGACAATTTTTTCTCCGTGGATGGTCGGCAGGGTCGAGACTCGCAGGTCGATCATATTGCCGTCGATACTGGTGATAAACCGGCCGTCCTGGGGCAGACGTTTCTCCGAAACGTCGAGGTCGGCCATAATCTTTATCCGCGAAATGACCTCGTTCTGGATGGTTTTTGGCGGGACCGCTTCTTCGCGCATCACCCCGTTGACGCGGTAACGGATACGCATGGTGTCCTCGTCCGGTTCGATATGAATATCGCTGGCTTTTTCGCTGACCGCCTTGGCAATAATCATCGAAACAAGTTTGACAATCGGCGTCTCGACTTCGCTATCCAGGGCTTTTTCTGATTCAACGGGAAGAATCTTTTTCCCGATATCCGAGGAACCGTCGTTCAGTTCATTCAGGGAGTCGGCTACCGAGTAATATTTTTCAATCGAGGTTTTAATTTCAGAACTGGTTGTGATGGCTCTTTTGATTTCACAGCCAGTCTGGTACTTGACCTGTTCAATAGCGATGATATTCAGGGGGTCAGCCATAGCCAGCGTGAGCGTATTACCGATATAGAAAATCGGAATCAAGGTATAGCGACGAGCCAGTTCAACATTAACTCTTTGGATGACATGGGGATGGATAACCATCGAATTGAGCGAGACTTTCGGTATAGCCAGACGCTCGGAGATGGTGGTCATCAATTCTTCCTCGGTTATAAGCTCTTTTTCGACCAGGATTTCGCCCAGACGTTTGCCGCTGGAGCTCTGTTCCTGGAGAGCTTTTTCGAGCTGCTCCGAGGTAATCAGACCTTTTTCGACTAAAAGGTCACCAATTTTCTTTTTTATCATGTCTTCTTGGCATTTATAGGATTCTACATTTCATTATAATATCGGCTGTTTGGGAACATTTCTTAAGAGAGGGGAAAAAGACCAGTAAAGGTCTTTTGTTGACTCGGCTGTTTTTTTTGCGCTTATTTTTAACTTTGGAGATAGCTTTTTGAATAAACGACAACTGCTCTCATTCCTTATCGTGTTTTTTGTTTGTCTGGGGGGCGGTGATGCTTTCGGCAACCGATTGAAAAAGGGGGACAAGCAGAATACTAACGGTACCAATTACGATGGCTTGATAATTGACAGCATCGTAATCGAAAACCGCAATATTTATAATACCCGGGACAAGAGATATAATAATTTTTTCTTTAAAACCGCCAATAAGCTGCATTTTGTAACCCGCCCGGTCATCATCAGACGAGAGCTTCTATTTAACGTCGGGGACCCTTATTCTTCGGATCTGGCCGAGGAAATCGGCCGTAATTTACGAGCCCAATATGTTCTCTATGATGCCTGGGTGGAACCGGAGTTGTTGCCCAACGGGTATTTGCTGGTAAAGGTGATAACCATCGACCAGTGGAGTTTGCTTGGCGGGTTGACCATTCGCCGCGAAGGCAACGAGACCAATTACCAGATCGGGTTTGAGGAGCGGAATTTCCTGGGGTACAACCAGCTGGTCACCGCCGATTATTTTATTTTAGAGAACGACGACAATTATTTCCAGGCCGGATTTATAGACCGCCGCCTTGGGGGCAAACCGTTTTATCTCAGTCTCGACTATAGTGACGAACCGGTCAACACGTTCCGAAAAGTAATTTTCGCCAAGCCCTTTTACAATCTGAACCAGCAGTTTTCGTTCAGTTTGACCTACAACAATCGCGGCAGCCGCCGGGATGTTTACTGGGATACCTACAAAGTCGCTCAGTCGCGAAACGAGGGCGACGTTTTCAGCCTGTTTCTCAAATATCGCTGGGGGGAATATAAAAGAAAAATCGGACTTAGTTTTTATTATGATTATACCTATGAAAAAACCTACGAACGACTGCTATTTAACCCGGACCTGGAAGTCGATTTCCCGGTTGATACCGTATATCATATGTTTACGATAGGCCTGCCGCTCGAGAATCTCGATTTCGCCAAGCTTAAACGGATTGACGGGTTTACGTACACCGAGGACGTCACTCTCGGAGAGACCATAGAGTTTACGGCAGCCCGGGCGTTCAATCCTGATTTTAAAGGACATGTTTACGATGAAGTCGGATTCTCCGGGGCGATGGCTACTTATTTCAATTCTAACCTGTTGAGTATCGGCTACAGGCGGTTCATCAAATATAAAGAAGGTCAGGATTTGAGACACCAGAGCAACCTGACTTTGAAATACTACAACAACCACTTGTCGTTTTTCACTCTGGCTTTTCGGGCTGCATATGTATCCGATTGGCGCATCGAAGGTACTTCGGATTTGGTGCTGGGCGGGGTAAACGCCTTACGGGGTTACAACAAGTACTTCAAAACCGGCAACCGCATAAATGTTATTAATCTCGAGGGGCGGTTTTATCCGAATATCGAGCTGCTGTCGGTCATGCTGGGCGGAGTGGTTTTTACTGATTGGGGGCAGGCCTGGAAAGCAGGGGAGCCGTTGCATGTCAGGGACTATTATTGGGATGTCGGGATAGGCTTGCGCGTCTCGTTTGAAAAAGCGACGAAAAACAAAATTATCCGCATTGATCTGGCTTTCAACGAGAATAATAACTGGGAATTATCCATTGAAACCGGACAATTCTTTTAATTCGCTTAGCGATTATTTTTTCTTTTAATCTAAAGCGTTACTTTATAAAAGAACAGTAACATCATAATATACGACAGGTTGATACACTTAGTCTATGTTCAACGGAACGGCCTCGACATAGATTCGTAAGGGGTTTCATTAGTTCTTGTATGACAATGAAATATCGTATGTTATGAAGATTTTTTAATCTTTTTTTGTTGACATGATTTAAAAACTCTAATATAAATAAGTTACAATTACACTACTTGTGTCCAAAACGCAAGGATGCGGATTGGACCAACCAAAAAGAGAGGGGGAACTCTTATGGGTAACAGGTTTGAACCACGTGTTCTAATCTGTTGCGAATGCGGTGAAGAGTTCGTGTTTACTGCTGCCGCTCAACAGTACTTTGCAGAGCGAGGCTATACCGAGGATCCTAAACGGTGTAAAGCCTGCCACACAGCTTACAAAAAGATGCAAAGAAATCAGCAGGTGTTACCTCAGAATTCTTTTCAATCGGCTGATTAGCTGTAAAGAGATATCCGGCCATAAAAAAACCCCGATAGTATACCGGGGTTTTTTTTGATCATGGGTCTTGTGGGAGGACAGGCACCCATGAAGAAACAAGGTAAGGAGTTGTCTATCTGACAAGAATCATTTTCTTCGTCGAGCTTTCGCCGCCGACCGTCAAACGGTAAAAATATGCTCCCGATGAGATACTTTCATTTTGGTCGTTGGTCCCATCCCAGGAGAGACTGTTGTTGCCGTGAGCGATATATCCCTCATAAAGCGTCTTGACTCTCCGTCCGAGTACGTTGAATATCTCCAGTCGTCCGTACCCGCTGTTGGTCACCGAATACTCGATTCTGGTTTCCGGGTTGAACGGGTTGGGATAATTCTGGTTTAAGTTGATGGTTTGCGGTAAAATCGTGACGGGATTATCGATTCCGGTTGACAGGTTGATGGTGACATCGAAATACATCACGGAATCGGAGGCCGAGATGTTGTTAAGGACGAAGGAAGATACACCATACACGTATGAATCGGCATCGGGCAGCGAGTTGCCCCCGAATTCGAGGTTGCCGGTGTTACCCGGATAAGGATCCCCGGCGTCGCCGCAATTGAGGTGATGCTCCATCTGGTACAGCCCATCGGCCTGTTCGAGTGCCACCAGGTAATGCATATACTGACTCGTACCCGGATACCATTCATGGGAGTTGGTCAGCTGGGCGTCGTCGATATGCCAGACTAACAGGCCGTCGCCGGGTAAATAGCTGTCATAACCGAGCGGTTGCCGGTTTTCGATAAGGAAATATTCGTTTTCACCCATCGCAGCGGTATGCAGGCGGTAAATGGTACCGCCGATTTCGACCGCCGAAGCCGTGATATCCAGTTGAGTGGCGTCGATATCGACCACCGTGCCAATTCCCATCTGAACTTTGCTCCAGGCACAGTGGTGGGACGGCGAACTGCCCATGCCGAGCGGGCCGTTCCAGCTGCCATAGGACATAATGCCCCAGTACCCGATTCCATAGGAGCTGCCATCGACATCGTATAAATCGGGCAGGCCGAATCCGTGGGAGAGCTCGTGGCAATAGACCCCGATTGTCATGTCGCCCGGATAAAGCCAATATTCGGGCTGAATGGTATAATCTGATATTTTCACGCCGTCGCAGTTCATATCGGAAATTTGCCATTTATGCGACCAGATATCGTCGTTGTCGCCGGTGAATTCAGCGCCGCTGCCGCTGTGAATTACCAGAATCAGGTCCACGTAACCATCGCCGTCGTTATCGTATTCGGAGAAATCAATCTGAGGGTTGACTATGTTCACCAAGTCCTCAACCAGTTTCTGGGAGTTGTTGGGATAATCCCCGGTGCCGTAATTCTCGTTGACGTAAAAATAGTACGGGGACGGCGCTCGTAACCAGCCGATGGTCGAGGGCAGATTGACGGTAACCAGGTTGATCAAACTCTGGGAAGTTTCGTCGAAATAATCGTGAACGGTATTGCCTTCAGTGTTAAATATCAGCGAATCGAAAAAGACGGCCGGAACTGTGGCTTCTTGCTCGAAAAACTCCACCAGAATGGCCAGGACTTTAAACGGTTCCTCGGCAGAGGCTCGGTTCGAGGCTTCCTTCGCCTGACGGATTTTGTTCAACAGGAAATCATCAGACTGGTCGATACCCCGGGCGCGCATCGAACGCAGCTGTTCGATGACGGCTTGCCGCCGGGGACTATCCGTCCGGACAATATCCGGATGGGGCGGCATGGCCGATACGGTTGCGGAAGAAGACAGCAGAAGGCACCCCAGGAGAATAAATTCAATCAGCTGTCTCAGCGGTTTTTTGAAAATGGTCATGTTATCCTCACCTTGTTCCTTGTCTTGAATGACTCTTTACAGAAGAATGCCCAGCGAGACGGCAAAATTGACCCCTTTCGAGGAATAGCCGGAGAAGGATGACCCGGTCACGAGGGCGTAGTCGAGATAAATCGGGGAGATATTGAAACCGGAACCGAAGGAGAAGGTCGTATTGCGGTCCCCGCCGGTGGTGAAACCGGCGCGAAGTGGCAGAAGACCGATAAAAGAATATTCCAAACCGGTGGAGATAAGGGGTTTCGAGGATACTCCGGTATTGCGGTTGAAGCCCTGTTCCCAGTCCACCGCCCATTGCAGTTTGCCCGATATTTTGGCGATCCCGACCGTGAGGGTCGAGGGCAGGTCGGTCGAGAAGTTGTCAATCGGCACGGAGTAATCGTCGGAAACGACAAAATCTTCGTCCATGTTATCCACCGTGACCGTATCGAAACTGAAATCGTAGCCGTGTTCCTCGGTTTCGTTGTTCCAGGTAATATGGCTGACGAAATTTTTCAGGCAGGCGCCCACCGTATAGCTGTTGTTGATTTTAAAGGCGGCGCCGAGGTCAACGGCATAGCCGGACCCGCCGGTGGCGGTTCGGACTACCATATGACCCTCGCCTTCGAAACCGGTGGCGAAGGTCGCGGCCAGACCTTCCAGTTCGACTACTTCTTCGATCGCGATCCCGCGAATGTACTTAACCGTGGCGCCCACAGCCAGCTGGCGGGTGCCGCTGCTGAAAAGGGGCATACCATAGGAAAGACCGGCCGAGGCATAGCTGACCAGGTCGGAATAAGAACCGTTGACGTTGATGGTGTCGGCGAAGGTATTGCCATTGAGAATCAGTTCGAAAAGGTCGCGGCTCATGTTGACATCGGCGATACCGATTCCGGTGACGTTAAAGGCATAAGCGCCCGTCGACAGAGCCATCACAGTAGCTTCGGCGTCCACTGCCAGCTTCAGACCTTCCTGGGGAATTTTGCCAAGGATGTAATCCTTATCCTCCGTGGTCAGAAGCGCGCCGGAGTATTCGTTGTAATCGTTAAGCGTAAAAGCGTTGTTGGAAATATTGGCGCCGACACCGACGATTTCCAGACCGGTCCGGCGATAGTCTCTCAAGCCCAAATTGGCCGGGTTGTATTTACCGGCATCGGGTCCCTTGGCCAGGGCGGTATAGGCTTTGCCCATCGCCACGCTGCGAGCCGAGGAATGTCCCCCGGCAAACGCCTGAGTCGCCGCCAGGGTCAGAAGTATCAAACCCGTAATAATTATAATTTTCGTTATATTCATGGTTTCCGCTCTGTCTTGGGGGTGATTGTTGCCGTGGTATCTCAAGTTATTCATGTTCGCCTCCCTTAAAACTCGCCGTCGAATCGATACTCAACCTCGAACCGGCCGATAACGGACAGATAGTCGAGGCTGGTCAGTCGCACGAAACCTTCAGAATCTTTCAAGATGATTTCACAACCGACATACAGCGGGTCGTTCTCCAGAATTTTGATATCGACACTGTCGAGAACGATCATTTCATCGCCGGTAGATACGGTGTCGTTGACGATCCCGGCTACGACCGGCGCCGCTGCGACTTCGAGGCTGTCGATGAGCAGTTGCGGGTCGGTAAACAGGGTGGCCGAGTCGCCGCCGAGATAGATATTGACCATGGTGCCAAGGGGAAGGTGATTGATGATATTGTAGACGAAATTGGCCTGTACGACATGGTCGGTAATCATGTCGATATCGTCCTGCTCGATATCCTGGCTTTCGATGTCCGTTTCCAGGGCGGTTTCGGTAATTCTGATTTCCATCGGGGCGATGAAGTTCACCTCGGCAAAGATGTAGTCGTCGGCGTTAATCGTCCCCGAAAAGACACCGTCACCGAACGAGGCTGAGCCGGTAATATCGATGGTCGAGGGCACCGGTGAAAGAAAATCCGCGACGGTCGAATCGACCAGAGTGGTGATGATCGCCGTGCTCAGCCCGGCGGGGGCGATACTGTCGGTTACATTGAGCGTTTTGCCGTTGTCGCCATTCAAAGTGAAATTGATATAGCCGGGCAGGTTGACGTCGTTCTCGATAGCGAGCGTCAGGACGGCCGTGGCCAACTCGATACCCTCGAAACCCTCCGGAACATCGATATCCTGGTGGACCGGCTCGATAGCGGTTTCGTTATTGGAAAAAATCCCGGTGACGGATGAGAAGCCCAGCGAATTGAGCTGAGCCGCGACCAGGAAACTGTCGGAATGATGAACATCAACCGGCGTACTGTTTTCATGGGCCAGCGCCTGTACTTCGATTTCGATCATTTGCGGCAGACTGACATCGGTCGGTTGCAACTGGTATCCGGCCAAGTCGAGAGTGAGCACGGTATCGAGACCGGCGGCGATATCACACTGGGTGGTGAAGGAAACCGCACCCAGTTTCAAATCCGGCAGGACGATGTCCAGCGTGGCAAAGAGGCTGCTGTTGTTGCTCACCGTTACCTGCAGTTGACCCTGGCTGAGGCTGGCGTTCTGGATAATGTCGGTTTCCCCGCCGCTCTGCAGTGCTACGGTTTCGGAGAACTCCCGGGTCAATTCCGGCACCGTGACAGCGGTCGCGGCGCTAACGGCAATATCACCGGGAAAATCGAGCACGGTGGTTATTTCCAGACCCGAAGTTTCTAAAAACGGCCCGCCGCCGCCGGTGTAACAGACCGCTTCCACCTTGAGGGTGTTCGAGACCGTTTTCCCGTCGAGCCTGAAAGTCAGCGTATCGCTTTCGCCTGTAGGCAGGGCGGAGGCGGTTTGGGCGGTATCAATCACGGCATCGCCGTTGCCGGCATCCAGAAGCCGTACTGTCATGGAATCAAGAGTAATGCCCAGGTCATTGCGGATGACGGTCAGAGCCGAACCGGAGTCGATAGAAGCCGTACTGAACGCTCCCAGCGGCGGGATGGTGTTGACGACGGTGAAGGTCGTTTCGGGCACGGGTACCCCGGCGCCGAGCGCCAGCGGAGCGATATCGTCGAAACTAACAACCGCCGAATCCTTTGCCGGAGCGTCGATACTCACTACGCCCAGCCGTTCGGAAAAAGGACTGACGGAAATATCGTCGAGAGCCAGATGCTGCGGGTCGATTGTCACCGTGTCAATCTCTTCGGTTATTGTATAGACAATATTGCTATTGCTGTCGATTTCGATACCGTCCTGGTCCATTTTGCTGACCAGCTCTTCCATCGGATAGGTGCGGTTGACCAGCGGTACGGTCAGGTTGGTGGTCCAGGTGGGCGATTCCGGTTTTTTAATGGTGCACGAGGTCAGAGTCAGGAAAACCACCACCACGATACCGGTTAACAGAATCTTGGTGCCGAATTTAAACAGGAAAGAATCTCTGAAATCCTTCCCGTCAGAATTGGTTCTTTTGCGTTTTTTATGGGACATCGTGTTCTCCCGTTATTAAAAAGTCCTTACCTTATTTTTTTGTTTCAATTGCAAAGTCGATGCCGAGCTGTTCGGATGCCATAAAGTGTTGGCAGATAAAGGATAATTGAACAGACACCGAAGCTGTGCCGTAATTCGATAAGGGTTATTTCAAAGTTGCTATAGGGGAAAACCCATATTCCGAATAGCTTATTATTCGAGAGGATAAGTCGGTCGATGTCGATAAAAAAGCTTCCCCGGATGTTTAAAGAATAAGGCGTCTTATCTCGGTTGAGAAAACGGCGACGGATAATCAAAAGGCTCGTAACAGAAGCAGGATATTATTTGTTTACTCGCGTTGAAATATTTTGTATATATCGTTCATCCAACAACAGGGACCGGTGCCGGTCGGGGAAATAAGGAATGTTTACGGAGTTTACGTGAGCCAGAAAAAGAAATCCGGAAAACAAGTAATTGAGAAGCAAGTCGCCCTGATGGCCGATAGCTTCGATTTTTGTTTCTGGTCTTATAATTGTAAGCAAAAAAAAATTACCGCGGCGGCGGCAATATGCGAACTCATCCCCAACTTCAATCTCCAAAAAGAAGCGGGTGAAAGTCCCAATCCGATAGTTCGCTTTATACATCCCGATGACCGACCGCAGGTTGATGAGGCTTTTAAGAATATCGTCGTCAGGGAGAGTACCGAGAAGGTTGGCTGCCGTGTTGTCCTGCCGGACAACCGGCGTTATTTTGTCATCCTGCATCTGAAATCGCGCCGAAACCCCCGGGGCGAAATTGAATTCGTAGATTGTATTCTCAATCATTTCCCCGGCCGGGATATCAAAGACAAGTCCGTCCTTACCAGCGAAAACGTCTTTCTTCAGATGGCCGAATTTTCCCCGGATATTATCTTCGTCCATTCCATGGGGCGGGTCGTTTATATCAATAAAACCGGAATGCGACTGTTGAAAGGAAACAGCGCCGACGATTTCCTGGGACGCGATGTCAGGGATTTGATTCATCCCGATTACGCGAATAAAATTAAAGAGCGCATCCGGAAGGTTCGTGAATTGAAGGAACCCATGCCTTTCATGAAGGAAAAAATCCTCTGTCTCGACGGTACGGCGATTGATGTCGAGGTGTCGTCGAGCCCGCTTATTTTTATGGGTGAGGACGCGATTCAGGTGGTGGGACGCGATATTACTCAGATGCGGAGGATAGACCGGATACGGAACGCCAATTTTAAAATCTCGGAAGCGGTTCATACCACGACCGACCTCGGAGATATGCTGGGCAAGATTCACGGTATTCTCGGCGAAGTAATCAACGCCGCCAATTTCTGCGTGGCGCTCTATGACAAGAAGAACGACAGATACTCGATTCCTTATTGTGCGAACGATTATGAGGGCTGTTCTTACGATGATATCATACAGCAGAAAAATCCCGTCGATTATGTCCGTCGTACGGGCAAACCGCTTTTAGCCGATCGGATGATGTATCGGGAACTGGTGGCAAAAGGAATTATCAGCGTCTCGAAACACGAACCGTTGGTCTGGCTGGGGCTCCCGATAACCATTAACGAACAATTCACCGGCGTTATTTCGATGCAAAGTTACGATGACGCCGGATGCTGTACGCCCGAGGATCTGGAAATTCTGACGGTCATATCGGACAAGATCGCCCTGGCGATCGGGCGCAAGAACAGCGAAAAAGCCCTTCAGCTCAACGAGCGGCTGCTCCGTCAGGTTATCGATTTGATTCCCTTTATGGTTTTCGCAAAGGATAGGGAGGGTCGTTACGTTTTTTGCAATCAAGTTGGAGCCGAAATGCTGGGGACGACTCCCCGGGAAATAGTCGGCAAAACCATTAAAGAAATAATTCCCTGGCGACCTGAATATGAGCAATATCTGCTCGAAGAAAAAGAAGTTATCGAAACCGGTCAAGCCAAAATCATCCCTGATGATATGTTAGTCTATATAAACGGAGTGGCACATTATTTACAGGTAAGTATGTATCCCGTCAATCTCTCAGGGTACGATGATATTTGTCTGCTGGCCATAGCGATCGATATGACAAAACATAAAGAAGCCGAAAAGCAGCTCCGGAATTCGGAAAACCTTTATCGCACCACCCTTGACGCGATGGGAGATTATATTCACGTCGTCGACCGGGAATTGAATGTCACCCTGGCTAACGAGGCGTTTATTGACTGGCTTCAACAGCTTGCCATCGATAAAGCCCCGGTCGGGAAAAATATAAGAGTGCTGTTCCCTTTCCTCGAAGACAAAGTGTATGCCGAATATGAAGAGGTGTTCACCAAGGGTAAACTGTTGCTGACGGAGGAAATCAACGAAGTAGACGGCCGGATAATTTATACCGAGACCAGAAAAAAGCCGATTTTCGACGGCGATAAGGTGAAACTGGTCATGACGGTTATCCGGGACACGACCCGGGAAAAAGAAGAGCATCGGGCGCTGGTCGAGAACGAAGCCCGCCTGAAATTGACCCTGGAGTCAACCAGTGACGGCTTGTGGGAGTGGTGGGTCAGAACCGGTAAGGGTTATTTTAGCTCCCGTTTTTATACTATGCTGGGTTATGAACCGGACGAATTTGAACCCAACCATGAAAACTGGGTTAATCTGATTCACCCCGATGACCGAGAATCAGCCCTGGCTTTAGTCACGGAAATCATACAAAAAAAAGTGAATACATTTCACATCGAATTCCGGTTGCGGACCAAAGACGGCGGTTGGAAATGGATTTACTCGCGGGGTAAATTTGTAGAATGGGATGAAGATGGCGCGCCGGTACGAATGGTCGGGACACATATCGATATCACCGAACTCAAGGAAACAGAAAAAGCCCTTAAAGAAAGAGAATCACTGATCAGCAGCGTTTTCCGGGCTGCCCCGACCGGTATCGGGATGGTGATTAATCGGGTAATAATGAAAGTCAACGACCGTTTTTGCGAGATGCTGGGTTATTCCAGCGAGGAATTGACCGGTAAAAGCGCCCGGATCCTTTATGAAAGCGATGAAGAGTTTGAGCGGATAGGCAGAGATAAATACGCCAGGATCGCCCGCGAGGGAATCGGTACCGTTGAGACCAGATTCGTTCGCAAGGACGGGCGGGTGATTGATATCCTGTTGAGTTCTACTCCGATTGATCCGAACAACCTGTCGGTCGGTGTGACTTTTACTGCTCTGAATATCACTGAAAGCAAACTGGCGGAAAAAGCCCTGCACAGCGCGCTCAGGAAAATGGAAGAGGACCAGCACAGTCTGACCGAGAAAAACGTTGCCCTCAGAGAAGTCTTGAATCAAATCGAAAATGAGAAAAGACAGATTCAACTGCAAATTCAAGCGAATGTCGATAAAATTCTGCTGCCCATGATCGCCAATATTCAGAACCGTATCGGCACCGAAGAAATTCAGTATTTCGAGGTTTTAAAAAACACCCTCATGGACATTACCTCGCCGTTTGTCAATAAACTGAACTCACTTTATTCCAAATTAACGCCGAGAGAAATCGAGATCTGTAATATGATTAAAAGCGGCATGACTTCCAAAGAAATCGCCCTGACTTTGAAAATTTCCGTGGAAACTGTTCATAAAACAAGATATAATATTCGTCGAAAATTTGGCATCTTAAACGAAGAGATAAATCTTACCTCCTTTTTAAAGACAATTTAGTCGTTATATATCCACAATTTATCTTTAATCAGGTTACATATTTTCGATTGTATGTATAATAGAATGATATACAACGACATAAATATTAATATTCAATGATTTCAGGTCTAAAAAGCCCCTGAAATAATAGGTAGATAATATACCTATATTCTACCTATTATTACATTATGGTGTCAAATATGACAATTTACGATATTGATGAACAAGTGACAGTTTATGACTGTTTAACTATTGACAAATATATGAGGGGAATTAAGGCAAATTTTATTGTCTTAATTATGACAGTGTTAACGATAAAAAACGGTTTACAGTTATTTGAAAGGGGCTAGAAATGACAAAAACTGAACGACTGATGAGTTTGATCAACATGATCAAAAAGCGGGAAGTGGTATCCGTCCAGGACATGAGCCGGGAGTTCGATATCTCTCAGCGGACGGTATACCGTGACTTGAACACGCTCTCCCGGATGAATATTCCCGTTTATTATGAGAACGGATATCGGCTGGGGCAGGACAACCTGTTCTCGAATGGATTGGGAAGCGACGAGAAGGAATTGATTCGTTATTGTCTGCATCGGAATCCTCTGGCGTCCGACAGGTTTTTCCTTGACAAGTTCAAGGAAATAGAACAAAAGATTTTGAAAAGCAATAACGGTTCCAGGGACAGCATGGAGAGTATTTTCTTGTGGGAGAAATCGGAAGATATCTCCGTCAACTTTCATCGTGACCGGGTTCTCAACGACTTTTTAAAGGCGGTTTTTAACCATTGTCTGGTTTATATCGCTTTTAAAAAACCGGGTTTGTCCAGCGATCGGTTTATTCCGGTTGCCGTCAAGATGAGCCGAGGGGGCTCATTTCTGGTGGTTTCCGACAATTCGGGGAGAAACCTTCGTGAGGTTGCCTTCGAGGATATCAAGGCGCTCGAAGTCACTGATGAAAAATTCGACCGGCGTCCGGTCGAATTGATACAGGGACGATGATAGTTTAAGTTTGACAACCGGGCTTTTATAATTTTAATTCAGCTTTTGATGAAGAGGCTGAGTTTAAAACAACTATCTGTCGCCGGGCTTATCGCGGCATTATATGCTGTGGTAAGCCTTGTTTTTTTGCCCTATTCTTTCGGCATTTACCAGGTTCGCGTGGCCGAAGCGTTGACGGTTTTACCTTTTTTGACGGCGGCAGCGATTCCGGGATTGTTTGTCGGTTGTCTGCTGGCCAACATTTTTGGAGGAATGGGCTGGTTGGATATTGTTTTCGGACCCCTGTTGACCCTTTTAGCGGCTCTGGGTACCCGATATGTATACCAGCTTTCTCAATACCGGTATCGTCAGGCTCTTGCCCTTCTGCCGTTGTTAACCTTATGGGTGGGAGCGCTGTATCTGTTAAGTAATGAACGCATTAATTTTTATATTCTGGGCTGTTCGCTGGTCTCTGTCGCCGGCCTGATTCTGGCGCTCTGGCTGGAATATCGAAAGCATAAACCAATTCTCAACGTGACCGTCATAAAGCTTGCGTCGCTTCTTATTATTTTGCTGGTTATCTATCTGTCGCACACCAATCAAAACGAAGATGAAATAATTTATCTGCTCGGGGCGCTGGCGATAATTTGCGCCTGGTTATTTTCCCTCATTATGATATCTTATTGGTTTCTCGGTAAAAATTCCAATATTCTTCTGGCCCCTCTGCCACCGGTAATTATCAATGCTTTTGGCGTGTCTTTATACCTGGCCCCGCTTTTCCAGATGAATTACTGGTTCTCGGTGCAGATGATCGGAGTCGGTGAGTTGATAGCCTGTTATCTTTTAGGTCTGCCCTTGCTGCTTTTCATTGATAAAAGAAAAAGCATTTTTAACTATTGAAAAATAGTATCCCCTGAAAATTCTATAATTGACATTATTTAACATCATCTTTATAATTTATTTATCAATGTATTTAGAAAAATTTTCTCAGGTCATTTATGTTTATCAAAATCGGGTGGAGGTTAATTCTTTGTATTATTCTTTCAGGTTGCGGGGCTGAAAGGGTTCAGACCGGGAAGGAGGCGGCCGACGAAGCCTCTCCGGCAGCTCCTGTCGTTGAGAGCGATGACCTCCTCGAGCAATATCCGGAGATGATTTATGAAGCTCCGCCGGTTTATCCGCTTCTGGCTGTCCACAGCGGGATTGAGGGTGTGGTTTGGGTACGGGCGCTGGTCGGCGAGAGGGGTAATGTTCTCGAGGCAGCGGTTGAAAAAAGCTCCGGATTTCCTTACCTTGATGACGCCGCCTTGAAAGCTGCCATGAAATGTCGCTACAAGTCGGGTATGCAACAGGGCATACCGGTGACCTGCTGGGTAACTTATAAAGTCGAGTTCGACT
>JBMOKZ010000103.1:1430-2680 GCA_049324195.1 Candidatus Zixiibacteriota bacterium | reverse complement strand
TATTTTATAGACGCTAATATTCCTTGTCTTAAGTGCCGCAATTGCTTAATTTGACAGGCAAATCTCATAAAACCTTTAAAAATAAAGGGAATTTCAATGAAAAAGAAAAAAGCTCCCAAAACCCGCTCAAAAAGAAAATTGACCGGGAAAGACCTGTACCGGCTGCGCCTGCCGGTTTCGGCGGTAATTTCTCCCTGCGAGAAATGTATCGCCTATACGGTCGAGCGGATGAACGAGAAAGAGAAGAAATACTTTTCCAATATCCATGTCTATAACCGGGACGATAAAAAATCCGTGCAATTCACTCACGGCGACCATCAGGACCGCTCGCCGGTCTGGTCCCCCGATGGATCGCAGCTGGCTTTTATTTCCACCCGGGACAAGAAAACCGGTATCTATATCATACCCACGGCCGGCGGCGCCGAGAAACAGATTATCGAAATCGAGGGCGCCATCGCCAACCTGCAATGGACCCCCGACGCCCGACAGCTGGTGTTCGCGCTGCGCTATAACGATTCGCATCATATCAAGGACGAAAAAGAGAAAAAAGAACCGCCCGTTTTTCGCCATATCACCCGGCTGTATTACCGTCTGGACGGGTCCGGCTTTTTACCAAAAGACCGGTTTCAGATATATGCGCTGACTATCGCCGACGGGAAACTTCGCCAAATCACCGACGGCTCCCGCGACAACATCTGTCCACACCTCTCCCCCGACGGTAAATGGATCACCTACGTTTCGAACCGCCGAGCTAACGAGGCTCTCGATATGGAATATATGGACCTTTTCGTCATTTCGTTCAAAGGCGGGAAGGAGAAAAAGATCCCGACTCCGGACGGTCCGGTGTTCGAGCCGAAATTCTCCCCCAACGGCAAATTAATCGCCTATCTCGGCAACGATGACCCGGAGGGTATTGCCAACACTCATATCTGGCTGGTCGGGGTTAACAATACTCCCAAGGCGAAAGATTTGACGCCTAATTATGACCGCTGCGCCTATGACCAGACGCTCGGCGATATGAGCGAGGGCGAGGGCGCTCCTCTGGCCTGGTCCCGGGACGGCAAGCGGATTTATTTCCTGTCGTCGGACACTGGCGCCACCAACCTGTTTTATGTCCCTCGCGGCGGCGGTAACCCGACCCGGGTGTTCCGCGGAAAATGCCATATCAAGAGTTTCTCCGTCAACGGTTCGACCAGAACCGCGGCGTTGATTTACTCGGATCTGAATGTACCGGGCGAAGTCATGACGTG
>JBMOKZ010000103.1:0-1420 GCA_049324195.1 Candidatus Zixiibacteriota bacterium | reverse complement strand
GACTGTATACGGCGGCGAGAAAAAAGCCGTGAAACTCACCGATTTGAACAGCTTCGTTCGCAGCGATGTCGCTCTGGGGCGGACGCGCGAGGTCTGGTTCAAATCATTCGACGGCACCGAAATTCAGGGCTGGCTGGTAACCCCGCCGGATTTCAAAGCAACCCGGAAATATCCCTCGATTCTCGAAATCCACGGCGGCCCGAGAATGCAGTACGGCTTCAATTTCTTCCATGAAATGCAGTTCCTGGCGGCAAACGGTTATGTAGTATTTTACACCAACCCGCGCGGCGGCCGGGGCCGGGGACGAACCTGGGCCGAGTGCATTGTCGCCGCCTGGGGCGAGCTCGATTACAAAGACTGCCTGGCGGCGGCCGATTTCCTCGAAAAACAGAAATTCGTCAACCCGAATAAAATGGGCGTGACCGGCGGCTCCTACGGCGGCTACATGACCAACTGGATTATCGGCCACACCGACCGCTTCAAGGCGGCCGTCACCCAGCGTTCGGTGGTGAATTTGAATTCGTTCGTCGGCACTTCGGATATCGGGTTCGGTTTCAAACAGGAATTCAAAGGCTGGCCGTGGACCAACCCCGAAACCTACCGGGGCTGTTCCCCTATCACCTATTTCAAGCAGGTAAAAACACCGGTGCTGATTATTCACAGCGAACAGGATCTGCGTTGCTCTATCTCACAGGCGGAAGAAATGTTCGTGATGCTGAAAGTGATGGGCAAGAAAGTCGAGATGGTGCGTTTTCCGGACGAACCCCACGGTCTCTCGCGGCACGGCCGTCCCGACCGACGAATCGCGCGGCTGGAATGGATTCTCAGCTGGTTCAAACGCTATCTGAAATAACACACGTCATCAGTTGACGAAGACTTCAATCCGGGCGGCGACAGCGGCCCGGATTTTTTATTTTTCGATAACGACAGGTGGCGAGGAAGAAAATTATTTACTGCGCTCGAGCCAGTTTTCCTTGAGGAATTTCTCGGCCTCGGAATGCGTGCGAAAAGTGTGCGAGATATTTTTCGTGCCGCCGATTTTGAACATCTGATGCAGCTGTCGAAACGTGCTCGGATTGTTGAGAATATTAAGCGACATGACCATATTGTTGTTGAGGCACCATTCCAGATGCTGGCCGATCATCTCGATAACTTCCGGGTACGAGGTTCTCCAATTGGTCAGGTCGACAACTTTTACCCATTGCGATTTCAAAAGCGGTTTGACTTCCTCCATGAAATCCTCGTGGTACTTGGTCGCGGTTTCCGCTTTCCAGATACCGTGGATTTTTTCACGGATGATGGCGTTCGCCTTATCGATGTCGAAAGAGTATTCTAAGCTCCAACCAGTCATATTTACTGACCGTTCTTTTTTATAAGATTAATGTTTATCGAATAAATTTTCGGACTTTTACAATTTATA
>JBMOKZ010000102.1:0-20179 GCA_049324195.1 Candidatus Zixiibacteriota bacterium | reverse complement strand
ATCAAAAAGCACGAGCATACTCGTCCGGAAAAAGTCAACGACCGGGCCAATCATATTTCTTTCCTCGAGGCTCAGGTTGGACCGGTTTTCACTACTTTCAAACACGATGACCGGGTCGATGCTATTTTCAAGAAGATTGTCGCCTTGCCCGCCACGACCGACTTTACCAGCGATGATGGAGTGCGCCATGAACTCTGGGTGGTATCTGACCGGAAACAGATCGACGCCCTGGTTGCGGCTTTCGCCGCCATAGGCGAGTTTTATATTGCCGACGGTCATCATCGCAGCCAGTCGGCTTCCGAAGTTTGCCGCCGGATGAAAGAAAAGAATCCCCGCCATACCGGCAAGGAACCTTACAATTTCTTCCTTAACGTGATTTTCCCGGACCGGGAATTGAATATTCTCCCTTATAACCGTGTCGTCAACGACCTGAACGGTCAGTCGGTGGAGAGTATCCTGCAAAAGGCCGCGGATAAGTTCGTGGTCTCTCCCCACGGCGGCGAGGTGGTCCCGGCCAAACCGCATCAGTTCGGAATCTATGCCGGCAAGAAGTGGTACCTGCTCGAGGCCAAACCGGGGTCGTTCGACGAAAACAGTCCCACCCGGTCGATTGATGCCGCGATTATCGGCGAGAATTTTATCGCCCCGCTATTGGGTATTACCAATCCCAAGACTGACAACCGAATCGATTTCGTCGGCGGCATCCGGGGCAACGCCGAGCTGATCAAGCTGGTCGATTCGGGAAAATACAAGATGGCGTTTTCACTTTACCCGACCTCGATTGCGCAACTGTTGAAAGTCGCCGACGCCGGCGAAGTGATGCCGCCCAAATCGACCTGGTTTGAGCCGAAACTTCGCAGCGGCATGGTCGTTAACCTGTTAAAAGATTAATTTTAAATAAAGGGATGGTGAGATGTTAATACTAATTTCCGACGCATTTGACCCCGGGTTGCCGGGCGTGCTCGCCAAATACGGCGAGGTGACCGAAGACAAGGGTCGTCTGGCCGAGGCCGAAATTGTCCTCATCCGCAGTAAAACCAAGGTGACCAGAGAATATATCGATTCCGCGCCGAAACTCCAGCTGGTTATCCGCGGCGGTGTGGGCCTGGATAATGTCGACCGGGAATACGCCAAGAAGAAGGGAATTACGGTTTACAACACCGCCGAGGCCTCGTCGATCGCCGTAGCGGAACTGGCGTTCGCTCTCATGATTGCTCTGCCGAACTGTATCGTCAAGGCGGACAAGTCCATGAAAGACGGCCAGTGGCTCAAAAAAGAACTCAAACGCACCGAGTTGATGGGCAAAACGCTGGGGATTCTCGGCGTGGGGCGCATCGGCACCGAGCTGGCTGTCCGGGCCAGAGCGTTCGGCATGAAAGTGATCGGCTACGACCCCTTCGTGGAAAGTAACGAGTATGTCGAGATGAAACCGTCCATGAAAGACGTCCTGGGAGCTTCCGACTATGTTTCGATGCATATGCCGTTGACCGACGACACCAGGGGCGTAATTAACAAAAACACCCTGGCGCAGTTCAAAAACGGCGCTTATCTCATCAACACGGGTCGGGGTAAGTGCGTGGTCGAGGAAGATCTGGTCGAGGCTCTCAAGAGCGGTAAAATCGCCGGTTATGGCAACGACGTCTGGTATTCCGACCCGCCGGAAAATTCTCCATTAATCGGCGTGTCCAACGGCATTTTCACTCCGCATATCGGCGCTTCGACTAAGGAAAATCTGTTGCGTATCGGTAAAATTGTAGACCGTTTGATCGGTGATTTCGTGGGCAAGTAATTTAACGAATGTGTGAGGCTAAAGATGGTTAATCGCGTTTTTAATTTTAATCCCGGTCCGTCCATGCTGCCCCTGGATGTTTTGAAAATTGTCCAGGAGGAACTGCTGGATTACCGCGGTACGGGCATGTCCATTATGGAAAGTTCGCACCGCTCCCCGGAATTCGATGAAATAAACAACAGCACCATGGCCCTCTTCCACGAGGTTCTGGGGCTGAAGGATAATTTTCAGGTCCTTTTTCTCGGCGGCGGGGCCTCGACCCAGTTCGCCATGATCCCGATGAATTTTTTGAGTCCGGGGAAGAAAGGGGCTTATGTCGATACCGGCTCCTGGTCTTCCAAGGCTATCAAGGAAGCTCAGATTATCGGCGAGGTTCATGTGGCGGCGTCGTCCAAAAGCGCCGACTATACTTTTATCCCGGAAATGAGTGATATTAAATACCCGGCCGATGCCGCTTATTTGCATATTACCTCCAACAATACCATCAGAGGTACGCAATATCACGAGTTCCCGGAAACGAGTAAAGTACCGCTGATATGCGACATGTCGTCCGATATCGCTTCCCGGAGGTTGGACTTCAACAAGTTTTCGCTGATTTATGCCGGCGCCCAAAAGAATCTCGGTCCAGCAGGGGTGACAATAGTGATTATCCGCGACGATTTGCTGGCCAAAGCCAAAGATGGCCTGCCGACCATGTTGTCCTACAAGACTCATGCCGAGAAGAAATCGCTCTACAATACGCCGCCGGCGTTCGGGATTTATGTCATCAAACTGGTTCTGGAGTGGATCAAGAAGCAGGGTGGTCTGGCCGGTATCGAAAAAATCAACCGCCAGAAAAAAGACCTGATTTATAACGTGATTGATAACAACTCGGATTTTTATCGCGGTCCGGTCAAGAAAGACTCGCGCAGCTGGATGAATCTGGTGATGCGCCTGCCCTCCGAGGACCTCGAAAAGAAATTCATCGCCGAGGCCAAAGCGGCGAAATTTATCGGTCTCAAGGGACACCGCTCAGTGGGCGGCATCCGGATTTCCCTGTATAACGCCCTGCCACTCGAGGGCGCTCAGAAACTGGCCGAATTTATGGAGAAATTCAAGAAAAACAACGCTTGAGTAAATTCGTGGTTTTAATGTAAAAGCCGGGGGTTTTGAGCCCCGGCTTTTTTATTATGACACCTTATAAAAAGATTAAAATAATTGCTTTTTATTAATCTTTTTCATTTACACCGGGTTATTAAATTTGTTTATTTGGAAGTTGTTTGGCTGACAGATAACCAAATAATAGTTTTATTGAAATATATCATTAACTTATTAATACCGATACCGCCTGTGGAAAATATAGAAGTCAACGTGTGCGACCTTTTTGAAAAATGCTATAAATTTAAAGATGCCCAGATGGTTCGGGACTTGGGAATATACCCCTATTTTCATCCTATTCAATCAGCCCCCGGCGATGAAGTGGTCGTTGACGGCAAAAAATGCATCATGGTCGGCTCCAATAATTACCTGGGTCTGGTCAACCATCCCAAGGTAAAGGAAGCGGCGGCCGCGGCTTCGCTTAAATACGGCTCCGGTTGCACCGGTTCCCGCTTTCTCAACGGTACCTTGGATCTGCACCTGGAGCTGGAGCGGCGGCTGGCGAAATTTGTCAAAAAGGAAGCCGCCCTGGTTTTTTCCACGGGTTTTCAGACCAACCTGGGGGTTATCTCCTGCCTGGTCGGTAAAAACGATGTTGTTGTAATCGACCGCCAGGTGCATGCCTGTATCGTTGACGGATGCCGCCTGTCATACGGCAAAATACACAAGTTCGCGCACAACGATATGGAAGATTACGAACGGGTAGTAGCCAATATCCGCAACAACAACAGTTCCCGCTGCGGGGTGTTGACGGTCGTGGACGGAGTTTTCTCCATGGAAGGCGATATTATCGATTTACCCAACCTGGTCCGTATCTCGGAAAAATACGGGGTGCGGGTGATGGTTGATGACGCCCACGCCGTCGGTTATCTTGGACCCACCGGAGCCGGAACCGCGGAACATTTCGGGCTGATTGACCGGGTGGATTTGACGATGGGGACCTTCTCCAAATCTTTTGCCGCCATCGGCGGTTTTATTGCGGGTGACCATCAGGTTATCGACTATATCCAGCACAAAGCCCGGTCGTTGATTTTCTCGGCCTCGATTCCGCCCTCGTCCTGCGCCGCGGTACTGGCCGCCCTGGATATTATCGAATCCGAACCCGAGCGCCGGGACCGGCTCTGGAAAAATGCTCGTCGCATGCAAAAGGAATTCCGGGACCTGGGTTTCAGAGTAGGCAAGACCGAGACGCCGATCGTCCCGATCGTGGTCGGCAACGATTTGGAATGTTTCTCTTTCTGGAAGGCTCTCTTTGACAACGGCGTGTTTTCCAACCCGGTTATTTCGCCGGCGGTGCCCCCCGGACAGGCAATGATCAGGACCTCATATACGGCGACCCATACCGATGAACACCTGGACCGGGTGGTTGAGGTGGTCGCCAAGGTTGGTCGAGAAAAAGGTCTTATTTCGTAATATATGGCAAACGTAGACGTTATCGAAGTTGAATCCTCGAGCTTACTGAAAAAATTCATAACCTACCCCAATCAGCTTTATAAGGATTGCCCCCAGTATGTCTGGCCGCTGCTCAGCGAGCGGCTGGCTTTTTTCGACACCCAAAAAAATCCTTTTTATAAATCAGCCCGGGTCAAGCTCTTCGTGGCTGTACAGGAGGGACGGGTATGCGGTCGTGTAGCCACCTGCATCAATTTCAAGCATAATGACTTTCACGGCGAAAAAGTGGGCTTCTTCGGTTTTTTCGATACTCCCGACGATTTTGATATCGCCCATAAGCTGCTGAAAACGGCCATGATTACGGTCAAGAAGGAAGGGATGGAAAAAATGCGGGGGCCGATGAATTTCTCCACCAATCACGAAATCGGGTTCCTGGTCGACGGCTTCGATACCCCTCCCAGCATCATGATGACCTACAATTATCCCTACCAGCCCAAACTGGCCGAGAAATTCGGATTGAAAAAATGCATGGACCTGCTGGCGTTCCGCATTACCCGCGAGGTTCCGATACCGGAGCGGATACAAAATGTCGTGGATAAAATGCAGCAGCGCTCGGAGATCACCCTCCGCCAGATTAGGATGTCCGAGTTCGAGGCCGAGGTCAAACGCATCAACGAAATTTACAATCAGGCCTGGTCCTACAACTGGGGTTTCGTCCCTATGGATGAAGAAGAATTCGCGCACACGGCCAGGGACATGAAAAAGATATTTGACCCGGACCTGGTTTTTATCGCCGAGCACAAGGGCCGGCCGGTGGCGTTTTCTTTAGCCCTGCCAGATTTCAACCAGGCTCTGATACATCTGAAAGGCCGGCTTCTGCCGTTCGGTCTTTTGAAACTTCTCTGGCATACCAAAATCAAGAATAAAATCGACAGCCTGAGGTTTATCACTTTCGGCGTGATTCCGGAATTTCAGAAGCGGGCGGTGGATTCCCTGATGTATATTCACTCGTACAGAAAAGGTGTGGAAAAGGGTTATTACTCGGCCGAGATTTCCTGGGTGCTGGAAACCAACGAACTTATGTGCCGGGCGGCTGAACAGATGGGCGCCAAATATTACAAAAAATATCGTATTATGGAAATGCCGCTGTAAGAACAGCCTGCAATTTAATACAATTTTTAACTTGAACAAATCCCCCTGAGCCTCGTTTTTATAAATATGAAAAGTTTTTTTATCAGATGTCTTTCAGGCTTGATACTTCTGACATTGCTGGTTTTTGCCTGTTCCAGTCGTTACCGGATGGAAATGTTCATGGATACCGGGGACGAACGCCGGGAAGTAAGAGTCGAGGAGAAAGAATTCTTTCCCAACACGGTTTTAAACGACCCGTACGCTGACATGAAACTGCTCAATGGGGATGGTAACTGCCTGATAGTTACGATCGGCGCCCGCGGCGACCACGTCGAAACCGACCGTCTCAAAAACCTGATTTTCGAATACGATGAATATCTAAAAAAGAGAATCTACCTGCAGCTTCCCGGAGAACTCCGACCGATGGCGATAAATCTGACGGGGAAATCGTTCATTCAGCTTTTAGGTCGCTACGACCAGCCGGCCGACAACAAGATTTTTGTTCCGCAGTCGGGAACCCTGGTAATCGATTCCCTGGTTAACCAGATGCTTTTTGCCACCCTGAACGGCCTCTACGCGACCAACTCGGGCGAGACGGTGGCGTTTGACGGCCGGTTTAAAGTCAAACTCCCCTGATTATTTTTCCTCGGCCAGCACCCGGTTAAACGTCTCATAACTCAAATCATCGAACAGACAAAACTGTACGCGCTTGATTTTCTGTGACCCGGACTGGAAACCACGGACCACGGCAATCATGAGACGGGCGCAGGCTTTCAGGGGAAAACCACCCACCCCGGTGCCGAAAGCTGGAAAGGCGAGCGAAGCCGCGCCCAGCTTCTCGGCGATATTCAGACTGGCAACAGTCGCCTGGCGAATGAGCCGGTCCGAGGTTTTCAAATCCTGACCCATGACTGCGGCATGGATAATGTACTTAAAGGGCAGCTTCCCGGCCCCGGTAAAAACCGCCTGACCGGGCAACACCGGCCCCTTGTCCATCGCTTCCCGTTCAATCACATCGCCCCCAGACCGCTTGATGGCGCCCGCCACGCCGGCTCCCATCCAGAATTCGTTATTGGCGGCATTGACGATTATATCGGTGTTGGTCTGAGTGATATCGCCTTTGACGATTTCGATTTCATACGGCATATTCACTCCATGTTTAAACTCTCTGCGACGTTTATGTAATTTAAAATATTATAGAGTATTATTTTGTATCGACCATCTTCTTATATACGATTGAAAACACCAGAGCGCCGACCGTGCCGATAAGACCGCCGACGACCGCCCCGCCCAAAATATCGCCCGGATAATGAACCCCCACAAAGACCCGGCTGATTGATACTAAAAAAGCATAGGCGAAAAGGTAACCCGCGTAGTTTTTATAATGCAGGGAAAAGAGAAAAGCCTGACCGTAAACGTTGGTGGCATGAGAAGACGGCAAAGAATAACCGGCCCCGCAGTTGACCAGCAAATTGATGTCGGCCAGGATATGACAGGGTCGGGGACGGCATATCCATTTCTTCAGAAGGGCGGACGAGGTCTGGTCGCACAGGGTCAGCACGATAATCGACACCAGCACCATCCAGCGGATTTTCCGGTCGCCCTTCCACAAAAGCAGACCGAGGCAGGTGACATAGGTGAAGACAATCAACTGACCCATGGTGAGATAGGGCATGATAAAATCAGTGATGGGATTGGCCAGCCAGACGTTGACGAACAAAAAGAACATCAGGTCGATGTGCGTCAGGGAATCAAGCATAGGTTTTCGGTCTCGCTTTCAGGAATCGAGTGATTTCTTTCAGGTTCGGCAGGGCGCGGGCGCCGAGCCGGGTGCATTTAAGGGCAGCGACGGCGGCCCCGAACTTCATCCTTTCGTCAATAGCCATGTTTTTCAAGAGACCATAGAGGTAACCGGCATGGAAAGCGTCGCCGGCTCCGGTGGTATCGACGTTTTTCACCCGGAACGCCTTCTGGTGGAACCAGCGACCCTGCTCCAGCGCCAGTGAGCCCCGGGTTCCTTCGGTGACGGCGATGGTACCCGGACAAAATTCCGTCAGTTTGACAATGGCTGCCCGGATGTTTTTCTTACCGGTGAAGCCCTTTGCGTAAACATCGGAGACAATCAGATGGTCCACCAGCGAAAAGACCGGGGAGACATCGTTACGTATCGACCCGATATCGAACGACACCGCCGCCCCGACTTTTTTCCCCCAGCGGGCCAGCTTGAGACAGGCCGCCAGGTCACGGCCGTCGAGGTGAAGCAGCCGGGGAACAGGGTAAGAATCAAGCCTTATATCTTGCGGGCTGATATTCATCGTACGCGAGAGGGCGATTGTCCGGCGGCCGCTGCCTTTTTCCACGAAGCCGTACGCCGAGTCGGACGAACGGTTTTTCTTGATGATTATATAGCGGGGGTCGATGTTGTCCTGTTTGATTTCCTCGATAAGCTGCCGGCCGATTAAATCGTCGCCCACGGCCGCAATCAGGGCGGTTCTGAGTCCCATTCGGCTCAACCCGGTCAGGGCGTTAGGGACGGGGCCGCCCCCTTTAACGGACAGTGCGAACGCGTCGATTTTCCCCCCGGCGGGCGGGTAATAATCTACCCCGATCAGGAAATCGAGCGGAATAATCCCCAGGCCGAGACAGTCAATTTTTTTACGGCGTTGCGACTCGGTCAATTTTGCCTTTACCTCCGGTAAGTTCGATAAAAGACGCTTCGAGCTGGTCGGCCTTGCTTTGGCGTATTTCCGCCGTCAGGGTTACCCGTTCAGCGAAATCAGAATCAGTCACAGTTGCGCCCAAGGCGTGTATTTTTTTTAGCCAGCGGTCGTACAAAGAGAATTCCAGTTCGAGCCGGAACCGTGTCTTCAAAAAATTTTCTTTTCGCCCGGATTTTTCCAAAGTTTGTTTGGCCGTGTCGCCATAGGCCCGCGCCAGTCCGCCGGTACCCAGCTTGGTGCCGCCGAAATAGCGCGTTACCACCAGCAGGATATCGGTCAGTTCGCCACCCAGGACGACATCGTAGATGGGTTTCCCGGCGGTGCCGTTTGGCTCGCCGTCGTCGGAATATTTGAAAGCCGTCTGTTCGCGCAGTCCCGTCTGCCAGGCGTAGCAGTGATGGGTGGCCGCGTATTCGCGTTTGCGGACGGCGTTGAGACGGTCAAACGCCTCATCGGGCGTGTGCACCAGAAAAGACTCCCCGATAAAACGGGAGCCTTTGATTTTGAGTTCCGCGCGGGCTTCTTTTTCGATCGTATAAAAGCGGTCTTCCATGAGGCGGTTACACCAGGGCTTTGATAATATCCGTGACTTTGTCGTAGCCGACCATCGGCAGGGCGCCGAAATCGATCGCCCGACTCAGGCTTTCCTCGTCAGCAAAGGCGCCCGTTGCGGGATCCACCATGAAGAACACCAGCTTGCCGATCATGCTGCAGAAATTCAACAGGTCCATCGTCCGAAAAGATTCCCGGTAGAGTTCGGTCACCACGACCGCCTGAACCAGACCGACCAGAAGGCGATTGGCCTGCAGGTAGCTGTCCGGGGTCGGTTTGGTATCGGGGGGATATTCGCTGATAATGCCGCCGGTCTTGACGATATCGATTGCCAGGGGCATGCTGTCATCGGCGGCGAGGGAATCGAAACCGCCGTCGATAACGGCAAACGACGTACCTTCGGCGCTCTTGCACCCCAGGTGGGCGGCGTAATCGATGCCGCCGTAGAGCGATGATACTACCTGCACGCCTTCCTGTGAGAAAGTCTTGGCCAGCCGGGAGGTCATCTCGATACCGGCGTTGGAAGCCTCGGAAGTCCCGATCAGGGCGACGGTTTTCCGGTCGAACGCGGGCATCTCCCCCCGCAAGAAGAGCAGGGTGGGCGGGTCGTTAAGCTCGAAGAGAAGCGAGGGGTAGGTGGGGTCGAAACGGGAAATCAGACGAATATTGCGTTTGGTTAAATCGTCCACGAATCGGGCGGCTTCGTCCAGATGCTGGGAAGCAGTGGAAATTTTTTTGGCGGCCGTCTCGTCGAGACCGTCGATTTTTTTCAGCGTGTGAAAATCGGCTTTGAAAAGCTCTTCAAGTTCACTGAAATAACTAAACAAAAATTCACAAAGGCGCGGGGAAAGGCCGCTGTATTTGCTCAGAGCGACAATCAGGACGGTGGTGTTGTATTTCGAAATATCCATACTGTAATGTACGGGTTTATGGACCGATGTCAACTTCACATCGCGGGAATCGTCGGTTTCCGGCGTCTGCAAAGAGCGCTTGTCTTGGCGCCCGCTTTTGTGTATAATTAGCCTTATTAAAATCGAGGTCTGTAGAATGAGAAAAGTTTTATCGTTGATATTGCCGGTCCTGTTTGTAATTAGCTGCAGCGGGCCGGGTTCTTTCGAGGAATTGAAGTCCGAGGGCTTGAAGAAATTTTCCGAGGGGGACTATGCTAAAGCCCGTAAATATCTGATTGAGGCGTTAAAGGAAAAACCGTCGGACAAAGAACTCCTTTATTTCACCGGGATGAGCTACAAACGGGAGTATTTGTACGACTCGGCGCTGGTGTATCTCAAGCGGGCTGATATCTTTTACCCCAAGGACCGCGAAATCAACAAAGAACTTTACGAGGTTGCCCTGGCTATGGAGGAATGGGAATACGCCATCACGGCTCTCATGACCATGGTCGATACCGGTGACAAATTGGAAAATTATTATTATCAACTGGCAGACCTGTATGCCAAAATCGATTACCCCCTGAATATCTTTTACTATCTGAAGAGAGCTTGGGAAAAGGGGATGGATGACCCTTCCCGTTTTCTGCAGCTGGCCAATGCTTCCGCCACGGTCGATTCACTGGAATTGGCGTTTCTGGTCATTGACAGCGCTATCAGCCGGTTCGGCGACGACATCCGGTTTTTAGCCAGTAAAGCCAAATTTTATGCCTTTAAAGAGGACTATAAAACCGCCGAGAAAATGATGCGCTCCGTCCTGGAGCGGGACACCTCCTCCGCCGAAACCAAGTTCAACCTGGCCAACATCCTCAGCCTGCAGGACAGCAAAAAGAAAAAGAACGAGGCGCTCGACCTTTACCGCCAGGTCAAGCCGTTTATCCGGGACTATAATATCGATTCCACGATAACCGCTCTCGAAGAAGAACTCAAATAACGATCCGGAAAAGATGATAAGAAAAACCGACCGCTGGGGGAACGGTCGGTTTTAATTACGATCCGGGTCGCGGCCGGACCGTTTGGTTGCACTACATCTCAGGGGAGGGATTTTTACAGGTTGTCATCTAAAACATTGTCTGCGGGAACCAATCCCGGACAATCGAGTTTCCAGCGACCATGAAAATAGCTGCTGCGGAACTCGGGCATACTGTGATAACGACCCTTGAGGACGCCTATTTCGGTGGAGTCAGCATCATAAATTTTGCCTTCGAACGCTCCGCCACCGTAATGCTTCTCTTTCATGGCGCCTTCGCCGTTTGAGGTCCATCCGATCGGCCGGTAAGTACCGGCGAGCAGACCTTCGAAATCACCGTTGAGGTTGATCCATTTGCCGAAGAAGACTCTTTCACCGTCATCGTTCACGCCGAAAGTGCCTTTCAGCCAGCCGCTGATAAAGCCGTGCTGGGAAATCCATTTGCCCCGGAACACACCCTGACCGGTGGAGTCATAACCCCAGACGCCGTCGAGAAAACCGCGGGCGCACCAGTTACGATAAAACTGCATACCCTGGAAACTCACCGCATTGCTGTCGTCAAGATAAACAGTAGTATCTAGCGCCGCCAGTTCTTCGAGCGTGAACGTCCGGCTGTAAGGACCGGTTTCAAAAGTCAGTGTCACCGGCTCCGGCATAATGGTATCGATAACCAGGGTGGTATCGGTGTCGGTATAAATAACGGTAGTGTCAAAAGTCGGAATCGGCAGGGGGACATAGATATCCACTCCGATACCGTCGTTGTGCACGGTGGTCGAAGACACCCATTCGATTAACAACCGGTCGGTCCGCGGCAGAATATAATCGTTTCCTTCGAAACGGATTACCCGACGGACGATTTCCGCTCCACGGGACAACGTCAAAGAACCACTCCAATCAGTGACCACGGTGACGGTTGAGTCATAACAGAGCCGACCCCAGACTGCCCGGAGATGGAACATCCCGGCGTCATCGTCGGAAACAAGAGAATCGACACTCGGGTAGGCTAACATGACATCGTTAAACTCCTCGCCATCGCTCTCGGCTTCAATCAGTTCGGGGTCGCCGAAACCGGGCTCTTCCGAGGTCGCTTTATATCCTCCAAAAGCGTCATTTAAATCGGGAGTTTCTTCGGTTAAATCGGTGGTGGAAGGATTATCGGAACATCCCGCAACCCAGAAAAGTAGCGCGACTGCGAACAAGGGTAGGATTAATCTGCGTAACATTTCAAAGAATCCTTTCAGTTTTTAGTTCTGGAAATATTGTCTTTATCTGTTTTATTCTATAATCAACTTCCGTGCCGGAAAGATTTCGGTTGGATAAAGTGTTTTTTAGCAGGAGCTTATGAAAATCGCCGGAAATTAATAGATATTTCCGGACGTACCTTATGGTACAGTTGCCCTATTTTGAACCGTTGGGGACAGGCAAAAGATAGAATTGTCTGATAAAATCAGGTCTTTATCCGGCGGATGAAACCGCTGGCGCGCTCCAGTTTCTCTTGAGCTTCATTTAAGTCGCATCCGAACATATGCATTACCAACGCCAGTTTCACCGAGCCGTCGGCTTTCTGTAACAGGCGGTCAGCCCGGGGCAGGTCAATCTCAAGCAGGTCGATGAGAATTTTGCGGGAGCGTGCGGTCAGTTTTTCCGAGCGGGATTGCAGGTCAACCATCAGATTGCCGTAAGTTTTTCCTAAAAGCACCATGGCCGTGGTCGAGATCATGTTCAAAGTCATTTTCTGTGCGGTAGCGGATTTCATCCTGGTCGAGCCGGTAATGACTTCCGGACCGACCGGCAGTTCAATAACAAATTTCGGTTTGAGCGGCAGGCTGTCGGCCGTGTTGCAAATGATGTAAGCGGTGCGGCATCCGAGCGAGAGGGCGTACTCCAACCCGGCCAGGGTATAGGGGGTTCTTTTCGAGGCGGCGATGCCGATGACCATGTCGCGGGTAATCAGATTTTTTCCTTTGAGGTCATCAACCGCCGCCTGGCAGTCGTCTTCGGCTCCCTCTCGTGAAAGTACCAGGGTGGGATGCCCGCCGGAGATGAGACCGATTATCTGTGACGGCTCGGTACCGAAAGTTGGGGGGCATTCGGCGGCGTCCAGCACGCCCAGCCGGCCCGAGGTCCCGGCGCCGATATAAAAAATACGGCCACCGGCGCGCAGGGTCGCGGCATAACATTCCGCTGTGCGGGCGATTACCGGCAACACACGAGAAACCACTTCGGCCACCCGCTTGTCCTCGGAATTTATCTTGCGGGTAATTTCCAGAGCGGAAAGACAGTCGATATCGACCGTCTCGGGATTGCTCTTTTCGGTTTCCAGAGCGCCAAGTTTTTTTATCAAATCTTCGTAATCCACCATGGCATTAATTAGTTCCTTTTTGAGCCGGCAGGCAATAAAAAACAGGCCGGTACGTTATTACCGGCCCGTTTTAAATTTATTTCATTTCTATCGTGAGGACGCGTAGACGTTCACCGAATCCCGGTAACAAACCACAATCGAACCGAAAGTACCGTCCATATCGGGGATGCTGATATTTGAGGTCAGTTGTTCCGGTAGAGGAACCGGCAAAATTTCGCTGGCCAGCGAGCTGTCGGGCATGCCGGTATAGGCATAGACATAAATGTAATACCAGCCGAAAACGGTGGTGACGCCGTCGACGAAGGCCTCGGCGGGAATGTTATCGGCTGTATTTAACGTCGTTGACCAGAAACTATAGCCCTGACCGGTATAAGCCGAATCTCTCAGAACCGTAGCAACCACATAACCATCGGCGTTGGTCGAACCGCTCCAATCTACCGCCACCGAGCCGCCGCCCGGGAGAAGACGGTTAGCCGGGTCGATATTGGTGATGGAGAAAGTATCCGGTACGCCGACCAGAACGGTATCGTAAAAGGACGACGAATCTTTGATTACCAGTCTCTTTGAAGCCGAGAGATAGGTGTACAGCGAAGTATCCACCAGCGAATAAATATATCCTGGTTCGACATGAATCGAATTATAAATCAAGGAATCACCGTCGAAGGTGATTGCGGCTGTTGACAGAAGCGAATCGTTTTTTTTCAGCGACAGCACTACCAGAGTCGAATCGAGATTGGGGTCGGCTATTAACGAGCCTTTAAGAATGTAATCCGCCGTCAGTTTCGGCTCGCTGGTCCTCGTGTTACAGCCGAAGGTAAGCGCCAGCAGCATAACGACTAAGACCAGAACAAGAAATTTCGTTAAATTTACTTTCATACATATCTTATCGACAAAAAACATGCGTGATTTAACTTCAAGTTTTATCTCTTCGGAGCCATACTCAAACAGTAAATCCGCTAAGGGCTTTAAAAGAGTCATTTTTTTTAGATGTCTGATATTGAAATGTATCCTGAAATTTACAAAACTTATTGTGCCTTTATAGAATTTCACTATTAATAATAAAAAAAACTTGCTTTATATTGATTCTATCGTAAATTCCAGACATAAAATGGGTATGGGTATATATATTAAAAAAATAAGGACTGAGCTTTAATATTTTAAAATGAGGGGTATCTCAACTTTCATTTTGAAACAAATAAGAATTTAGATTGTTTTATAATTAAATATGAGACGGCTGGATCAACGAGCATATGATCTGCAACGATGCCGTCTTTAACGCCCCGTTCCGTTCCCCTCCCCCCCGGTTCGGGGCGTGCTTTTTCAGGTTGTAAAAACGCTTCCCCGCCAGATGTATCTTATTGTGATATTATGAGTTGTAGTGAAATTGCGGTTATCTCAGAATTTGGCCCAGTTGGGTACCCGCGGGAAAGAGAGGACATCGCGAATATTAGCCATACCGGTTATGTACATCAGCGACCGCTCAAACCCCAGTCCAAACCCGGAATGGGGTACCGAGCCGTACTTGCGAATATCGAGATACCAGAAATACTCGTTAAGGTCGGCGATACCTTTTCGTTTCATCCGGTCAGTCAGAACATCGTAGCGTTCTTCACGCTGGGAACCGCCGATAATCTCGCCGACTTTGGGCACCAGGACATCCATGGCGGCGACCGTCTTCCCGTCGTCGTTCACGCGCATGTAAAAAGCTTTTATCTCTTCCGGGTAATTATAGACGATTACCGGTTTTTTGAAGGTCTTTTCGGTCAGGTAACGTTCATGTTCGGTTTGCAGGTCCAGACCCCAGTTGACCGGGTATTCGAATTTCTGGTCGGCTTTTTGTAGAATTTTTATCGCATCGGTATAGGAACAACGTTCGAACTCGGCGTTGGCGACCGCCTCGAGCGTTTTGTGCAATTCCTTGTCGATCCACTTGCCGAAAAATTCCATTTCATCGGCGCACTGGTCAAGCGCGAAACGGAACAGGTATTTAAGGAAATCCTCGGCCAGGTCCATGTTGTCTTCGAGTTCCGCCCAGGCCATTTCCGGTTCAATCATCCAGAACTCGGAGGCATGGCGGGCGGTATTGGAGTTTTCCGCCCGGAAGGTGGGGCCGAAGGTATAGATATCGCCCAGGGCGGTAGCCAGCAGCTCACCCTCGAGCTGGCCCGAGACAGTCAGGTAGGTGGCTTTCCCGAAGAAATCGGCGGTCCAGTCGATATGCCCGTCCTTGTGGGGGATTTTATCGAGGTCGAAAGCCGTCACATGGAAAAGGTCGCCAGCGCCTTCGCAATCCGAGGGGGTTATCAGCGGGGTCTGGATATAGTAAAAGCCTTTTTCCTGATAATACTTATGAATGGCATATGCCAACCTGGAGCGGATGCGGTTTACCGCCCCGAAGGTGTTGGTACGGGGGCGGAGATGGGCAATCTCGCGCAGGAACTCAAAAGTATGCCGTTTGGTTTGAATCGGGTAGGTCTCATCGGCTTTACCAACCAGGTCGATCTGGCTGACGGCGATTTCATATTTCTGCCCCTGTCCTTGTGAGGCAATAAGTTTGCCTTTCAAACGAATCGCGGCTCCGGTGGATAATTCGTTTACAATCGGATACTTCTCGGGGTCGGTTACCACTCCCTGAATATTTTTCATGCAGGAACCGTCGTTGACCTCGATAAAGGCCACATTTTTACTTACTCTGACCGTGCGAATCCAGCCCAAGATGATAACTTCGGTGTTCAGCGACACCCGATCTTCGATTATTATTCCGGCGATTTTGGTTCTGTTCTTATAATCCATATTTAGCTCCCACCGGGATCTGGTTAATATCAGGGAATCGTCATAAAATATAAAATAAGACGAAATTATAATATATTATTGTTGGAGCGCAAGGGGTAATCAAGGGATTTGTAAATTAAGCCGTAAAAAAGACGGTGACTGAAACATTCTTTCCGGAAAATCGTATAAGAAATAATAAAAAAAGAGATAAGTTTTGTTGATAATTCTTTAATTCCCAACCTATCATTCTTAACCGCCAACCCGCAAGGGTTGGCGGTTTTATTATGGATAAGATTCGCACTGTACGGATAATAAAATAGAAAGAATTTTAAATCGGTTTAAAGCAGTATGCAATCATCGGCAGAGTAAACCTGATATTTTGCCGTCGTTTGTTATCGACTCAGACCATTTTTTTAAGACAAGGTTTTATAAACGGCTATAAGGACACAGGGTATGTTTAATTGTCCTGACAGTCCTCGACATAAGAGCGGTATCTATTAATCAGCTTGTCGGTATCTTTTTTCGAGGTTGACTCAGCCAGGATATTGAACGAGGCCTTCATGCGGTCCGGGATTATGAGCACCCAGCCCTTGTCCTCGAAAATTCGGATGCCGTCAATCAGCTGCCGTTTTTTATTGTCGGTTTCGGTGATGATTTTACGCATCACCAGGCCTTTACGAGCCCAGGGACAGGGAATGGAGACTGTTTCACGGATATATTTTTCGTATTTTTTGCGAATCTGACCAAAATGCAGTTTCGTCTGGGCCATCATCTCCAGAATTTTTACGCCGGCGTAGATGGCGTCGGCGCCGAGCTGGAAGCCGGGGAAAATAAATCCACCCTTGGTACCGCCGACAAAATCGACGTTGAATTTCATTTTGGCTTCCATCATGCCGCGATGGTCGTTGACCACCCGGATAACTTCGGTACCGTATTCGGCGGCGATATCGTCGACCCCCATGGAGGCGTTGACCGGGACGGCGATTTTTTTCGGTTGGTGGGTTTTCAGATACAGGTCGGTCAGAATCAGCAGCAGCAGCTGATTGTCGATCGGCCGGCCGACTTCATCGACCACCGTCAGTTTTTCCGCGGCGGAGTTGAGCAAAAATCCGATATCGGCTTTCAGCGAGGACACGATCGCCGACAGCTGGACGATAGCCTGGGCGTTTCCTCAGGTGTCGAGGAGAACTTCCGCGGGTTGAGTTTGGCGTTAAGTTCCGTGGCAGAGACCCCCAGAAGCGAAAACAGGGTGGGGAAAATCTGGCTTGAGGAGCCGTTGGAATGGTCCACGACCACCTTGAACCCGGCCTGGCGGATGAGGTCGATATTGATATCGTCGATGAAATCATTGCGGTAATCGTGCAGCACGCCGCGGGTGTATTCGAGGTGGCCGATCCGGTCGAGCGGCGCCCGTTCGAAATATTCCCCGAAATAATTTCTTTCGATTTTTTTAAGCTTGGAATTAGGCATGTCGAGACCGGTCCCGTCGAAGAGGATGATATCGATCTGGCGGTAATCGTCGGGGTTGTGCCGGACATACATACCGGCGTCGTACTTGCCCTTGCTGAGCTGGTAGCGGACGATGGGAATCGGCATGGTTTCGAGGTCGGAGACGTTAACTCCGGCCGACAAGATACCGCTCATCAGCGCCCGGCGCAGGAGCCGGGAGATATCCGAGGCGTCGCGGCTGGTGACGATTTCGGCGCCCATGCCGAGGGTGGCTCCGAGAGCCGCTCCGAGACGGACAGCCATGTCGGGGGAAATTTCGGTCTGAGCCAGGCCGGTCACCTTGGAATCGGTAAACAGCTCCCGGTTCCATTTTTCGCCCCAGACGATCGAGGTCGAGACGATCGCGCCTTCGTCGACGGTCTTGTTCGGCCAGATTTTGCAGTTAGCCCGGACGGTGGCGGAATCCCCGATCGTGCATTCGTCGGAGATAATGACATTGTCGAGTATTTTCACGTTCTGGCCGATCTGGGAGCGGTCGCAGACGATGACGTTGTCCATTACCGTTTCGCTGCCGATGAAATTGTCGTTCCAGACGATGCTGTTCTTTATGTCGCAGCCGCGGCTGATGCGGGTGCGATGGCCGATCGTGCAATTGTTCAAACGGGTGTTGGCCCCGATAGAAACGTCGTTGCCCAGTATCACCGTTCCCGACATCTGCACGCCGTCCTCGAGTTGAACGTTGGTCCCCTTAAAAATCCGGCTGTTGGCGGAGGGTAATTTCTCGGCTTTCATATCCAGTTCCAGTTCGCCGGCGAACAGGTCGTGGTGTACCTTGAGGTACTCATCGACGTTACCGATGTCTTTCCAGTAGCCGGGCATAATCTTGCCGTACAGCCGCATTTTCTTGGAAAGCATCAGCGGGTAGAGATTCTGCGAGAAATCGAAATTTTTCTTGTAAGGGATAAGTTTGGTCGCGCTCGGTTCGAGCAGGTAAATGCCGGTGTTGATGGTATCGGAGAAAGCCTCGCCCCATGAGGGTTTCTCGAGAAAACGGACAATCCGGCCCTCGGCGTCGGTGATGACAATACCGTAGGGCAGGGGGTTTTCGATATGGGTCAACAGAATGGTGGCCTCAGATTCTTTCTCGCGGTGCCAGCGGATGGCATCGGTGAGGTCGAAATCGGTAATCAGGTCGCCGGAGATGACGATAATCGGTTCGTTGCTGTTTTCCATGGCGAACCGGACCGCCCCGGCCGTGCCGAAATCCTCGTCCGGTTTGACGTAATTCATCTTGACGCCGTACGTACTGCCGTCCTTGAAATGATTTTTGATATCGTCGGCCTGGAAATACAAAAGCGAGGTTATATCGGTAATGCCGTGTTTGGTCAACAGGGATACAACGTGTTCCATAATGGGCAGGTTGCCAATGGGCACCATCGGTTTCGGCGTATTGATTGTCAGAGGCCGAAGCCGGGTTCCAAAACCGCCGGCCATTATTATTGCTTTCACATCAACACCATATTTTTAGGTTAGGAGTTACTCGACCAGGTGGCCGCCGGCGACAAGAGTCCGGGCCACATCATAAAAATCCACATATTTATTATAAGGAATATTATTCTCAAGGCAATATAGTTCTAAATCTTTTTTCGCGAAGAGCAGGTCAGTCTCGCCGACAGCGCAGGTATCGGACAAACCGTCACCGATAAAGACCGTCCGGAAAGGGTTTTCCGAGCGGCTACGGATTTCAGCGATTCTTTCCCCCTTGCAATTGCCGCATCGTTCGCAATAATGGTTCTCGTACGGGAATTCCACCCTGATAGTCCGATTTTCCAAATGCGCCCGGTTGCAATAAACCGGAAGGTGGGCCAGATTGTTTTTTTTGAGGATATATTTGATATAAAAATCGAAACCATCGGAAAGAATCACGGGCCGGGTATTATTGCGTCGGCACAACTCGACGAACTCGGGAAAACCGGGGTCGATTTCGAAGCGGTCGAGATAATTGTAAATTTCATCAGGGGTCGCTTTTACCATCGCGGCTTCCTGCATAAGGCACTCCCTGCTGGAGATTTTGCCCGATTTCCAATCGGGAATAAGTTCCATACTCTTACCATCGGAAAAATGGCGAAAAAAATTATACCCGACATCCATTTTAGCGACGGTTCCGTCGAAATCGCAGAAAATCAGAATATTCCGTGTGACCGTCATAAGAACCGTTTAAATAAGATAGTAATCAATATAATCGATATTAGAAGGTAATTTATCAATTGAAAACGGCGATTGTCCGCTTTCCGGAACTGCTCGGACATCACGGTCAGCCTCAGAATCGTGACCGCAACTGTCAGAATTACGCCTGTTTCGGAGAAAAACCCCGCCGCCGCGACCTGTAAAAGATACAGACCCGCCGTCAGGGCAAACCAGCCGATTAACAAATACCACAGGAAAGTGTGAAGCCCCACCAGGGTTTTTATCTGCCGGTCATGGTTGCTCATAGCATGCTCCGGAGAGGTTGATAAGCCAGCTTGAATGCCGTGTACAACAGTAAAATGAAAAAGGCCAGTTTGACCGCGAAGGGTTTGGCTTTGGTTCCCAGATAGCCGCCGATTTTCCCTCCGACGATGATTCCGACGATAATCGGTGGGACCAGGGAGAAATCGATTCGGTCGTTGATATAATAAACTGCGGTCGAAGCCGCCGCCGCGAACCCGAAGGTGAAGGACCAGGTTCCCCGCACGATCGTCAGGGGCAGGTTCAGTACCAGAAACAGCACCGGGATAATGATAATCCCGCCGCCGATACCGATCAGGGCGGCAATCAGGCCGGTGAAAAAGGTCACCACCACGGTCACCAGGAAATAGGTGCCGCGACCGGTTTCCAAAACGGCCTGCTCGGCGTTTTTCTTTCTTCTGATAAAAGAAATCGCCGTATATAAAAGCACGGTCGAAAACAACAGCTTGA
>JBMOKZ010000101.1:0-20246 GCA_049324195.1 Candidatus Zixiibacteriota bacterium | reverse complement strand
TGGATTCGCAACGCCCCGACCTCGCTGATGAAAGCCCTCGATTACGGCAAGGGGTACAAATACGCTCACGATTTCGATAACGCCCTGACCGACCAGGAGTATTTCCCCGAGGGGCTGAAGGGAACGCAGTATTTCCATCCCAATGGTGTCGGGCGGGAAGGCAAAATAAAGGAATACCTGGACAAATACCGGGAGTACCGTCGAAAAGTCATGAAAGACGCGAATAAGAATGAATAAAAGCGTCCCGGCGGTCGAAAAATAAAGAAACCGTCTTTGAGTTCGTCTGTTTAATATAGTGTTATGCGCCGAATAGTTTTCATATTAATATTGCCGATTGTTTTAATAGTATTGCCGCTTAGTCTTACAGCGACCTCGCTGTTGATTCCCATGGACAACACTCAGACTGACCATCTCAAGGCCTACGGGGTGATGTACAAAGCGCTGGAAAAGGGTTACCAGGGCCAATGGCTGTTGAACTACCGGGGCGGCTCGTTTCTGATTGATTACGCCCGGGAACTGGCCGACCTGTGTCTGATAATGGGAGTGGCCTACGAGCAGGTCAGCTCGGGGCAGGTGGCCGATATTTACCGGCAAATCGAGGTTGAGAACATGGAGCGGGTCGAGCTGGAAAAAGCGCCCAAAATCGCGGTGTATGTTCCGCCGACCAACGACCCGTGGGACGACGCCGTAACGCTGGCTCTGACCTATGCCGAGATTCCCTACGACAAGGTCTGGGACGAGGAGGTTCTTTCCGGGGGGCTGGAGGATTACGACTGGCTGCACGCCCATCATGAGGATTTCACCGGGCAGTACGGGAAGTTTTATGGGGCTTTCCACAATGTTCTTTGGTACCAGTCGCAGGTGAAAACCAACGAGGAGATGGCGCACAAGCTGGGATATCAAAAGGTGTCGGTGATGAAGGGGGACGTGGCTCGGACGATTTACGATTATGTCCGCCGGGGCGGGTTCTTCTTCTCGATGTGTTCGGCTCCGGAGACGATCGATATCGCGCTGGCGGCCGAGGGTGTGGATATCGTGCCGCGGGAGTTTGACGGTGACCCGATCGACCCCGGGGCGACGGAAAAGCTGGATTACAGCAAGACGTTTGCGTTCGAGAATTTTACGCCCAACTACAACTCCATGGCTTACCGGCGGTCGGATATCGACACATACCCGGAGCGGATGCTCCGGTTTCCCGCCCAGGCCTCGGATTATTTCTACCTCTTCGAGTTTTCGGCGAAGCTCGACCCGGTGCCGACCATGCTGGTACAGGACCATGTCAGCACGGTCAACGGATTCATGGGGCAGGTGACCGGGTTCAAGAAATCGCTTTTAAAAAAACACGTAATTGTGCTGGGGATGCCAGACAATATCGACGAAGTACGGTATATACACGGCAATCTGGGCCGCGGGACGTTTACTTTTCTGGCGGGGCACGATCCGGAAGATTACCAGCATTTTATCAATGATCCGCCAACCGACCTGTCGCTGTACAAGAATTCACCCGGCTACCGGCTGATTCTGAACAATGTCCTGTTCCCGGCAGCCAAGAAAAAAGAACGTAAAACCTGACCGATATTTGCATGAACACTTCTCTCGACAGAACTTTCATAGCCATCGACTTCGGAGAACGCCGGATCGGTCTGGCTAAAAGCGACCCGATGGGGGTAATTGCCTCGGCGCTGGAAACAATCGAAGTCGGCTCGATGAAAACCGCGCTGGCGAGACTGAAAGAAATTATCGAGCGCTACCGGCCCGACGGCCTGGTGATTGGTTATCCGTTGCTGTTGTCGGGTGACCGCTCGGACAAATGCGACGAGGTTGACCGGTTTATAGAGAAGCTGACTGGGTTCTACCGCGGTCCGATTCACCGGGTGGACGAACACTATTCCTCGAAAGAGGCTGCGAAAATTATCCATGCCCACGGCAGGAAAACGGGGCAGGACAAAAAACGGCTCGACCGCCTGGCCGCGGTGATTATCCTGCAGCGGTTTCTGGACGAATCCCCGTAAAGTTAAAGTTGAAACCGGCGAACGCGGAGTATTATTTTAAAAATATGCGGAAACTGATTTTAAAACTTTTAGCGGTTGTGATTATTATTATCGCCGGGTATCTGACATTCGCGTATTTATATCCGGTGGATATCGGGGAGCAGGTGGTGACCGTCGTGATCGAACCGGGTGACAGTTTCCGCGCGGTCGGGATGGAACTGCTCGACAAGGGCGTGGTAAAATCGAAGACGATGCTTTTTTATCCGGCGAAATTGCGGGCTATCGACAAGAAACTGGTGCCGGGGCGGTACGATTTCACGGGGAAAAACTCCTGCCGGTCGGTGCTCGATAAACTGGAGCAGGGAGAATTTATACGTATCCGGCTGACCGTTTATGAGGGTGTCCCCATCTGGCGGGTAGCCTCGTTACTTCAGGAAAAACTAAATCTCGACTCGGCCGAATTGATAGCGCTTAACACTGACGAGGCATTTCTGCAGAAGTTGGACCTTCCGTATCTCGAAGGTTACCTCTACCCCGAAACCTATTTTATACCCTGGGGGATGAAACTCGAAAAGGTGGTAGAGGAGATGGTGGCGATGTTTCACGCCCGGACCGACACGGTGTGGACGGACAGCAACTACAATAACCTGAGCCGCGAAGAGGTGGTCGTGCTGGCATCGATTGTGGAGGCCGAGACGACGCTCGACGACGAAAAACCGCTGGTAGCTTCTGTATATCACAATCGTCTTAAAAAGCGGATGAAACTCGATGCCGATCCGACCGTCATCTACGGGCTGGGGGGGGTGAAACGGTCGCTTTCAAAAAAAGACTTACGTCAGGATTCGCCTTACAATACCTATCGTTACAAGGGACTGCCACCGACGCCGATAAATTCTCCGGATTTGGAAGCTATCCGGGCGGTCCTGCATCCGGACAGTACTGATTATCTGTTTTTCGTAGCCGACGGTACGGGGGGGCACCGGTTCTCGCGCACCAACAGCGAGCACAACCGGGCGCGCCAGGAAATCAAGCAGACCCTGGAACTGAAAACGTCCGGTAATAATTAGGACTTATTTTCTTACCAGCATTTTTCCGATTCGTTCGGCGAACTGCCGGGCCGTTGTCGTTAAAAGATTATCCTCGAAAGTAGCAAAAGCCAGCGGGTCCGACGAACTGTAGCCGAGCAGGCCGACAACGTTGCCGTCGTATTTTAACGGCTGAATCATAAATGACTGGCTGTCGGCTTCGAGCAGCAGATGGCGCTCGAAGCTGTTGCCGCTGAACAGGTCAGTGAAATTTTCGGCATAGAGCTGGCCGTTTTCCGCTACGATTTGAAACAGGGAAGAGGTGCCGGGCAATTTGAGCGACAAGTTGCGGCGGGTGCGGCCTTGATTGAAAGTCGCCGTGGCGGTGAAACGAGTCTCGGCCTGTTCGTGAATAATCAGGACGCCTTTATGAATGGCGAAAAAGCGCTGTAGTTCCCTGGTCAGACCGATAAAGATATCCGCCGGGCTGGCGTCCTTTGGCCAGAGCTGGTCGATATCATAGCCGAATATGGCCGGTTCGTCGTCCCGAAAATGGTGTGATTCTATGCGGTCCATGGGCGCCCCGGCTTTCAGCTTTCAACCAGTTCTTTTTTCAGGTTGTATTTTTTGATTTTACGCCAGAGGGTTGTGCGGCCGATACCGAGTTCCGTGGCGGTTTTGGTATAGTTCCAGTTGTTGTCGGTCAGAGCCTTGATAATCAATGTCCGCTGATTCTTGTCCAGCGTGCCACCCTTAATGGTCAACGTCTGGCGGGGGACACTGTTACGGGTCTCGGATGTTTTATCGCCGGTGATAAAGACGATATCCTCGAGCTCGATTCGGCCCTCGTGGCAGAACGCGGCGGCTCGTTTCAGGGTGTTTTCAAGTTCCCGAATATTTCCCGGCCAGTTATGATTGAGGAGCTTGTCAACCGCCGGGCGGGTTATGCCGAGAGCGCCCCGGCCGGCTTCATAAGAAATTTTACGCAAAAAATAATCCGTTAGAATTTCCAGGTCCTCGACCCGATGCACGAGGTTGGGCAGCCGGACAGGGATGATGTTCAGGCGGCAATAGAGTTCTTCGGAGAATTTATTTTCAGCCACTAGCAGCGAAATATCCTGGGTCGTGGCGGCGATTATCCGTACGTCGACTTTCCTGGGAGTTGCCTCTCCGAGCGGTTGAATCTCGGAATACTGGAAATATCTCAGAAGCCGCGCCTGAGTCTCGGTTGTCAGGTACCCTGCTTCGTCGAGGAAGAGCGTGCCGCCGTCGGCCTTTTCAAACAGGCCGGGGTGGTCATACTCGCCATCAGAGGTTCTGGCGGAACGACCGAAGAGCATTTCGGTCAATATATTTTCCGGGGTGGTGCGGCAGTCCGCGGTAATGAACGGACGGCGGCGGCGGGCGGAATGATGGTGCAGGGTGCGGGCCACCAGTTCCTTCCCGGTTCCCGGTTCCCCGGTAAGCAGCACGGTGATATCGGTCGGGGCGATCCGCATAACAGTATCCTTGATTTGCAGCATCGGTTTGGAAATCCCAACCAGGTTGTCATAGCTGTAATTCATGGCCACCTGCTGGCGCAAAAAGAACAGTTCTTTATGGGCGATTATTTTCTCGAAAGCTTTTTCTATCTTAAGCAGCGCCTGTTTTTTAACCGTCGGTTTCGTCAGGAAATCGAGAGCGCCTTCTTCCATACCCAAAATAGTATTTTCCTCGTCCTGTGAATCGGTCACAAAAATAGTCTCGACATTGGGAAATCCGTACCTGATTTTCCGGATGATATCTAAAGCGAAAGCCTGGTCGGCGGAAACATCGGTGATAACCAGCGCAACCGAAGCCTCGTCCAGTTCAGCCAGAATCTCATCGGCTGAAGCGGCGGTGCTTACGCTGTATTTATTTTCCTGCAGTAAAGTCTCCTTGAAAAATCTCCGGGTGTCTTCAGCGGGCAGGGCCAGGATAATTTTATGACTGTGGTGATTTGATGGTTGATGCATTTTATTTCTCGCCGTCCTGTTTGGAAATATTGATTTCGGTTATGATTTTAAGGTTGTCTTCCTGAACGCTGTGATTCAGGTTCAACCCCAGATTTTTAGCCAGCAACCGGGAGTACTGGAGCCAGTGCCGGTTTGCGGTTTTTGGTTTGTTTTCGTTCGCGCCCGAGATAAAGAACGCGGTCAGGTTGTTGTCGTTCGAGGATTCGAGACGAACGCTGACGGTTCCGCCGGGGGCGCTTTCGGCCTGGTGAGCCAGTAAAACGGCTTCGAAAAGGCACTGGAAAGCCCTTGACGGGGCGCGGTGGTCGTTCACTCCGGCGTTGTCGGTTATCGTGACCGAGAGGCCGGCATCATACCGGGTTTTTACTTTTTCAATCGCCTGTTCCAGTTCGACCCTGAGATTGACCGTTTGCGGCGGCATATGGCGGCAGTTGGTCAGGGTGTAAAACCGGCTGAGATTGCCTTCCATCTCGTTGATTTCATGGAGAATCATTTCGATCAACTCGGTTTCCTCGGTTTTCCGACCATCGTCGGTCAGGGTGCCGAGATAACTGGCGGCGGTAGTGGTGCTGGAAATTTTGTTCATCATGGAATCAAGAAAATGGTCCAGCAGGAAAGGGTCGTCTTTTTGGGCGATGGGTTTTTCCGAGGTGAAGGTCATAATGGTCAAGCTGTTTTCACCCTGCGGGATATTGTCCATTTTGATTTTATAGCCGGCCATCATATCAGCCAGGCGGTGTTTGAACCGGCTGTATTCCATGTCGGCCAGTTGCCGCTGGGACAGTTCAAAAAGCTCGGTTGCCGCCGGGTTTGCGGCCAGCAGCCGGCCCGAGGACCGGTTAATGAGCAGGGTGGGAGTGGAGCTTTGATAGCGCGCTTTGAGGTCGGTTGTCAGTCCGACGATGCTTTCGGACGATTCGCGAAAGGCAATCGCCAGGTCGCAAAAGCTGTTGGTGTACTCGAATTCCGTGGCAGGGTGGTCAGGACAGAGCATGCCCAGAATCAGGGAGGGTTGAAGGTTCATTGGAATATGAGCGGTGTGCACCCGGTAATATTGATTGGTGTGGCTACCGGAGGTTTGCAGACGGTGGGAGAAGAACGCTTCCCCGCCTTCTTTAACGGCTGTTTCAATCAGTTCCAGGGGAAACAGTTCGGTGTTTTCGGGGTGCAGGAACTGTCCCTCACTGAGAACGAAAAACAGGGTGTTCCGGGGCGCCAGGAAATCGAGGAAATTTTTCTCGCTGTCGGTCAGCCAGTCGCGCAGACACAGACCGATAAGCAGCGATTCGATACCGGCCCGGCTGGATTCGGCCGTCAGGGTAAATGCGGCCGGTAAACCCTCGCATCGCCGGGCGGCAGCGAAAGCCGGTGATTCACTTTGGAACTTCAATGTTTTCATAATCTTCTCTGTTTCAATTTGAGACATTTACTGTTTTCATCGGCTGTGAGCCTGTTTCACTTTAGGGTCGGAAACCGGATTATATTTAAGGCACAGGGAGATGTTTTACCTTGACTGAGAAAGCCGTCTTATATAATATAACCTATGCCAATATCAAAGAAACAGGTCAAGCACATCGCCGGCCTTGCCCGACTGAATTTAACACCGAAAGAGACAGAACAATACACCCGTGAACTGACGGCTATTCTGGATTATATCGACCAGCTCAAAGTCGTTGATACCGAAGGGATTGAGTTGGACGAAAGAAGGGTCGGAACCGACGGGATTTTACGCGAAGATATGGTGACGCCGTCTTTGCCCCGCGACAAGGCCATGATGAATGCTCCTTTTGAAGATGATGAGTATTTTCATGTTCCGCGAGTATTGGACAAATGAAAAATGAGGTGATTGCGGTAATTCCGGCCCGCATGAACTCCCGGCGGTTTTCCGGTAAGGTGCTTTATCCCTACCGGGGCAAGCCGCTTCTTTTTTATGTGTGGAACGAGGTCATAAAAGCCGGTACGATAGACCGGTTGATAATCGCTACCGACCAGTTAGAGATTAAAAAGGCGGCCGAAGAGTTCGGCGCCGAGGTAGTGATGACATCGAAACGGCACCGCACCGGCTCCGACCGGGTAGCCGAAGTAATCGGGAAGACCGGCGGCGAAATTATCATCAATATCCAGGCAGACAATTTCGGGTTGACCGGCGCCGTGCTGGACCGGGTGGTGAGAGAGATGCGCCGGGAAAAAAAGCTCGGATACGCGACGTTGGCATTCCGGATCGAGGAAGACAACCGGTTGTTCGACCCCAACCTGGTGAAGGTGGCAGTCGGACAGGATGGCCGGGCGCTGTGGTTTTCGCGCTATCCGCTGCCTTATTTGCAGCATGCGGAGGAAAAAGACCGAGCCCGGCAGTTCAAGTTCTGGGGGCATATCGGCGTTTATTTTTACCGCCGCCAAGCTCTGGAGGCGTATGCCGGGTGGAAGCGAACTCCGCACGAGAAGGCTGAGTCGCTGGAGCAGTTGCGGATTCTGGAAAACGGCGGCTTGATGAAGGTGTTTGTGACCAAAAACCGGGTGGTGTCGGTTGACGCCCCGGCCGATTTGAAGGAATTGGACCTTTTATATAGATAAGGAGAGTTATGTCAGACGCGAGCGAAACAAAATATATTTTTGTTACAGGTGGTGTTGTTTCCGCTCTGGGGAAAGGGATCGCCTCGGCTTCCATCGGTCTGCTCCTGCAAAAGAGAGGGCTGAACGTTCAGAACATCAAGCTGGACCCGTATTTAAACGTCGATCCGGGGACAATGAATCCCTTCCAGCATGGCGAAGTGTTTGTCCTTGACGACGGTTCCGAAACCGACCTCGATCTTGGTCATTACGAACGGTTTCTCAACCAGTCGCTGAGCAAGGATAACAACGTTACCACCGGTCAGATTTACCATACCATCATAACCCGCGAGCGGCGGGGGGATTATCTCGGGGCGACCGTCCAGGTGATTCCCCACGTCACCGAGGAAATCAAGAACCGGGTGAAAATTCTGAAGAACAAAACTCCCCGACCCGATGTCATCATCGCCGAAATCGGGGGAACGGTGGGCGATATCGAGTCGTTACCGTTTCTGGAGGCGATCCGGCAGATCGGTCTCGAGGAAGGACCGCAGAACACGATGTTTCTGCATTTGACGCTGGTGCCTTATATCACCTCGGCCGGCGAGTTCAAGACCAAACCGACCCAGCACTCGGTCAAGCAGCTGCGGGAAATAGGGATTCAACCGAATATGCTTCTGTGCCGCTCGGCCAAGCCGATATCCGATGACTTGCGCAAGAAAATCAGCCTGTTCTGCTCGGTCCCGGTGCGCAACGTGATTGTCGTACAGGACGTATCGACCATTTATAAGGTGCCGTTGAATCTCCTCGTTCAGGATGTTGACCAGATTATCTGCGAACATTTCAATCTCGACCTGCCCAAACCGGACATGACCGAATGGGAAAACATGGTCAGCAATATTATCAATCCCGGCCGCCGGATAAAAATCGCCATCTGCGGCAAATACGTCGGATTGAAGGACGCTTATAAATCGATAATCGAGTCTTTCATCCATGCCGGCGAGGTGAACGACGCCGAGGTCGACCTGATCTGGGTCAGTTCCGAAGATATCAAGCACAACGGGGCTGATAAGTTCATGCATGATGTCGACGGCCTGCTGATTCCGGGCGGGTTCGGCGAACGCGGAGTGGAAGGGAAAATCGAGGCTATCCGCTATGTCCGGGAAAAACGGATTCCTTTTTTGGGGATCTGTCTCGGGATGCAGTGCGCGGTAATCGAGTATGCCCGAAATGTCTGCGGTCTGGAGGAAGCCCACAGTTATGAGTTCTATCGCGATTTGAAACACCCGGTGATTCACCTTATGGCTGACCAGGAGGGAGTGACCGAGCTGGGCGGGACAATGCGGCTGGGCGCCTATCCGTGCGTGCTGGAGGAAAAAAGCCAGGCTTACCAGGCCTACGGGGAGAAGGAAATTTCCGAACGGCATCGCCACCGTTATGAGTTCAATAACGTTTACCGGGAAATGCTGACCCGGGACGGCCTGGTTTTATCGGGTGTGTCACCGGACAGGCGCCTGGTGGAGATAATCGAAATCGCGAATCATCCCTGGTTTGTCGGAGTCCAGTTCCATCCGGAGTTGAAATCGCGGCCGACCCGCCCGCATCCCCTGTTCCGGGATTTCGTCAAGGCAGCAGTGGCGTACAACACGGGTAAAATGGGGGAAGTTAATGCCGACGAGGGTGAAAAGAAGGATAAGTCCTCGCCCGCGCATCAGGGTTAATCGAGCTAAGAGGTTGACAAGCCGGTCTGGTTTAAGTATTTTTTTCATTCCCGGTGGTTTGACCTCTTTTATTTCTGGAGGAAGATTTGAGGTTATTTTTTATACTGGCAGTGACCGTGCTTTATGGCGGTGCGCCGCTTCTGGCTCAACCGGTCGATAATATCGATTCTTTGGCGAGCCTGAATAATTATCGATATTACGACCAGCCGGTCGACCCGGACAAGTATCTCTTTCGACCCGGCGAAAAACTGATTATCACTTTTATCAAAACCAAGCTGCCGAGTTTATGGTTGCAGGTCAATCCCGAAGGAAAACTCATCGACCAGAACCTGGGTGTTTTTGAACTGGCTGGAAAAACCCTGTCCGAAGTGCGGGTTGTTCTTTATCCGCCTCTTAGGAACCTTTACAATGTCGAAGATATCGATATCACTGTCCGGGAACCGTACCAGGTCGGGGTAACGGTAGCCGGGGAGGTTGTCAAACCGGATATTTATGTCGGCTATACCTCTAATCTGGTTTCGGAACTGGTTGCCATGGCGGGTGGGGTGACGGAGCGGGGCTCGACCCGGCGGATCGTTTTCTCCGGCGGGGGAAAAGAACAGAAAATCGACCTGGACCGGGTGCGATTTCTCGGGGATAACAGTTATAATCCCTGTCTTTATGCCGGTTATCGCCTTTTCGTCCCTGCGAAATCCCGTGACCTGGTGCAGGTAACGGGCGAGGTTAACACTCCCCGCGCGATTGAATACCTGCCCGGTGATAACCTGGCGCTGCTGCTGGCGCTGGCCGGGGGGGTGACCTCACGCGCCGACCTCGATGCTGTTTACTGCGCCAATGACCCGGACAAAGACCTGATAAGCGAGGGGCAAATCGCGCCCGGCGACGTGATTATCGTGCCGGCCGGAGAGCGCGGTTCGGACCAGTATGAACTGACGGTTTTCGGAGAAGTCAACCGGCCGGGTATTTTCGCGATGCCTTCAGGGGTAACCCTGGCTGAGCTTTTACAGAAAGCCGGTGGTTTGACAGAGGACGCCAATCCCGAAAATGTAACCGTTTTCCGCCGCATAAACAAAGCCCTCCGCAACAAGGGGGGTGACACCCGCTATGCGTTGAACCGGAATTCCGTGGAGAGTGGTGCTTTCGATAGTTTCATCCTGAAAGAGGCCGATTCGGTTTTTGTTCCGATGAAGCTCGGGTACGTGAAAGTCAGCGGTTATGTCCAGCGTCCGGGGTATTTCCCCCTGGTTTCCGACAAGGACGCCCAGTTTTATATCGACCAGGCGGGGGGCTTCTTGAACAACGCCAACCGGCATCAGATTAAAATATACGATCGTATTTCCACAATCAGCCGTACTACCTCAGCGAGCGCGATTGTCCGTGACGGCGACGAATTGATAATCGAGGTATCCGAGACAAGACCATGAACGAAACCCAAACAAACAATATCTGGCGTTTTTTCGAAACCCTGGCCCGGCATCGGGGGATGATAATCGGACTGGTTATCCTGGTGACTCTGGGCGCAGTGGTTGTTTCGATGTCTCTGCCCAAGTGGTACGAGGCCAATTCCCTGATGCTGCCCCCCAAAGACACCACCACCCCGATCGGGGGATATTCCAAGCTGGCCGAGGTGGTGTCGATTACCGAGGGACTGAACCTGCCGGTAATGGTGACGTCGTCCGACGTCCACGCCCGCATCCTCTCCAGCCGGACACTGGTCGAACGGGTTATCGAGCGGTTCGACCTGAAAAATTATTACGGCACCTCGAACATGATCGAAACTTACCTGGTAGTGATGGCTCATTCGAAGTTCGTCGTCACCCCCGAGGGGTTGTTGAGCGTATCATTCGAGGACAAGGACCCGCAGATGGCGGCCGATGTCACCAATGCTTTCGTCGAGGAGCTGGACAAGCTGAACCGGGAGATAGTGAACTCGCGCGCCAAGCAGAACCGGATATTTATCGAGGAGCGGCTGCATCAGGTCCAGACCGAACTGGATTCTTTACAGCGAGAGTTCGAGAAATTTCAAATCGACAACAAAGCCGTCGATTTTGACGAACAGACCCGGCTGGCGATCGAACAGGCGGTCAGCTTGAAAGTAATGCTGACCGAAATCGAAATCGATTTAAAGATGTCCGAGCAGATGCTGGGCAAAGATAACCCGGAACTGGTGGAGAAACGGCGGAAGCGCGATATCATCAAGAACCGCCTGGATATGCTGGAATCATCCAATCCCGACAGCTCCTTCTTCTCGCTTCCGATTTCCTCGATTCCGATGCTCAAGGGGGAATACGAGAGCCTTTACCGCCGCGTGAAAGTCAACGAGTCGCTTTACACCATTCTGCTGGAGCAGCTGGAGCAGGCGAAAATTCACGAGAACGAAGAAGCGCCGTCGATATCCGTACTTGATTACGCCCGGGTACCCGAGGTGCGAAGCCGGCCGCAGCGGACTTTGATCGTCGCCGGCAGTTTCGGTTTTTCCGTTCTGGGGGCGCTCCTGCTGACCTTTATCCTGGAATATTTCCGCCAGCTGGCGGAAAAGAAACCCGACGATTACAAGCGGGTACTATATTTTATAGAGGCTTTTCTGGGCTGGTTCCCCGGAGTAAAAAAAGCTTTAAGAAAATAATATTGAAAATTAGAGGTTTTAATGTCTTTGAACGTCATCGCTCCCTCGGCGAAAATCGCCCCCGGCACGAAACTGGGCGAGGGCTGCATAATCGAGGACAACGTCGTTATCGGCGGCGGGTGTGAAATCGGCCATCATGTCGTTATCCGCCGGGACACCGTGGTGGGGGAGGAAGTGCGCATTGACGACGGCGCGGTGATCGGCAAGCGGCCGATGAAAGCCGCCAACACGGCGGTCACGAAAGACAGTGAACTGCCGCCGGCCCGAATTGCCGACAATTGTATTATTGGCACCCATGTGATTATTTACCGGGGCGCCGAAATCGGCGAGAAAGTACTCATCGCCGATTTATCCACCGTGCGGGAAAACGTCACCATCGGGGCGTTCACTATTGTGGGCCGGGGTGTGGCCATCGAGAATTTCTGCAAAATCGGGCGCTATGTAAAGCTCGAAACCAACGTTTATATCACGGCCTATTCGGAAATCGAGGACCGGGTTTTTGTCGCTCCGTGCGTGGCGACATCGAACGATAATTATATCGGCCGGACCGAGGAACGGTTCAAACATTTCAAGGGCGTCGTGCTCAAGAGAGGCGCCCGGGTCGGCGTCAACGCCACCATCCTGCCCGGTATAACCATCGGCGAGGATTGTCTCGTCGCCGCCGGGGCGGTGGTGACCAAAAACGCACCGCCTAAAATAATCGTGGCCGGGGTGCCGGCAAAAGAGTTCCGCGACGTTCCCGCCGAGCAACTATTGGAAAATCAGAACTGGAAAGATTGAGGTGCCGCCATGGCTGTTCCCCTTTTGGACTTATCCCGTCAGTATGCATATTTGAAACCGGAAATGAATAAGGCCGTGCTCGAAGTAATCGAGAGCAGCGCTTTCATTCTCGGCCCGAAAGTCAAGGAGCTCGAGGACCAGATCGCTGACCTGAGCGATACCAAATACGCGGTGGGGACGGCATCGGGTACCGATGCCCTGTTGATTGCCCTGCGGGCGTGCGATGTCGGTCCGGGCGACGAAGTGATAACGACTGATTTTTCGTTTTTCGCCTCAGCCGGGGTAATCTCGCGACTGGGAGCGCGGCCGGTTTTCGTCGATATCGAAGCGGATACGTATAATATCGACCCGAATTTAATCGCGGCCGCCGTCACGCCGAAAACTAAAGTCATCATGCCGGTGCATCTGTTCGGTCAGGTGGCCGACATGGACCCGATTATGGCCATCGCGCGCGAACACCATCTCAAGGTGGTCGAGGACGCCGCCCAGGCGATCGGCGCCGAGTACAAGGGCCGCCGGGCCGGGTCAATCGGAGATTTCGGGTGCTTCTCGTTTTATCCCTCGAAAAATCTCGGGGCGGGAGGCGACGGCGGGATGATTGTCACCAACAACGAGGTCGGCGCCGCCCGGTGCCGGATGCTTCGGGTGCACGGCGAGAGTCCCAAGTATTTCTATCACATGATTGGCTACAACTCCCGGCTGGACAGTCTTCAGGCGGCGATATTGCTGGTCAAGCTGCCTCACCTTGAGGGTTGGTCGAAAAAGCGTCTCATCCATGCCGGCATTTATGATAAGGCGCTCGCCGGGTTGAGCGGCCTGACGCTCCCGGTCAGGAAGGACTATTCCACATTTCATATATACAATCAATATACGATTGCCTCGCCTGAACGGGAAAAACTGATAGCGGCGTTCAAAGGGAAAAATATCGGCCATTGCATTTATTACCCGTTGCCGTTCCACAAGCAGGAATGTTTCGCGGATCTGGGATACAAAGCGGATGATTTCCCGGTTTCGAATCGGGCCGCGGACGAGGTGGTGTCGATTCCGATTTACCCGGAGCTGACGGCCGATGAGCAGGCTGAGGTGATCGAGGTTATCAAAGGAATCGTCTCTTAAACCGGGGCAAGGCCCGACCGTTTATCGGTGTCGATTATGCGTACTAGAGCCAAAATCATATCGGTTGTCGGCGCGCGGCCCCAGTTCATCAAGCTGGCGCCGCTGGCGGGCGCGCTGCGACGCCGGTTTGTTCATAAAATCGTGCATACCGGGCAACATTTCGATTTCAACATGTCCGATATTTTCTTCCGCTATCTGAAAATCCCGAAAACGCATGCCAACCTGCAAATCAACGGCGACACCAACGGCGAGATGACCGGGCGGATGCTGGCCGGCTTGTCCGGATATTTTAAGAAAGAGAAGCCGGATATGGTGCTGGTTTACGGCGACACTAACTCCACGCTGGCAGGCGCTCTCGCGGCGGCCCAAAGGCAGATTCCGGTGGGACATATCGAAGCCGGGATGCGGTCGTTCGTACCGGACATGCCCGAGGAAATCAACCGCCGTTTGACCGACCATATTTCGACCCTGCTGTTCTGTCCGACTCCGACCGCCCGGAAAAACCTGCTCAACGAAAACATCAAACAGCGCATTGTCATCGTCGGGGATTTGATGTATGAGCTTCTGGCCGGTTCGCAGAAAATGATAACGGAAAACACCGTCTGGCTGCGACGGAATAACCTCGAGGAAAAGAAATATATCTATCTGACAGCGCATCGGGCGGCCAATGTCGATACCGATGAAAATCTTAAAAAGATAATCGCGATTATCCGGGTGATCGACGAGCCGGTTTTGTTCCCGGTGCATCCCCGGACGGAAAAACGCCTGAGGACTTTTCGGCTGTGGCGCGAGCTGACCCGACTGAAAAATATCAGGCCGGTCGAGCCGCTGGGCTATCGCGACAACCTGACGGCGGTCAATTTCGCCCGGCTGGTCCTGACCGATTCCGGAGGCTTGCAGAAAGAGGCTCTTTTTCTGGGAACGCCGGTCCTGACCCTGCGGAACGAAACCGAATGGGTCGAGACGTTAAAACGAGGTAATTATCTGGTCGGGTTGAATATCGATAAAATTAAGAAACAACTGAAAGCGAAACATCGCGTCCGCAAAATAGATTTCCGGGTGCGGCGGCAGGCGCCCTCACGCCTTATCACCGATGCCCTCGCCCGATTTTTTCGGGAGTGCTGATGTCCGGTAAAAAAGTGGTCATATTCGGCTGGGCGCATCGGGTGCATACCCGGCGCTGGGTTACAGGCATGGCCGGAAGGGGATTTAATATCAAACTCATTTCTCTGGGCGGGGAACAACTGCCGGGTATCGAAACGGTCAACTTTCCTTACGGCGGCAAAGCGGCCTATTTGAAATATCTGTCCCGGGCAGTGGCCGAAGCCCGTCGGTTCCAGCCCGACCTGGTGCATGCCCATTACGCCGCCGGGTTCGGCTTGTGGGGGATGCAGGTCAAAATCCGACCGACGCTGGTGTCGGTCTGGGGGGCGGACGTCATCGACTTCCCGTCGAATATAATCACTCGCGGCCTGATCCGCCGGATTTTAAAAAAGGCCGACGGTATCACCGCCACCAGTCATTTTTTGAAACAGGCGGTCGAAAAACTACTGCCCGAAGCCGGGAAGAAAACGACCGTGATTCCGTTCGGGGTGAAAATTCCGGCCGAGACGCCGCCTTTTCCCGCAAACAGGCCGATAAAAATTTGTTTTATCAAGGCGCACCGGGAAAAATACGGCCCCGATATACTTCTGAAAGCGATGGCGCGGGTGGTGGAAAAAATTCCCGATATTCAGCTTTCGATGGCCGGTGAAGGTGAGATGACGCCGAAATTGAAAGAACTGACAGCGTCGCTGAATTTATCGAACAACGTTACGTTTACGGGCTTTATCGCCAACGAAAAAATTTATGATTTTATCCGGCGACATCATTTCATGGTCATGCCGTCGGTGATGGCTTCCGAATCGTTCGGGGTGGCGGTGCTGGAGGCGGGAGCGTGCGCGCGGCCCGCGGCGGCTTCGCGAGTCGGCGGAGTGAGCGAAGTTATTGTTGACGGTCAAACCGGTTTGCTGCTTCCTGCTGGTGATATCGACCAACTGGCGGCGGCAATCGTCAAGCTGGCGGAAAATTTGGAAAAGACCGCCGCGTTGGGTCGTAAGGCTTACGAGTTCGCGAAGGAAAATTATACCTGGGAGAAATCCCTGGATTTGATGGTGTCGGTTTATGAACGGATGATTCATGGCGGGTAAACTTAAAATACGTTTGTACGACCTGAAAGTATCCACTAAAACGATAAACGAGGTTACCCGGACGTTGCAATCGGGCTGGCTGACGAGCGGTCCCAAGGTGGCTCTGTTCGAAAAGGCAATCGCTCGTTACGCCGGAGTGCCTTATGCCGCGGCGGTCAGCTCCGGGACGATCGGCATCATGATGGCGCTTAAATTGATCGGGGTGCAGCAGGGAAAGGAGGTTGTTACCACACCGTTTTCGTTTGTGGCGACGACGGAGGTAATCCTGAACTGCGGAGCGCGGCCGGTATTCGCCGATATCGACCGCCGGACACTCAATATTGACCCGGATCAGGTGTCCCGGAAAGTCAATCGCAATACCGCCTGTATTTTGCCGGTGGATATCGCCGGGTACCCGGCCGATTACGAGGGCCTCAACGAAATTTGCGACCGGTTTAAGGTGCCGTTGATTGCCGATGCCTGTCATTCGTTCGGGGCGAAATATAAAAGGCGCAGTATTCCGCGGGTGACCGATGCCGCCGTATTTTCGTTTCATGCCACTAAAAACCTGACCTGCGGCGAGGGCGGAATGGTGCTGTCGCGGCACCGTGAGTTCATGCGCAGCCTGAAAACGATGTCACTGCACGGCATGACCGCCGGCGCCTACGTGCGCCGCCAGAAAAAACGCTGGGAGTACGACGTTGTCAATCTGGGCATGAAAGGCAACATGTCCGATATCCATGCCGCGGTCGGTCTGGGCCAGCTGGAGCAATTCGACCTGAACCAGCTCAAGCGCCGGAAAATAGCCGAACGCTATATTGAAAATTTAAAGCCGTACGCGGATTTTCTGGAATTGCCGCCGGAAGAGAAAAGTGTCCAGAGCGCCTGGCACCTGTTCATTATCAAGTTGCGGCTGACACCGCTTAAAATCTCGCGCGATACTTTTATACGGGAAATGGCCGTCCGGGGAGTGGAGTGCGGCGTGCACTACAAACCGATATACGAATTGGACTTTTATCGGAAACTGGGCCAGACGGCGGAGCTGTTCCCCGAAACGGCGTATGTCTGGAAGCGGGTAGTGACGCTGCCAATGTATCCCGGTTTGAAGCTGGCTGAGGTCGATTTCATCTGCGACGCGGTCGAGCGGGTGTTGAAGAAGTTCCGTAAGTAATTTTTCGGCCTGCGGTTACGGTCGTTCGATTATCCCCGTTTTCTAATACTTGATAAAATTATAAATATTATTAATTTATACTTATGCCAGCCAATTTACCGCCGCATTATTACGAACTGGAGCGGGAGTTCAAGGCCGAACGCGACCCGAAGGAAAAGCTGCGCCTGGCTCAGGAACTGCTGGCGCTAATGCCCAAGCACAAGGGAACCGACAAGCTCCAGGCTGACATGAAAAACAAAATCTCCAAGCTCAAGAAGCTGGTGGAGTCGCCGGAGAAAAAGCACGGGGCGCGCCAGACCGCCACGATGGATTATATCGAACGCGAGGGCGCCGGGCAGGTGATTTTAGTCGGACCGCCCAACTGCGGCAAGTCCTCGCTTCTGGAGAGCCTCACTAACGCCAAGCCGCTCGTGGCTGATTATCCTTATACTACCCGGGAGCCTCTGGCCGGCATGATGACCTTCGAAACTATACAGATTCAGCTTATCGACACGCCCCCGATTTCGTCGGAGATGTACGAACCCTACATGGCCAACCTGGTACGGCTGGCCGATATCGTGATTCTGGTCTGTGATTTGGGAGTCAGCCGGATGTTGGACGACATCAAGTACGTCATCGAGACACTCGAGGAAAAACGCATCATTTTCAAACCCGAGGTGACCGAGAAGCCCGGGGATCCCCGGATTTGCTTCAAAAAGGCGCTGGTCTGCGCCCATAAAATCTACGACGATGAAACCGGGGAGAGACGCAAGCAGCTTCGGGCTTTCTTCCCCGGCTTCAAAATAGTCGATACCTCGATCATCGATGACGAGAGCCTGACGCGGTTCAAGAGAGAGATTTTCAATTCGCTCGGCATCATTCGGATTTACACCAAGCAAATCGGGAAAGAGGTCGAGCGGAAGGCGCCGGTTATCCTGCCGGTCGGCGGGACGGTGCAGGACGCCGCCGAAGCTATCCACAAGGATTTCGCCCAGAAATTAAAATTCGCCAAAATCTGGGGGCCGGGGAAGTTCGACGGCCAGCGGGTGCAGCGCGATTGCGTGCTCAACGACGAGGATGTCGTCGAGTTTCATATTTAAAATCAGAGAATTGTATCGGGAAGTCATCGCACCGGGATTTCCAGGCGTGAGAAATCGTCATTAACGGCGGTTTCGGTCTGATTGTTCAGATGAAAATCGGCCAGTTGCTTAATCAACCGGCAGGTGCATATCTGAACTTCGCTTAACAGCAGTTCGGTTTTAGGGTCGGTGAGATGATTGTCCACAAGGCGGCGAATCAGGTCTTTTTCGACCATGTCGAGCCGTTCGGCGTTGCGGAAGAGTTGAAGGATCTGGCGGCTTGATGCGTTTTCGGCGAGGTTTTTCAGCTCCCGTTCAAATAAGAAGGGGCGCTCCGGGTTGTTAAAATTATCAGTCATATCCCGAGGGAGCGCCCCGGTCTTATTTAGTTGTGAAGCGTCAGGTTTATCTACCCCGGAAACGGTAAAAATCGAGAGCAGGTTTACTCCCAGAGAGAGAATAAATACGGCGCCCAGAACAGGAAACAGTAAAATTCCCGAGCTGTATAAAACAGAATCGGAGCCTTTTACCAGGTAATCAAAAGTCAGGAAAGAAATGATAAAAAGTGAGATGGTCTGAACCGTCAGGGCCGCCAGCACCAGCAGGCGGTACTTTCGAGACAGACAGTTAATCAGGTTTTGTAAAAAGCGCCCTTTTATTTCCATTCTTTTTACCTTACCGGGTTGATATCTTTATAGTCGGATAAAAACAGGACGTATTTACTTTTTAATTGGCGGGAAAGGTTAAGTTTGATTATTGTATAAAAGATTTAGACATTATCTGTCAGGGCTTGATGGTATTTTCATTAAAAAGACTCCGGATAAAGGGCTTGACATTATGAGGAAGGCGGGTAAAATTTAAAAAATGGAACAGCTACATTACAATTTCCGGGATATCATGTGGGCACCGGCCCGGGCGTTATCGGCCAAGCAGATATTCGTCATGACCTTTTTTCTGATTGTCGGGCTGGCAGTTTACGATATTTTTTATTACCTCGCCCAGGTTATCGAGGGAGAACGGCTGAGCCTGCTGATATCGGCTTGGGGTTTTTTCCCGTTTGAGGATTTTTCGTTCGATAAGACTTTCGCCCGGATAGCGTTCGGAGCCGGGACGGCGCTGGCGTTGTTGTCGGTCATGATGGGCTTTTTTGCGGTGGCGGCGATAAATATCGAGAACATCCGCGGCAACCGTTTTTTCTCCTATATCGCGGCGCTCAAGTTCGCCCTCAAAAGGTTCAAACAAATATTTCTCTCCGAACTGGCGATCGTGCTTTTCATCCTGTTTATCGCCTTTCTCTTTTTCCTGGTCGGATTGATAAGCCGGATACCTTATCTCGGGGAATGGCTGTTCGTTATCTTTTTCGCCCTGCCCAATTTCATCATCGCGATTCTGACGGTGTTTATCATCTTCATTTTCACGCTGTCGTTTCTGCTTTTGCCGGCGGTGGCCGCCGCGGAACGGCACGGCGAGGCTTTCTCGGTGATTCTGGAAACATTTTCGACCGTCATCAGGCAGCCGGCGCGCTGGTTCGGCTATACGCTGTATTCGCTGGTTATCGCCAAGGTGTGCAGTTTCATCTACGCCTATTTCGTCTATCGCTCGGTGCAGTTTGTCGGTTGGTCAGCGGGCCTGGGCGGCGGCGAGAACATCACCCGCCTGATAAAAACCGGCCTGGCGCACCTTCCGGTGAACGCCGACCTGGTGAAAGAAATGTTCAATATCTTCCCGGGAGTCGAATTATCGTTTTCTATTTCGCGCTGGGTGACCCTGGGCGGCGACAGTGCGGTCAGTTATGTCATGGCGTTCATGCTCTTTTTGATTTTCGCCACGATAGTCGGGTATTTTCTGGCGGTGGTGGCGGCGGGCCAGGCGCGGACGTTCGTGGTGATAAGAAAGATAAAGGACGATTACAAGATTGCCGACGAGGCCTCGCTGTTCTACAAAGACGAGCACATCAATCCGGAGATTGATGAGGGTGGGGAGGGTGATGAATAAAGAGAAAATAGGTACAAAAGAAATTGATTTTAATTATGATATGACAGCAAT
>JBMOKZ010000100.1:0-2718 GCA_049324195.1 Candidatus Zixiibacteriota bacterium | reverse complement strand
CCGGGTGGTGGCCGGCAACATCGGCTCTCCCAGCAAGATGGACTACACCGTCATCGGCGACATCGTCAACGCGGCCAGCCGCCTGGAGGCCCTGACCCGCCATTACGGCGTGCCCCTGATCGTTTCTGAGGAGTTCAAGAACCGCCTCAAAGGAGACTATGCCGCGGGTTTTCTGGACATGGTCCAGGTCAAGGGGAAAAAAGAGCCGATGGCCATCTACGAGGTCTATGACCATCTGGATCCGGGTGCCGCGGCCTGCAAGCAAGCGGTTGCCGGAGAACTGAAGCGCGCCTTTGAACTGTATCGCCGGGGGGCCTTTGACGAGGCCGAATCAATTTACGGTTGTGTGCGACGACAGGTGGTGGACGCGGCAAATCCCTGCCTGGACGACACTCTGGACACGCTTGACTTTTATATCCGCCGTTGCCGGGACCTGGGCCATCGCCAGACGGCAGACGGTCTTGCCGCCTGGGACGGGGTGTTTCATTTTGCCATCAAGTAGTCTCCATCATTGTTGTCCAAAAACGGTTTTAGCCATGGCGGCATATTTTTTGATTTGTTTATCCAGATCGCTATCGGTATCGAAATCGAATTTAGTGTCCGATGGGTTTAAAAAAAACTGATTTAAACCTTGATTTTCTTAAAAAATATTTGTTAAAACAAAAAAAAATAGTATATTTTTCTGGGGCGTCCAACACTAATACCGAAGGGTTTTATGAAGAAAATTCTTTCCGTAAGTGTAGATACGCTTATACTTAACAGAATCTCCAGCCTGCTTCGAGAACACGAACACGCCAGTGATTTCGATATTCTTACGGTGGGAAGCCTTCGGGAATCTGATACCACACTCAAAAAGACAAAAATCGATATTGTTCTTATCGACTTGTACGCCCCCTCCACGAGCGACCTTGGATTACTCAAAACGATCACGAAAAATAACGCTCGTATTCCTTTTATCGTCATGACCCACTTCGAAACCGATGAAGTCGAGTCCGCCATCAAGTCCATCCGCGAAATTCGATACTTTGAAAAGCCGGTCGATTTTACGGCCCTGGCAGACAAAATGGTGCAGGAAATGGCAGGTGGCGTCGGCGGCATTTTCCATGGCATCAGCCTGCCTTCCTTTCTCCAGATGTCGGAAATGGAAGGAACCTCCTGTACCCTGAAGGTAAAAGCAGGGGAACAGGAAGAAGGGCGCCTCTATTTGCAAAACGGCACCCTGGTAGCGGCGGCGACCGAGTCCGCCGGCGGGGAAGAAGCTGTATATGAAATACTCGGATGGCACAGACCGACGATCGAGATTGATTATCCCGACCTGAACATTATCAGGGAAATTAATCAGCCGCTGCTGAGCCTTCTGATGGAGATGACAAGACGACAGGATGCAAAAGCCGGTAAGGTCGTACACAAATCCGGCAAGGTCAGTTACAAACCGTTGCAGGCCGGGGATACGGCAGATACCCGGGAAGACACCGAAAAAAAGAAAGCTGTTCCTGAAAAAGAGAAACCCGCTGCCGAGAAAAAAAAGGCTGCTGCTGAAAAAGAGAAAGTCGTCCTCGAAAAAGAGAAAGCCGCTGCAGAGAAAAGGAAGACTGCTGAAAAAAAGGCGGCCGCTGACACTCGGGAGATGCAGAAAAGCCCGCCCGCCGAGCCGGCTGGAAAAACCAGGGCCGAATCGGATAAGGTCCCGGCTGTCGATGACCCTCGGGCCACGGGGAACATCATTCCGCGGCGGGAAAACAAAAAGATTCGCTATGGCATCATTGCGGGAATATCGGGTTTCTTCTGTCTGGGGCTTTTTGCCTTTTTCTTTTCGAACTTTGACGAACGCCCCCCCGGTGAAGATGCCGTCAAGCCCTTGACTTCAGGGGTTGCCGAGGCGGTACGGGTCAAGCTTCCCGTCGAAAATGCCGGCAGCAATGAACGATCCCCCGGTGAAAATGCCACCAATCCCTTGACTTCCGGCGCCGCCGAGTCGGCACGGGCCAAGCCTCCCGTCGAGAATGCCGGCAATACCGGACGTTTTTACGTAAACACAAACAATAAAGACGCTACCGTTATCCTTCCCGACATCCAAAAGGAATACAGCCCCGGCATGCTGCTGACACCGGGTAAGTATAAGGTGATCGCAAAGGCACCAAACCGAGCGCCAATAGAAAAAATCGTTATTGTCTCAGCGGGAACTGACAACAAAATCGACATGCAGTTTCCCCCTGATATGGGCACCCTCTATGTGACTACCGAACCATCCAATGCCGTTATCAAAATAATGAATTATAATAAAGAATTTCATCAGGGGATAGAGCTACCGGCAGGCAAGTACCAGATCGATGCTGAATCAGGCTTTGCCAAGGCAAGTGAATGGGTCACCGTTTCTGCCAATAAAGAAAACAGGGTATCCTTATCGTTAACCCCGGCTGAAGTCTTTACAAACTCACTGGGCATGAAATTCAAATGGATCGGTCCCGGAAGTTTTACGATGGGCAGCCCGGCAACTGAGGCCGGGCGCAACATGGACGAACCTCAGCGTAAGGTTACCATAAGCAAGGGATTCTACATTCAAACCACGGAGGTAACCCAGAAACAGTGGAGCAGCCTGATGGGCAACAACCCATCTTATTTTACAGCTTGCGGCGGAAACTGCCCTGTGGAAAATATTTCCTGGATGGATGCCCAGGAATTTATAAAAAGATTAAAAGCCAAATATAACATGAATTA
>JBMOKZ010000099.1:0-20498 GCA_049324195.1 Candidatus Zixiibacteriota bacterium | reverse complement strand
ATGATCGCCAGGTCGGACGGATTGTACAATACCGGCGGATAGGCCGGAATCTGGTCAAAACTTCTGACCGAAGAAGTCGTTACCTGGGCAAGAGCATCCTCGGCTTTGACTTTCCAATAATAGGTGCCTTTTGTCAAAATGAAGTTGGCCGCAATTTCCCGTGCCGTCAGAGCGCGTTTGGTAAGGCGCACTTCATCCAGTAAACCGTCGAAAGTATACAGCGTATCATAGCCCATACCGATATACAGACTGTCGTCGTTTACCGGTCCGATAACGCCGCCGGCGATGGTGTCACGGGCCGCCCCGTTACGATAAAAGATAATGTTCCCGTCAGCCATATCCAGCGTCACGGCAATATATGACCATTCGTTTAGCGGTATCTCCATGGTACTGGTTTTGACGCCGCCGGAGGTCGAGGAATAATACATCAGAGTACCGGTCGAGGGGTCAATCGACATCTGGTAATTGGTCGGCCCGCCGTGCCAGCCTCTTTTAGCCATGATCGTTCGATAATAGGTAAGGTTGGTATGCGGATAAACCCAGGCTTCCATGGTCAAAGCTCCACCAACCGGATTGACATCGAGACTGGTATCATCGGGAATGATCATATAGTCGTTGGTTCCGTCCATATCCAGAGCATACCCGAAACGCCCCCCCGTCGTCCACACGGGACCGTTCCTGAGAATACCGTCATTGCCGTGACCGCTTTCGTCGCTGACCGCGGTTCCGGAATTATCGTCGAAATGCCACAACGCCGCAGTGTAAGGCGCTTCCGGTTCGAACACCGAAGCCGACCAGGTATAATCGATGGTTTCCGGGTTGGTGACGTTTTCCTTGACAAACAATAAATCCGCCGCCGTGCCGCCCGTATCACCATAAAACCAGACGGTTAACGGGCTTTCGCCCGAAATGGTGGCGCTGAGAACCATATCGAAACCGGTGGTGCTATCCCCGTCGGCGGGACTTTCAAGCGTCACGACCGGCGGCACCTGACCGAAACCCGGTATGGCCAACAGACAAACGATTATAACCGATACCAGGCATTCCTTAACATGAAGCATCTGTTCTTACTCCTTCCATTAATAATACCCCGGACGAAGATTTAACCGGGTATATTCGTTATTATTATTAACATTTACTTGTTATACATGTATAATTGCTGAAAAGAAGATTGTAATCTTAAAGAGTTTTGTAATATGACATTTTAGATTAAATTAGCCAGTATGCTCTCGCCGGTCATAATATCCGTTTTCCCGAACCCTTAAAATAATTCGGCTGTTTTATTTGCAAAACGCCCGTTAAGTCCGCCTCACAAATATAAGAGACGGATAAATTAGACTTTAAAAGATATTTAAACCGGTAAAATGATGAAATATTCCGGATGACGGATGTCTTCAACTTGCAGTAAATCTCCCCACAGCGATGAATTATCTCTAATTAATAATATTCCCCTTCCTTCAATAGATAGTTAGTACCGAATAAAGGTAAGTTCATATTCAAAATAAAATAAAAAGAAATAATGTCAAGGTGATTTTAATACAGGCGGTTACATAGCCGGTATTGGTTTAGCTGTAATAATATCGTTTGATTTTCTTGCTCGAGGTTTTCTCCAGCTCTTCCAGTTGAATCTCGAACCCGCTGATTCTTTTATAAGCCGCGACCTCGCTATTGACACTCTCGACAATCTCGTTGATTTTATTCCGGACCACACCCATATCCGGATTTTCAGGGAGTATATCGTACTGCGCCCGGAACTGTTCCAGGTCAGGGACAATAATGGCGCGGACTTCTTCTCCCTGTTTCGCGTCTTTGGTCCGACCGAACACCACCGTTTCGGCGATGAATTCCGAAACCATCAGTCTTTCCTCGAGTTCCTCGGGATAAATATTCTTCCCCGCAGCGGAAACGATCAGGTTCTTTTTCCGGCCGGTAATCCAGATATTGCCGTTTTTAATAAAACCGAGATCGCCCGTATAGAGCCAACCGTCTTTGAGAAGTTTTCCCGTCTCAACGGGATTATTTTTATAACCGGGAGTGATGTTGCGACCCCGGACGATTATTTCACCGATACCGTCTTCGGTCTGCTCGATTATTTTCACCTCGACTTTTTCCACCGGCGGACCGACCGAACCGAACACGATGTTATCCGGCAGATTAACCGCCACCACCGGCGAACACTCGCTCAGGCCGTAGCCCTGGAGAAAGATGAACCCGAGATAATTGAAAAAACGCGCGATTTCCGGCGGCAGAGGCGCGCCGCCGCAGACGAACATTCGGATAGTATCCAAACCGGCTTTCCGCCGCACTTTGCGAAGCAGCGCCCGGCCAATCCCACCGGATAATTTCCAGGTCAGCGAGGATATAAAATAAGTCGATTTGAACAACAGCCGGTCCAACAACGGGATTTCCTCGATGCGTCTTTTGATATTGCGATACATTTTTTCGAATAACAGCGGCACCCCGCACATGTGCGTACCCCGGTTGAAGGCGATATCCTCGCGAATCTCGTTCGATTTAAGCGAGCGGACATAGACGATGGACGCTCCCGACGTTATCGGGACCAGAAATCCGCACATGGCTTCAAATGTATGGTGCAGGGGAAGCACCGATATGAAAATATCGTCGGTCGTGAATTTTAGGGTGCGGCGGATGCTTTCGAGATTTCCGAGCAGGTTATCATGCGTCAGCACCACCGCCTTGGGATTGCCGGTCGTACCGGATGTATAAATCATGGCGGCCGGGTCGTGCAAACCAGCCAGATGTTTTTCATCGTACGCCGTCTCTTCCCCTGACAACCGCTGCCAGTCCCGGAGGGAATTGGGGCCGAAAGAATATATCTCGATATCCGAAGACACTCCGGCCAGGACATTTTCGAATTTGGGCGAGGTCAGAACCAGACGCAAACCAGCGTGTTCAATGATATAGCCGATCTCGTTCACCTTGAGGTTGGCGTCGATCGGCAAAACGGTCTTCCCCGAGGCAAGAATCGCCAGATAGCTTATCACCCATTCCGGGCGGTTTTCCGAAAGGAGACCGATTTCCTTGATGTCAGCGTAGTTGCCCTCGCTCAACCCGACCGCCAGGCGCCGCACGAGCCGATTAACCTCGGCGTAAGTGTAAGTGCGGCCGCGGCCGCCATCGGCTTTTAGCGCCGGGCGCTCGGCGTACTTTTCGGCTGAACGCCGGAAAGCGAGATAGAGATTGGTTACGTCTAAATTGTCCATAAGATAACGGAAGTTACGGTATTATTATGGGGGATACAAGAGGAAATTTTTGGCAAGGCTACGCGAAATAATTCCGCCACACGATAAAAGATGGAAAATAAAACTTTGAAAATTATTATTTCGCTCTTACTTTTTTAAAAAGGTTATCAAAACGATCCAGTATAGAAATGATTATAAAAAAACGAAAACTTATTTTATCATTAATATTTATCTTTCAATATTATTGGTGTTGTTCCTGCTCGGCAACCGAGCTTACGCCTGACGAATACGCCCCAGAGCGCAAGCACATGGTCGAGGAACAGATTAAAGCCCGGGACCGATTCAGCCCGAATGTTCTCGACGCCCTTTTAAAAGTGCCGCGACATTTGTTCGTCCCCGAGCGCTACCGCGACCAGGCCTATGAGGACCACCCGTTGCCTATCGGCGAGAACCAGACTATTTCCCAGCCATATATCGTGGCGTTGATGACCGAGCTTTTAAAACCCGACAGTCTCGCCCGGGTGCTGGAAATCGGCACCGGGTCGGGCTACCAGGCGGCGGTGCTGGGCGAGTTGGTCGGCGAGGTTTACTCGATTGAGATCGTCAAGCCGCTGGCCGAGCGCTCGGCCGCTCTTTTGGACAGCCTGGATTACGATAATGTCACTGTCAAATACGGCGACGGTTATATCGGCTGGATGGAGCACGCGCCGTTCGACGGCATTATTGTCACCTGCGCCCCACCCTATATTCCCCAGCCGCTAATTGAGCAATTGGCCGAGGGCGGTCGGCTGGTTATCCCGGTCGGGGAGCTTTATCAGGAACTCTATCTCATTGAAAAACAGGGCGATAAACTGACCCACACGCGGGTTATCCCGGTTCGGTTCGTACCCATGACCGGAAAAGGAATCGAAAAAGGGCGGTAAATAAGCAATTTTCCATTACGTCGCAATCTTTACGCCTTCGGAACCATCGGATATAAGTCTTTGTTATTTAATTAAGTATAAAAACAACTTTGGTTTAAGACGCTGTATGTTATATTATTATCGCAAAACTATTTTATGTTTTGGCGGTCTGGTTCGTCTTAAAATTTAAAAGCCACCTCTATCGATAAGGAACTATGAGGACGAGAATAAACACATTGAAGGGCATATGGGTAGTCTGTCTCGTTTTTCTGCTGGTTACCGCAGTCTCGATATCAGGCGCTGACGAACCACGACCGGTCCCCGGCAAATTCATTGTCAAATTAAGTCCCGCCGCTAAAACGACGGAAATTACCCGTTCACTCGGCGATACTCAGCATCTGAAAAAACTGACGCCCACGGCTCTCGACAATTCCCTGAAAAAAAGCGACCGTTTCGAACGCTATTATACTTATTATCAGGATAACCCAGACCTGACTGCTGAAGACGTCATCTCGGCTCTCGGCGCGGCCAATATCGAGTATATCGAACCGGATTATTATCTGGATAAATACGAACTGCCGGTCGATTCCCTGTTCCCCCACCAATGGTATCTTCACAACACCGGGCAGGAATATTACGGCATTTTGCGTCGGGCAGGGTCGTTCAACGACAGTCTGGTACTCAAATCCGGGACAGCTGGCTCCGATGTCAACATTCTGCCGTTTTACAACAACCCGCCGACTGAATCCACTCGAGTGGTGGTGGCGGTAATCGATACCGGTGTGGACCCGCTGCATCCGGAACTTTCCGGCCGCTTCTGGGTCAACCCGGACGAGATTCCGGACAACGGCATCGACGACGATCATAACGGGTATATCGACGATATCAACGGTTACGATTTATCCGGCGACTCGACCATGCTTTATGAAGTCGTCGGCGACAACGACCCCTCGGACTACCAGGGTCATGGTACGCATATCGCCGGGATTATCGCCGCCAACGCCAACGATTTCGGTGTAGCCGGGATATCTTCACGGGCGGAAATCATGGCTGTCAAGACCTTCCCGAACGCCACGACTTCGATCGGCTCCGCGGGCATCATCTACGCCGTCAACGCGGGCGCCCGGGTCCTGAACATCAGCTGGGGAACCACTTTCGAGTCGTACCTTTTAAAAGAGGCCGTGTTGTACGCCCGCGAAAACGGCGTCATCGTCTGTGTCGCCTCCGGCAACTCCGGTACTTTCGGCAACAGCTATCCCGGTTCCTTTATGGAAAGTTTTACGGTCGGTGCCGGCAATTCCGACGGTTTCCTGACGGATTTCTCGACTTACGGTCCCCAGGTCGATATTATCGCTCCCGGCCGGGATATCCTCTCCCTGCGGGCGACCGGTATGGATATGTACGCCGAAGCCGACGAGCCGTTTGTCCGGATTATCGATTCGATGTATTACCTGTCCGACGGCACCTCGATGGCCGCGCCGATGGTGGTCGGGGCGGCGGCTTTTTTACTTTCGATTCGACCTGACCTGACTATCGATGAACTCGAGGACATCCTGCAGCGGGGTGCCGACGACATGATTGACCCTCTGAACAAGGGCGACACGCTGATCGGGTTCGACTCCTTGTCCGGCTACGGTTACTTGAATATCGCGGCTTCGTACAACCTGCTTTTTCGCGACGGCATTCATATTGTCGAACCGCTCAATTTCAACCGCTACAGCGGCGCAGTAGCGGTCCGCGTCGCCCCGGTAGCCGGGTATATCGGGAACTGGCGGCTGGATTATTCCATCGGCCAAGATTCCGAGAACTGGCTGCTTTTGGCCGAGGATACCGCGGTGCCTTCGGACTCGCTCGCCGTTGTGTTCGATATGCCGGCGGTCAACGACTTTGTCAATATCCGCCTGACCGACAGCGATGGCAACACTCAAGAAGTTACTATCATCTACGTCAACGACAACCTGCTGACGATATCCTCGCCGGTGAACGACGAGGAAATGCAATATAACATCCCCATCTACGGCTCGATTTACGGTCCGGATTACGAATCATTGACAATATCGTACCGGTTCAACGGCGAGGCACCGGTCGAGCTTATGACCCTGACCAGTGAAATTTTCGACACCTTGATATTTAACTGGAATATCTCCGGTCTGGAACCGGGACGGTACACGATTATTCTCGAAGGTACGTTTGGCGCCGGCACCGAAGTCGATACCGTTTCGGTGTTGATTCTGTCCTCGTTCGCGTCCGGCTGGCCGCAGACCCTGACCGGCCGCGGAGCCCTGACGGCGGTGGCGGGCGACCTCGATAACGACGGTTTCAAGGAAATAATCGTCGGGACCGATTACGGCCTTAACGTATTTTCTCACGATGGGCAGCCGCTTCCGGGTTTCCCGGCTCTCGATGGAATCGACTCCCGCTGTGTGCCGGCGGTATATGATATCGACCGGGACGGCCGTAAGGAAATTATCGTCACCAACGAAGAAGGCATTTACGTTTTCAACGATGACGGTTCAATTGTCTCCGGCTGGCCCCGTTTCTGTCCAACCGGATTCCAAGCTTATGGCTATCCCACTCCCGTGGTCACGCAATTCAGCCCGGAACAGGATTCGGTAATCGCAATTATCGATGAGGTCGGCGACATCTATGCTTACAAATTCGACGGCAGTTCCTATTTTTATTCGCTCGAGGGTTATTTCGCCTCGTTCAACCAGCAGCCGTCGTCGTCGTTTTATTACGGCGGCAACGCCGTAACCTCGGCTGATTTGCTCGGCAACGGCGTCAACGAAGTTATCGTGACTTATTCGTCGAGTATGCCCTATACCGGTGTCGGTCTTTTCGAAGGCCGGAACGGTCTGCCCGCATTCGACATGCCCCAGCCCTATGTCCTCAACACTGTCGTTGTCTACGGTACGGTCCTGGCTGATTTGAACAGCGATTTGCTGCCCGAGATTATTACCAGCGGTTATGATGCCGACGGCACCCGCACCCTGTGGGCGCTGACCTACGGCACCGATATCCTCCCCGGCTGGCCCGTGACCCTTCCCGCGGTGGACGGCTGGCTGAGTTCCTTCCCGATGGCGGCGGACCTGGACCTCGATGATTCCCCGGAAATCCTGTGCACTTTTTTCGAACTCGATATCGCCTCCTTGTATATTTTCCGCGCTGACGGGACGCCGTATATATCCATTTCGGGACGACCCGAGGGCGAGGTTATCCAGCAACCAGTGACCTTCGGAGTGCCGATGGTAGCCGATTTGACCGGCGATGAACACCCGGAAATCATTATCCGTTCGGGTCACATTTTCCCCGGCACGGGCACGGAAATGCTTTACATCCTCGATTATACCGCCACGCCTCTGCCCGGCTGGCCAATTGAAACGCCGACCCGCACCAGCATGGTCTTTTCGACCCCGTTCGCACCCCTGGTAGACGATATCGACCATGACGATAAGGTGGAACTGATATTAATCGGCGAGGCCAACGACGTTTACGTTTGGGATTTCGACGCTTCCTCGCAAAGGGGCAAAAACACCGCCCGGCTGTTTTTGGACAACCACAACAGCAGTAACCTGACACTTCGGGATATCATCACCGACGTCAAAGAGAAAAGCGATGACGGCGGAGTACTGCCGCGCAACTGTGCGCTGGCTCAGAATTACCCCAATCCCTTCAACCCCGCGACCGAGATAAATTTCTCGCTGCCCGAACGCGTCCGGGTGAAACTGGATGTCTATAATGTTCTCGGGCAGAAAGTGACGACCCTGGTGGATGACAATCTGGCGGCGGGGAACCATCAGGTCAAATTCGACGGCACGCCTTACGCGTCAGGGGTATATTTGTACCGCCTCACCGCGGGCGAACAACGGTTAACCCGTAAGATGGTGTTGATAAAATGAAAAAGATATTGAGCACCTTCCTGCTGTTTCTGGCTCTGGCGGTGTCAGCACGCGCGGGAATCAACTCCACGCCGGATTACACTTTCTTGTGGAACACTTTCAATTCGGTTACCGCGCTCGACAGTTTTGCCATCGCCACCACCCGCGAAGGCGTGCTGGTACTGGCTTACGACGATTATACCAACACTTATGAGTCGGTGGACAATATTTTCCTGAATTCGGAACCCTTCACCCAGAAATTATACGGTTCCGTTCTCGCGGTACGCACCTATGCCGACGAAATATATTTCCTCGATGTTGGCCGTATGCCTGATGTCGCTATCCTCGGCAAGGTCGAGATAGATTTTCCTTTCCACGATTTCGCTCTGCACGGCCAGGACCTGTATATTTGCGCCGGGTTTGAGGGCCTGCTGCGATATTCGATGATTAACTATAAAATGATGACCTTCGCCGATTCCAGCATGACCGGCATTCATTATACCCGGGTCGAGGTTTACGGCAACGAACTTTACGCGCTTGATGATTACAACGGTTTGCTTCGCTACGATATTTCTGGGGTCGGGTTCGGGGAATTTTTGGATTACCTGTTCATCCCGTTTCAGGCAACCTCGTTCTTGAAAAGCGACTCGACTCTTATAATCGCCTCCAATAAAAATAAAATCATGTTCGGGCGCTTCGGCCATAATCCGCCGGTGGTTCAGGATACGGTTGACCTGATGGTCACCCCGTCCCGCATTCTGGCGACGGACTCGGTTGTGATTGCTCTTGATTCCAGTCAGTCGCTGATTGAGGTAATTGACCGCTTTGACCTGTCGAGCACCGAGGTCACGCTTTTGGATTTCCCCGACAAGAAACTCAACGGCGCCATTGCCCGGCTCGAAAACGAACAGCATATCTTGTTTCCCTCCCCCCTGAGCGGACTGGTCCTCTACCGGCTGAGCGATATCACATTCAATCCGGTCCCGCTTTCGGCGTTCCTGCGACCCGGACCGATCAAGGATGTCGTCATCAATTACAGCAACCTGTATACGGGCGGCGACAACAACCCGGTCGACAAATACGGGCTGGAAGTCGACAGCCGACCCTCCTTTCGGTACACCATTTACAGCGGGTTGAAAAATACCAGCGCCTTGCAGCTATCCGGCGACAAACTGTATGTTTATTATCCCAAGTTGCACAGCGCCCTGATATACAATATCAATGTCTACCCCGTAATTTACGAGGGCTACATTCCGGTCACCCGCGACAGTGTCGATAGAATCCTTTTCAATGAGCATAAAATCGATACGATGTATTCGTTTTTCGCGGCAAGCAGTTCCGGGGTCGACGTATTCAGTGTTTCTGATTCCGGGGAGGTCAGATCCCGGGCTTCGATTGAGACGCTTGACGACATCCTCGATATCGCCGCCATGGATTCGCTGTTGATTATCTCCACCGATAAAAGCACTCTCTGGATATATCGCATTTATGACAACTTTTCGGTCGAATTCCGCTCCACCATCGGCTTGCCTTTTGACGCCCGTCGGATATCAAGGCTGAACGACCGTCTGCTTGTGTTCTCCAATTACCAACTGATTCTGTTCGATATCAACAATCCCGTAAAAACCGCGGTCGATACTTCGATTAATATCCCCCTGCCAGTCAGGGATTGCGCCCTGTCGTGCGATCGGCTGTATACGATCGGTGATCTCGGTATCACCGTTTTTGATATCGTTGACGGCGTTCCCAAAGTAGTCGATTACGGCGGTCGGGGCGGCCATATCATCTCCGCTTACGAGCACATTATCGGTGCCTCCAACGGGTACTCGATCCACATGTACGATATCAGCGGTATCCTGACCGAGATTACCCCCACCGACGAAGAACTGCTGCCGACAACTTATTCACTGTCGCAAAACTACCCTAATCCGTTTAACCCTGCCACGACCATCGAATATACACTCCCGCGCCGGAGCCGGATCAACCTTACGGTTTATAACATCCTTGGACAAAATGTCGCGACTTTGGTGGACCGGGAAGAAACCGCAGGGCGGCACACGGCCGAGTGGGACGGTCTCGATAAAAACGGCCAGCCGGTCGCCAGCGGGGTTTATTTTTATCGGATAAAAACGGACAATTACAATGAATCAAAAAAGATGATTCTTTTGAAGTAGTTTTAACTTAGACAATGTTTCTTAAAACCGCCAGATATATTTTAATTTTCAGTATGCTCGTTTTCGTGGCAGCCCGAAGCGAAACCTTTACGGTTACATCCCTGAACGACAGCCACGATTTCTCCCCCGGCGATTTTCTCTGCTGCGACCATGAAACGCCCGATTCGGGTTTCTGCACCCTGCGGGCAGCCCTGGAAGAAGCCGCGGCGTTGCCCGGTTCCGATACGATAATCGTTACCTATGATACTCTTTCAATCAGGCTGAATCTGGGTTCGTTAAACCTGACCGATGACAGCACCGTGATAAGCGGCGAAAACCGGACAGCCGTCGACGCCGTGGACAATCCGCTTTACACGAACACTTTTAATATCTTTTCGAGTTACAACGAAATCACGGGCCTGACCATTAAGCGCGCCCGCAACCACGGCATTTATATCGAAGGCGCTTACAATCGCATCGGGGGTTCCGATGATTCGCGCCGCAACGTGATTATCGGCAATGGTATCGATGCCGATCATACTTACGGTCTCTGTATCAGCGGTTCCGGCGCGATCGGCAATATCGTACTCGGCAATTATATCGGGATGTACGGCAACGGTACGCTGATCGACGGCAACCGGAACGGGGCGGGTCTTATCGACAAGGCTTCGGACAATGTCATCGGCGGTCCGGAACCCGGTGACATCAACCTGATTTCCGGCAACGACGGCGCGGGAGTCGTGATTGCCTCCGGCGCTTTCGACAACAGCATCGTCAACAACATTATCGGCCCGGACATCACCGGCAACACCGGCCCCGGCAACGGAGCGAACGGCATGGTCCTGTGCGAAGGCGCCCATAATAATCTTGTAGGCGGGGGAAGTTACGCCGAGGGAAATCATATTTCCGGGAATATAGGTAGCGGCCTGGTTATCACCGGTTACGGCACCGATGCCAACGAAGTTAAAAGCAATTATTTTGGAGCGGATATCACCGGCCTCTTCCCGCTGGCCAATACCGAAGCGGGAGTGTTGATTTCCGAAGGCGCCCGGTTCAACCTGATCGGAGGTTCTGCCGCAACCGACCGTAATCTCATCTCGGGCAACGATGGCGACGGGGTGCTTATCAGCGGCTCCGGGACCTCGTTCAACCGCGTCAGCGGCAACTATATCGGTTGCAATTACCGGGGTACCGGTTACCTGGGCAACGGCAATGTCAACGGCGCCGGGATAACGCTCACCGACCATGCCACCGAGAACACCATCGGCGGTTCGACCGAACCGGAAAGGAACATCATCTCCGGCAATCTTTATTACGGCGTTTTCCTGAACGGCTCCGGAACGATATATAACCGGATTACGGGTAATTTTATCGGGGTCAATGTTTACGGCACCAGTTCTCTTCCCAACGGCGCCGGGGTACTTATTCGAAACGGAGCCAGCGTTAATGACGTCGGCGGAGCAGCCCCCGGTGAGGGCAATATCATCTCCGGTAATCGCGGGGATATTTTTCCTTTCAGCGGCGGGGTCATAATTTATGATCCCGGAACCAGTTCCAACCGGGTGATCGGCAATCTTATCGGCACCAGTGCCGATACCACCCGCGCCCTGCGAAACGGGAGCGCCGGGGTAATCATCGGCAACAGGGCTATATTCAACACCATCGGCGGCACGACTCCCGCAGAGGCCAATATCATCTGCGGCAACGGCTCGGGTTCCTATACTTCCGAACTGGGACGTGGCGTGCATATATACGGCGAGGGCACCGGCTACAATAAAATTATCGGAAATTACATCGGAACCACCCCGGCGGGTGCGACGGCGATTACCAATACCGGTCACGGGATAGTCATCAGCGACGCCTGGTATAATGAAATTGGCGGGCAGACGCTCGAAACGGGCAATATCATCGGCTATAACGACGGGCACGGAGTCCTGGTCACCGGCTCGTTTTCTTTCTCCAATCTGATTCGATACAACAGCTTTTACAACAACGACAGCCTCGGTATCGCCGTGCGTGACAGCGCCCAGGAAAATATCGCTCCGCCCAGGTTGCTTGAAGTCACGACAAATTTCGTTTCCGGCGACAACGCCCCGGCCTATGGGACTATTGATATCTACCTGGCCGACCCTGATCCCTCGGGCACCGGCGAAGGCCGAACTCATATCGGCAGCGGAATCGTAGACGCTGACGGGTCGTTTACGGTCGAAGTCCCCACTCTGGATATTTCGGATACAATCACCACTATGGTCACCGATGAGTCCGGAAACAGCTCCGCTTTCTCCCTCAATATGGCCCGAGGAGTTTTTACCGAAGTCGACAGCGATGCCGACGATGCCCTACCGACGGCTTACAGTCTGGCTCAAAACTATCCCAACCCATTCAATCCCGAGACCCGCATCGAGTTCAGTATACCAAACAACTCTGATATCAAGCTGACTATTTTCAATATGCTGGGACAGAATGTTAAAGTATTACTTGAAGAATCAAGAAGTGCCGGCACCCACACCGTAAGCTGGGACGGCACCGACCAGAATGGCGAGAATGTCGCCAGCGGAATTTATCTTTACCGCCTCGAAACCGAAAAATTCACGACTACCAAAAAGATGTTGCTGTTAAGATAACTCCCTTATTTATAATCTCTCATTAACTTTTTAATAATCTTCCATTCGTCGGGCTTTACCGGCTGAATCGACAGGCGGCTGCCCTTTTGGGTGACCATCATTTTTTCCAGACCGGGCGTTTCTTTGAGCACCGCCAGAGGGATAACCTCGGCCAGTTTCGATACGAACTGAACATCGACCCGGTACCAGCGAGGGTTGTCCGGCGAAGCTTTGGGGTCGTAATATTCGCTGTTCGGGTCAAAAGCAGTTTTATCGGGATACCCGTTTTTAACCACCCGGCAAATCCCGGCAATTCCCGACGGCCGGGCGTTGCTGTGATAGAACAAGACCTCATCTCCGATTTTAATTTCGTCCCGCAACATGTTTCTTGCCTGATAGTTACGCACCCCCTCCCAGCCGCTGACACCATCGGGACAGCTTTTCAGGTGGTCAATGGAAAAGGTCTCGGGCTCAGATTTAAAAAGCCAGTATTTATGGGGCATCGCTTAAATCCTATGAGCAATTATAGTGTTAACTGCTTGGCCGGAAGGCAAACGCAATTTAATTGATAAAATCATTGAATCTATTATATTATATCCGTTCACAAAAACAAATGAATCTTCGATATCCATTCACGAAGAAATGAGCTCGGAAGAATTTATAAATGACAATGAGGATTTCTTCACCGAACGGCAGACGATGGTCGAGAGCCAGATTATCCGCCGGGGCGTGAAGAATAAAAAAGTTCTGGAGGCAATGCGGACCGTGCCCCGTCATTTGTTTGTCGGGGAAGAATTCCTGTCCGCAGCATACCGGGACGGTCCGTTGCCGATTGGATATGAACAGACCATCTCCCAGCCCTATGTGGTCGCGTCGATGACCGAAAAGCTGCATCTCGACGCCGCCAGCCGGGTACTGGAAATCGGCACCGGGTGCGGTTACCAGACCGCCGTGCTGGCCGAGATTGCCGGCGAGGTTTCCACTATCGAAATTATACCGGAACTGGCGGAGGATGCCCGGGACCTTCTGGAACGGCTGGGTTACGACAATATTTTCTACCGCGTCGGCAACGGTCTTGAGGGCTGGCCGGACAAAGCCCCGTTCGACGCCATCATCGTTACGGCGGCGGCGAAAGATGTCCCGACCGCCTTTCTCGAACAATTGAAATACGACGGACGGATGGTTGTACCGGTCGAACGCGGTTCTTACGGTTCCCAGGAATTGATTTTAATCGTCAAGGAGATAGACGGCTTGGTTAAAACCGACCTCTACCCGGTGCGGTTTGTGTCCCTGAAGGGAAAGAAGTAAGCGTGGTGTTATTTCAGCCGGGTGGTTTCGATGCGACAATTTCATTTTTTGCAGATAAAACAGCCGTCCTTGATTTCCTTATCCAGCAAAAACACCTGTAACCCACAGTGGGGACTACGACAGTCGCTTGTTTTTTCCTTTTTTCTTTTTGTCGGTACAAACTCTTCGAGGATACCGAACATAAATTCAAGAAACTCTGTAGTTCTTCTTAAAATCAATCCACCATACGGCAGAGCATAGCGGTAACATACCCGGCCGGATTACCGATGGCGTACCCCAGAAGAGCCATAAGGATTGACACCGGCACCAGGGTCGGCTTGTGGTAGGCGGCGACGATGGGCGCCGAGGCCGCGCCGCCGATATTGGCCGCCGAGGCGATAGCCGCCGTGTGAACATCGACCTTGAATAATCTCGCCGCCACGACCAGAACCAACCCATGAATGAAAATCCAGATATAAGCACCGAGTAGAAACCAGAACAGCGCCAAGCTGATATTGGACAGGTCAGCCTTCGCCCCCATCCGCGCCACGAACAGGTACACCAGCGCCATCGCCAGGGCGTGCGAACCGGGTATTTTCGAGGCTTTGGTAAACGACAGGCAAAGACCGAAAACGGTCACCAGCAGGATTTTGTATGTGCTGGCGGAAAGGTACGGCGGCAGAGCCGGAATCCGGTCAGCCAGCCAGGTCGAGAGCGCCGTAGCGGCGAAACCCAGAAAAGCCAGGTAAAGAAAATGCCGCATTTCCATCTTTCCCTTGTCCCGGGTGAGTTCTTTCGCGGCGTCTTCCATTTGTTGCAAACGTCCGGGGGCGACGTTGGCGAATTTGTTGAACCAGCCGGCCAGATTCCTCGACCAGAGCATTATCGGCAACCAGATAAGATAGACGGCGTTGTCGGCGATGACGGCATACCCGAATTGAATCGAGCTTTCGTCCAGTTCGATCATCTTCGCCACCGCTAGCATATTGCCGGTGCCGCCAATCCAGCTCCCGGAAAGGGCGCCGAACGCCATCCAGGCGTCGGGGCTGAGACCATGCCGTACTATCAGCAACGCCAGCGGTGCGCCGAGCATCACACCCACCGTCCCGAGCAGCATCACAAACACGCCCCGCCCCATCACCCGCACCGTCGCCAGAATGTTGACGTTGAGCAGCATGATGGTCAGAAACATCGGCAGCAAATTATCCCCCATGAAATCGTATACCGGGGAGATGCTCGGAATGACGCCGGTATTGGACAGAAAGACCGGAATCACGTAAATAAAAATCAGCGGCGGAAAATAATTGAACAGTTTCCAGCCGGTTTTTTTTTCGAGAAAGAAGAAAAATGAGGTCACGGCGGCCAGCACCGCCAGCAGGCCGGCCGGAGATGATATCAGGGCTTCGTTCATGACACTCCCGGTTTGTCAGGATTTAATTTTTCTTATTATAATTCGATAATTCAGAAATGACAATCTCAAATACAAATTATTTTAATTTATTAAAATATGGTGTATATTTCGATATGGCTGACGAAATCAAACTACATTCAAAATATGTGCTCGCCAAATGCTGTAAACCTACACCGGACGACGAGATTGTCGGGTATTTCAGCTACGATGATTTTATCAAGGTACATCGCAAAGGCTGCCGCAATCTCGACAAAGCCGAGCCGGAACGGCTGGTGACGCTAGTCTGGAAGGATATCCTCAAAACCGATGATTTTAATCCCGAGGATGATTATCGGCAGCTTGACGAGACCGACTTTATGATTCTGCGGCATCATCGCGAGTACGGCGTGGATTATTCGCTCAAGGTCGCGGCGATGCTGCGCCTGGCCAGACAGGCGGTTTTCGACAGCCACAAGAAAATGCGGGAGATGAAGCTCCTGAAACGGGTCGAACCGCTGATGATTCAATACCGCAAGGGCGTGGTGGACAATAAATGGATAAAACACCGCAACCACACCTATTACGATCTGACCGAAAAAGGCAGTCAATATCTGGATTATTATCTCGAGCATTGACATCGTCAAATAAAATCAATTATAAATATCATCATCCTCCCCTTAACATCGACAGTATCTTTTTTTAAGTCCAAACAGCGAACTATCCGTCTAATATATTGTTTATATGCTACAATTATTTTTATATATTGGAAGATTGGTTTGAAAAATTCACATAGAAGGAGTTATTGCATGCCTTTCAGAAATCTCTTGAGCCCGGCCATGCTTTTGGTGTTTGTCTTTATGTCGACCGACCAGACCCTAGCCGCGCGGCGCAATTACACCAATCAGGGACTTCAACCCGCCGCAGCCAAACAGGGCACACCCAAAACCCAGAACAGCAATAAGGAGGGAAAATCCTTCGATGAACTGACCAAGGACAAAGTCGTTATCGAAGGGCTTTTTACTTTTTATCACGACACGGTTGACAACAGCGTGCTCATGGCGGTGCGGCCGGAACAATTCGGGCCGATTTATCTGTGCGGCGAGACGGTCGCCGGCTCCGACGGCAACTTTACCGACAACGGCTCGATGCGGGAGACCTTCCCCTTCTATCTCAAACAGGTCGGCAAAAACATCCTGTTTCTGGAAAAGAACCTGCGCCTTCGCGCCGACTCCGCCTCGAATGTACAAGAAGCGCTGGCGGCCGGCATGTCGGACTTTTTGGTCGCCTCGGCCGAAATCAAATGCAAACCGCACGAAGAAACCGGCGCGGTGGTGATCGACCCGGCCGAGTTGTTCATCCGCGACGCCGAGAATTTAAGTTACTTCACCGGCAGCCTGGGCAAAACCGGACACAATTTCGACGCCAAGAACAGCTATTTCGAACTGGTGAAATCCTTCCCCCAGAACACCGAAATCGACGTCAAACTGCATTATAAAACCAACAAACCGCAATCAGGCACAACCCTTCAGAACGGTTATGACTTTTTCCACACCTACCATTATTCCCTCTCCACCCTTCCGGAAACGGATTATGTTCCGCGTCTGGCCGATGACCGGATCGGATATTTCATGACTATCTACGAGGATTATACCAATATCGAAAACGAAACCCCGTACGTGCGCTATATCGACCGCTGGAACCTGAAAAAGAAAGACCCGTATGCGGCTCTTTCCGAGCCGGTCGAACCGATCGTGTTCTGGATCGAGAACACCGTCCCCGAAGTATACCGGTCGGCCATCGCTGAGGGAATCGAGTTCTGGCAGCCGGCTTTCGAGAAAATCGGTTTCAAAAACGCTATCATCGCCAAACAGATGCCGGATACGGCCAGCTGGGATCCGGCCGATGTCCGTTACAGCACGGTGCAATGGATGATTAATCCCGGCCAGTCTTACGCGGTCGGGCCGCACCGTTCCAACCCTTTCACCGGCCAGATTTACGATGCCGATATCCGTATCTCCGCCGACTGGATCCGATACATGTACAATATCATGGAAAATTATATCGAGCCGGTGTCTTACGACGGTTCGACACCCGGGGATAAGGAGTTCGCCCATACCTTCGCCGACGCTTTCGAAAACATTCCCTACGGCTGCGGCTACCAGCGTGAAGCCGCCCGCGAAGCCGCTCTGGATCTGGCTTATCTTATCGGCACGGCGGGCGAACTGGTCGATAAGGACTCATTGATGAAGGCGTACGTGCACGAATATCTCGTCGAGGTGATCGCCCACGAGGTCGGGCACACGCTCGGATTGAGACACAATTTCAAGGCTTCCACCATTTACACTCTGGACCAAATCAACGACCCGGAATTCACCCGTACCCACGCCGCCACCGGCAGTATCATGGATTACATGTCCGCCAATATAGCCGGTCCGGAACAGAAACAGGGAGATTTTTACAGCCATATCCCCGGTCCCTGGGATGACTGGATGATCGAGTACGGTTACAGCGATTTCAACGCCGCCACCCCCGGAGAGGAAAAGGTCAAACTCGAGGCTATCGCCGCCAAGAGCACCCGCCCGGAACTGGTGTTTGCCACCGACGAGGATACCTTCGGCTGGAGCAGTAAGAAAACCGACCCGTATTCCAATCAGCACGATTTGGGCGACGACCCGCTGCGGTTCGCGATGCACAAGATTACCCAGACCAAAAAACTCTGGTACGAAGCTATCGGCCAATTTGAACAACCGGGCGCCCGCTATACCAAGCTGCGTGATGTTTTCCAGACCGGCTGGCGTTCCTTTCGGGAACTGGCCATGATTGCCCCGCAATACATCGGCGGTATCGAGGTTTTCCGTGACCATATCGGCACGAACGGGAAAAAGCCGTTCGTCCTGGTTTCGGCTGCCGAACAGCGTCGTGCGCTGGATATGCTGAGCGAATATTTATTCGCCTCCGATGCGTTTGATATTCCCAACGATCTGCACAACAAATTGCAGTCAGAACGTCTCCCCAATTTCTCCGGAAGCAGTTTTTCCCTTCCCCAGCTCGATTACCCTTTCCATCAGATGGTGCTCAGTATGCAGGTAACCGCCCTCAACAAGCTCTACAGCCATTACACCCTCGGCCGTCTGCTGAACAACCAGGTGCGTTACGGTGAGAGTGACGACCGCTTTGACATGTTTGAACTTTTTCAGACCGTGCGTCGGTCAATCTGGAGCGAGGTTGTCAAGCCGGAAGACGTTAACAGCTTCCGCCGGCAGCTGCAACTGACTCATTTGAATATCATCATCGATATTTATCTCAGCGAGATGTCAAAATACCCGGCGGACGCCCGCACCCTGGCCGCCAACGACCTGGCGTTGTTATATGACGCCGCCGGCAAAGCAGTAAATTCGTCCGCTGTTGGTTCCATGACCAAAGCTCACTTCCGCGAGGTCATAAGGCAGATAGAATCCGCCCGCACCGCTCAGAGAACCTTTTTAAAATAAGCGGTAGAAATAAGGCGTAAAAAAAGGCCGGCAAAACGCCGGCCTTTTTTGCTTTAAAAATAGCACAACTTATTTCTTATAGTGATTTTCACCGGTTTTGTAGAAGTATTTGATATAGTTCCAGGCGTCGATAGCCTTGTCGGCAAAGACGAACAGCTCCAGGTCTTCCTCATCGATAGTACCCTCACTGACCAAGTAATCGAAATCAATCAGTTTTTTCCAGTATTTTTCACCGAACAGGACAATGGGCCGCCGGTGAATTTTCCGTGTCTGAATCAAGGTGAGGGCTTCGAACAGTTCGTCGAGAGTACCATAGCCGCCGGGGAACGCCACCAGCGCCTTGGCACGCAGCATAAAATGCATTTTACGAATGGCAAAATAATGAAAATGAAGACACAGCGACGGTGTAATATAGGGGTTTGGCTGCTGCTCGGCGGGCAGGGTGATATTCAAACCGATGGATTTGGAGTTGGTCTCGAACGCTCCGCGGTTGGCGGCTTCCATAATCCCCGGACCGCCGCCGGTGACGATGACGAACTCATGCTGGCTTTGTTGCTGACATTCAATCGAGACAATCCGGGCAAACTCGCGGGCTTCATCATAATAATGGGATTTAGCCAGGATATTACGCGCCCGCACCAGTTGTTTTTTCAGGTTCTTGTCGTCGGGTTTTCTCTTCAGCCGGTTTTCCAGAAACCTGACTTTTCTCTGAGCCTCGGCCGGCTCCACTAGACGGGTGCCTCCGAAAACGACAATAGTCGAATATATATTGTTGGTGCGAAAGGTTATTTCCGGCTTCATCAGCTCCGCTTGAAGGCGAAGCGGCCGGGCATATGCGCTGTCAAGGAAATCAAGATCTTTATATGCGACCCGGTAGGCGGGAGAATCTTTAAGCCTTGCCACCATTTCTTTATTGCGGGAATTTTTTCCCATATCATGTCTCCATTTATAATCCGGATTTCAACGACATCCGGATTTCATTAGTCCATCCGTATATTCATGCAAATCGAAATGATGAAGATACCGCTTTTTCGAGTCTTGCACAATGAATTGTTTAAACCACCTTAAATATGTCCGGCCTTGACGCTTTCTTCAAGGGAAAGACCGGTCGGCATCCCGAGACAAAGGCCGAGCGATTCGGCGGCTTTGATCCAGGAGTGATCGGGCGTGATAAGACGGGTTTTCCCCGAAACCTCGCTTAAGGGCACTGAAGTCAACTGGCTTCCGCGCACCGAAACCATTCTCCCGTTTTCACCTCGCACCGCCATTTTAACAGCTTCGACCCCAAGACGAGTGGCCAGTACCCGGTCATAAGCCGTCGGTGAACCGCCGCGCAGGAGATGCCCGAGAATGGTTACCCGGGTTTCGATATTTATCAAACCCTCGATTTGAGCCGCTACCTGGTAGGATATCCCACCCAGGCGGATGGCATCAGGGGAATTTTCAATCCGGCGTCTTACCACCATTTCGCCTCCGGCCGGTTTGGCGCCCTCACCGACCACGACAATCGAGAAGGTTTTACCGAGGGAGTTGCGAAGTTTTACCTGCTCGCAGACCGCCTCGATATCATAAGGGAACTCCGGCATGAGGA
>JBMOKZ010000098.1:0-2779 GCA_049324195.1 Candidatus Zixiibacteriota bacterium | reverse complement strand
CAAGTATATATGACCAGTAAATACAGCGTTCGGCGCTCTTGTAATCGGTTTGATAATGGGCGTCATCCCACAGCATTCTGTCAAGCCGTCCGGCCGCGACCGAAAGATGGTTTTTCTCGTAAAGATTGGGTACCAGCAGGATAAGAGTCAGCAGTCCAAACGGAAAGAGGAAACGCATTTGCAGCATAGGTTGTGGATACCGGCGGCTCAAGCGATAAATACCCCAGATAGTGAGGGGAAAGCCGCACAGGGACAACAGGTCCCAATCACGAGGAGCGCCAAGCTCCGGATTAACCCAGAAAGTTATCAGAAAAGAAAGTAGAGCAGTCAGGATCAGCAGGTATTCAGTATGTTCTATTTCTTTTTCGTCCGGTTTGCTAATGATATTAAACAACAAAACAATCAGACCAACAGGGGCGACCAGCAAAAGCAGGTTTAATATGTCAACCAGATGGGCGACAGAAAAAAACCAGTAGCGGTTGTTTGCATCCGGCCAGATTTTAACGATATAATCCGGGATATTGAGGACTTGAAAAATCAGGGCGATGATAAAAGAAAGGATAGTTATCACCCCGTATATTTTACCCGGCTTCTTTTTTATAAAAGCCTTGTTTTTTTCGTTTTTGATAAGTATCGCCAGTATTGAGGCAATTAAAAAAGATACGGCTAAAACATGAAAACCGACAGCCAGCAAACCCATTATCACACTGGGAAGCGGACCGTTTTGTCCTTTCATATATCCCATCGCAAAAGCCAGCGACCACAGCGACAGCGCCGTCACCAAGGTATAATTTTCAAGATACCCGAAAAAGAGTACAACCGAGGCGCTGCCTAAAAACCCGGTCATTATTACCCAATGGTTGTTGTCCCGGCCGGTAATCGTCCGCGCGATGCGGTTCAGCGCCCAGAATCCCGACACGCCCCCGACAGCGTTGACGATGGCCGGAATATTTTCCGGGGCGGTCGAGATGAATCCGGACAGCAGGCTGAAAATCCCCCGTTGGAGAAGCACCTCGAGCGGCTTCATGAAGAAGGTGTTGATATCGAAAGAGTATTCCGGAGCGGTCAGATACGACAGAACCAGGTAACCGTCGCCGTACACCAGCGCCCGAGAACGGAAAATATAAAAAATAACAAACAGGCCGAGAGATAACAGTATCAGATTGAAATATCGATTGTTCTTAAGTAAATAAGCATAAGCGGATTGTTTCAGTCCTTCATATTTCATGTGGAAACGGCTTCTAACCGGAATTATCATCAGCAGGGCTGCCAATATCAAAACCGACAAAGCGGTCGGGGCGGGGAAGACGCTCCAGATATTGAAACCCCAGGTAAAATGGACGGGTAAAAGCGTCCCGAAAAGATATATGAGAATTACTGATGCCAGGAGCCATTGGAGGGGGTGAACGATGTATTCTGGTTTGGCGGCAGGTTCGCCTGCTTGTTTTTTCTCCCATTTCATTCAGAATGTCCCTTTTCAATTTATCCGGTGCGGATGTTTAATTTAAAATAGAATTAGATGGGGCATCCGTCAATCAATAAAAAAACCGCCGTTCAGAAACGGCGGTTTTTAATGACTTTTATATCGTTTACGGACAGTCGGGAAGAGGAGCGTACGAGAGATACAGGTTGTCAATCAGCCGGGTGATGTCGGAGATATCCGGTTCTCCGCCCGAGGCGTTAACGTCGGCCTCCTCGGGACAGCACAGTTCCGCGTGTGACAGATAGAGATAATCAATCAAGCGGGTGATGTCCGAGATATCCGGGTCGCCGCCGGAACAGTTGGCGTCGCCGGTGACACCGACGCAGCAGCCTTCGTAAAAATAAGTGACGGTCGCCGGAGCGAGCGCGGGTGTATAGATCGCCAGTTCACCGTAAAACATCGGGTAATAGTCAGTACCGTAGCCGTCCATCTCGATGGAGTTGGTCGCGTTGGCCGGACCGTTGTCAATCTGGAACCTCAGGATAATCACCGGGCCGTTCCCGGCTTCCAGCGGGGGCTGCGAACCGGCTTCGAAATTCAACGTAAAGCGCTTGTTAGCTCCGTCGTAGCTGACGTAACCGATATCGTCGAAATAATCGGTGCGGCATCCGGTCGAGGTCATGCCCATGTATTTCAACGTAAGATCGCCGCCATATTCGAACGGAATCTGCAACCGGTACAGCGGGACATGGTTCCTGACCGAGATAACGATATCGAGGGTGGTATCCAGCGGACCGAGAATGTGCGAACCAACAACCGTGTCAGCCAGGGCGATGATATGTTTTTGTTTCAAATAGGAATATGAAGCCGGACCGGAGTCAACTACGAGCTCGACATCGTACACCCCACCGGTTTCGTAAATATGAGCCGGGCTTTGAATATTGTCGGTGTAACCGTCACCGAAATCCCAATTCCAGCCATCAACAGACTGAAGTTCCGTGCCGCCGGTGAAATTGACCTCGAACGGAACCCAGCCGATTGTCGTGTCGGTGGTGAACATAGCCCGTTTGTCCGGCATAATCAACCGCTGCATCGACTCGTTGAGATAATTGCAATTCTCAATCGCGCAATGGAGGTTGTCCACCGTGTACCAGGCGTTGTAACTGCCGCCCCAGCCATAGTTCATGTGATACTGGTTCAATTCGCCGGAAATCCGCCAGCCGTCGCAGACAATCGCGTGGGCGTCGATTAAGTACATGATCGGTCGGCTCTGGTCGATTTCGTTGACAATCATGTTAAACCAGGTACCGGGGTCATAGGAACTGCGGTATGAAGTGATAATGATATTGCGGTATC
>JBMOKZ010000097.1:0-2816 GCA_049324195.1 Candidatus Zixiibacteriota bacterium | reverse complement strand
ATAGCCGCCGTACCTGTTTTGACCATGCTTGTTTTCTCGAAAGCCTTCGTGGAATTCGCGACCTCGGGACTGGAAAATCCCCTGTCTTACTTGCTGTTGGTGCTGTTCTTATGGGTTTTCCTGAAAAATGATATGACCTTGAAAAATCTTTTTTACCTGTCCCTGACAGCCTCGCTGGCGGCGGTCAACCGCGTGGACTGCCTGCTGCTCTACCTGCCGGGCCTGTGCTATTATTTCTGGAAGCTGCCCCGGTTCGAGGCGTTCAAAAAAATTCTGCTTGGCTTTCTGCCGCTTATCGTCTGGGAGATATTTTCCCTGATTTATTATGGATTTCTTATCCCCAACACGGCCTACGCCAAACTCAACAACGGCTACAGCCAGTTACAAATGTTTCAACAGGGACTTTTGTATTATCTGGATATCATCTACCGTGACCCGCTGACTTTTCTGGTTGTTCTCGCCGCTTTGTTCTCGGTGTTCGTTTTCCGTCAGCGTCGGACGATGCTGGCCGGAGCGGGGGTCATTCTTTATCTGCTGTATATTATCTATATCGGCGGCGATTTCATGAGCGGACGCTTCCTGACCGTTCCTTTCTTGGCCGCGGTAATCTTGCTCAGCCGGGTACCTTTGGAAAACCGGCTGATTCACTGGGGAGGATTGCTGATAGTCGTGGTTGTTGTCGGCTTTATCGGACCGCACCCGACGCTTTTATCCGACCGTTATTTCGGCACCGAACCGATGAAGGGCCGCGATTTCACCGGCATCTGCGACGAACGGGCGGCCTATTACCCGACCACCGGCCTGCTCAACGTCCGGCGCAATGTCCCCATGCCAATGCACGAATGGGCCGATATCGGCCGCGAGATGAAAGCCAACGCCCCCCAGACCGTCGTCTGGGGCATCGCCGGTTTCCCCGGCTTTTTCGCCGGACCCGAGGTTCACATTATCGACTTCTACGCCCTGACCGAGCCGCTTTTGGCGCGTCTGCCCGCCATGAAACATTACGAATGGCGCATCGGTCATTTCAAAAGGGTCCTGCCCCAGGGCTATGAGGAAACTGTCAGGACCGGAGAGAATCATCTGACCGATACCTCGCTGACCCGTTATTACGAAAAAATCAAGATCATAACCCGCGGCGATATATTCTCCTTTAATCGTTTCAAGGAAATCATTAAGTTCAATCTCGGCTGTTATAATTATCTTCGCGAAAATTACCTGCACCCGCCGCGCATCGAAGTCGCTTACGCCGCTATCAACACGCCCAAACCCCGGGGGACTTCCTGGAAAGCCGAGGGTAATTATATAATCCGGGAATCCGGCCTGGAAATCCGTTTCGACAGCCCGGTAACGGCCCCCCGGCTGGAGTTGAGTCTGGACCACAACGACGATTACACCGTCAGCTATTACCGCGACGGTAAAAAGTTAGCGGAACAGACGGTCAACACCCGACTGATCGAGCACAGCGGCCTGCGGGTCGATACGCTCACGGTACCGGTGGAAAATATACCGGATGGATACAACTCTATCGTCATTGTTCCCTCGGGCGGTGATTTACTATACAGTGTGGGGCACGTGAGCCTTCTGGAATAAAATCTTCCCGGATAATATGTATAAATCCAACATGTTTATTTAAAATCACCTTTTCAGGGACCGTTTTAAATTAAGTTATTTACATTTATTTTATAAACTATTATGTTCCTATCATGGGGAAAAAGGATTTAAAAAAAGTACATTTGAAAATAAAGAAAAAATAATTATTTTCATCATATCGATTTTTGCCTTTGTTGTCCGTTTAATCTATCTCTATCAAATTCAGTCTATGCCGACTTTTGAGAATCCGGAATTAGATGAAAAATTTCATGTTGAAATGGCCAAGCTGATTTCTTCTGGTGAAGGTTTAGGTAACGAACCATTTTTCAAGGCTCCCTTATATCTTTATTTCCTGTCTTTCTTTTACAAACTTACGGGAAATTCTCTTTGGTAGCCGCGTTTTGTTCAGGTTATAATCGGTTCATTTTTACCGATGTTACTGTTTCTTATTTCCAGAAGATTAAACAAAGGAAATCTGCCGTATATCGTTGCTGTTTGCGCGGCGATATATCCGACTTTTTTATATTTCGACAGCTCTCTTCTGATAACCCCTCTGATGGTTTTTCTCTGTGCCGTATTGGTTCTTTGGCTTTATCGAGTTTAAAATAAGCCGACGTTCGTTTCCTTTATCATTGCAGGTATGATACTGGGGATTACAGCTTTGGCCCGACCCAACATTCTTTTATTCTGACCGACACTGTTTATCTGGATTTGTTTGATAATCAGGAAAAAAATCGGCATGAAGCAAGCTTTATTGAAGTACCTGATAATGGGTATATCCTGCCTTGTTATTATATTACCCGTAACGATACGCAACTATATCGTCGCCGATGATACCGTATTCATAGCCTGGCAGGGCGGTTATAATTTCTATATCGGAAATAATCGCGATGCTGACGGTTACAGTGCCTCCGTCCCGGGCATTTTCCCTACCTGGAATTCCGCATACCGCGAACAGGTGGTTATAGCTGAAAAAAGTATGGGGAGGGGATTAAAAAAATCCGAAGTTTCTGATTTCTGGTATCGACTTACCTGGAAAGAAATCAAGGAAGATTTCGGTCATTTTGTTAATCTCCTTTTTTCAAGCTTCGTTTAATAATAAACGGCTATGAAATTTAAAATATAAGGAATATCTATTCAGCATGCGATTATGCCCCCGTCATAAAACCTATACTTTTTTCCTATTATATTTCCTTTCCTTACGGTATCTTGGCCCCCCTGTCGCT
>JBMOKZ010000096.1:16204-21110 GCA_049324195.1 Candidatus Zixiibacteriota bacterium | reverse complement strand
CATCCAGCTGAAGGTCATAGTCTCCGAGGACGGTCAAGACCGAATGCTGGTCCGAATAGTCACCGCTTATTTGATAACCGGCCTGAGCCATATTGGCCAGCAGTTCCGCCGCGACAAAAGTCCCGGTGGGATAAACATAAACATAATTATCGTTCGTGTACGCGCCGTATGGTTGCGCGGTCGTATTTACCTGACAGGAATCGTTCAGATAATATCCGAGCAGGGCCATACCGCCGAACCGATGGTCATTCGGTTGACATCCGCTGCCGTCGAACTCGTAACCGTATTGATAAATAAGTTTATGGGTCGCGTCAAAACCGCCGATGTTATCGACGTTGTTATCGGACGGGATATCCCAGTCGACCACGTTGCCGATATAAAGGCCTTCGTGATTGAGCCCGTCATAGCTGGTGATTTTCATTTTCTGGATGACGAAATTACAGCTGTCCGGAGCCTTGGGCGCCCACCAGGTCAGGTCAACCATCAGCGCCGAATCGCGCGAGACGAATGTGCCTGATTCGAAAATATCGTAATCGGCGGTGGTGGTGGTGGGAATCATGTCGTTTTTGTCGTCAACCAGGAAAAAATACTGCCGGCTGTAAACGGCATAGTTGGCGATCGGCTCCTGACCGCTATAGTAGCAAATAACCGGCGAACCGTCATATATATACGTATAAGCGGCCGGGTTACAGTCGCCATATAGAACGTAATCCATCGTCATCCCATACTCGCCCTGATGACCATAATTGCTGCTGTTGCCGACCGTCAGGTTGAGACAAGCTGTCGCTATCGTGTCCCAAACCGCGGCCCGGGTATCACAGGCGTCGCCGATGCCGTCGCCATCGGTATCGAGCTGGGAAGGATTATAGGCGTAGGGGCAGTTGTCGTCGGGACAGGTATTGCCCGCTACGTCAGGATTGCCGAAACCATCTTTATCCCAATCGACACAATCGTCACAAGCATCGCCGATAAAATCGAAGTCGGCGTCGAGCTGGTCGGCGTTGTAGGTGTCAGGGCAGTTGTCGCAACCGTCGGCCACCCCGTCGCCGTCGGTGTCGGCGACATCCTCACAGTCAATCGTCGTTCGAAACATCGAACGCCCGTGGGTTCCCGCAATCAGAGAACGAGTGGGATAATGATAAGCCAGATCGTGCACCACCGCCAGAGGCATGTCGGTCCCGAAAGGCGTCCAGGTCGTTCCGAGATTGTCGGTTTTGAACACGCCCACATCGGTCCCGATATACAGAGTGCTGTCGTGATGGACATCGACGATACAATCATTGATCGGGGCATCGGGCAAATCGCCGCTGATATCGGTCCAGGACGCGCCGAAGTTGTCGGTGCGGTGAAGATGCGGCAAATAATCGCCGTATTGTATGAAACCGGAATGGGCAACATAGGCCACAGCAGCATTATACGGGTCAACCGTCACTCGGGTAACCCAGCGGTCGGGCAGCGAACCGCTGACCAGATTCCAGTTCGTGCCGCCATTAGTCGTCACCTGGACGTTGCCGTCGGAGGTTCCGACATAGATGACGTTCGAATCGGTGCGGGCGACATCGATCGTGGTAATGACGTTGTCGGTCAGGGACGGACTGATCGGGTTCCAGAATTCCGCGCCGTTTACGGTCTTGTACAGCCGGTCGCTGCCGTAATAAAGAATCGTGGGAATATTGGGGTCCATCGCAAACGGGGTGTTCCACCCGGTCGGATCACTCGGATTCACCCCGTCCAGGGCATATTCGAACGTCCAGCCGCCATCGACAGATTTATACAAGACGCCGTATTGATATTCGGCGTAGATAATATCCGGATTGGTGTAATCGACCAGAGTATAAAAACCGTCACCGCCCATGATATTGTCCCAGTCGTTGAGCGCCCCGGTGTTGGTACGCATGGTGCCGTTGTCCTGGGTTCCACCATAAAGTCTTTCCGGGTTGGTATAATCGACCGTAATGGCGTAAAACTGGGTGTTGGGCATTTCGGTCAGTTTGGTCCAGCTGCCGCCCATATTGTTCGAATAATAGGTTCCGCCGTCACAGCCGATATAAAGGTGGTTGTCGTTGGTCTCGAGTATATACATCGCGTGCTGGTCGACATGGACGATGCCTGAAATATTGCTCCAGTTAGCGCCGCCGTCGGTGCTCTGCATAATATCCAGCCCCAGCGCATAAACGATATCGGGATTGGTCGGCGATACCCGTACGTTGCCGAAATACCAGCCGCCGGCCCAGGAGCCGTTTAGTTCCGACAGGTCGCCATCGTTGGTTCTTGTCCAATTCATGCCTAAATCGGTGCTTTTATATAATCCGTAGAAAACGCCGTGATCGCGGTCGTTACCGCCGTTAATAAGGACATAGGCGGTATTATGGGTCTGGCCGAAGGTCACTCCCATCCGGCCGAATCCGAACGAACTCGAGGGCATCCCGCCGGTGCCGGAAATATTTGACCAGGTATCACCGCGATCGTCGGACCGCCAGATGGCGCTGCCGGTACCTTCCCAGCGCTCCCACATGGCCGCCAGCAAAACCCCGGAATCAGGTTGCAGAGCGAGATCGACGCAACCGACATTGTCGGCAACGTACAGAATCTGCTCCCAGTTGGCGCCGCCGTCCTGGGAGCGATAGACACCCCGGTAAGGATTGGTCCCGCTCCAGCGCGAACCCAGCACCGCCACGTAAACAGTCTCCGGGAACAACGGATCGACAATAATCCGGCCGATACGATAACTCTGCGGCAGTCCGACATTGTTCCAGGTTGCGCCGCCATCAGTGCTTTTATATATGCCGTCGCCTTCATAGGTATCCCCGGCGGGATTAACCTCACCGGTACCGGCGTAGAGCGTCAGCGGGTCGGATGGATCAATCGCAATCGCGCCCATCGAAGGCGCGCCCTCGTCATCAAAAATCGGCGTCCAGGATGAACCCAGGTCGGTGGATTTGAATACTCCACCCAGAGCGCTGGAGACATAAATCGTATTGGGGGCGCTGGGGTGAATAGCGATATCCGTGATCCGGCCCGGAATATTGGTCGGGCCGGCCTCGGTCCAGATCGAGGCGTCGGCGGCTTTCAAGGTTTCGTAAGCGGCCCGTTTTGCCTGAGCATCTCTCACCGCCTGACGGTACTGCTCCACCGGAATGGTATCGTAAGGGTAGGCACGCTGGCGATAAAACCAGTCACTCGGACGTTGCAGCCGTAACGCCTTGGGTATCTTACCGTGATTTTTCATCAGGTATCGGTTGGTTTTAGCCCGGTAATCCCGATAAAAATTCGGCTGCCGGCCGCCAGGTAAAAGCCAATAGATGGCAAATACCAATACTATCGCAGCCGGAATAAACCACACGAATTTCCTCATTTGTATAGCTCCTTTTCCATGATTTACATGAAATTTTAAGTAACTTGACTGCTATAGATTCGTACTTCATCAGATAAATTTAATTCTGTATTGGGATGTATCTGTTTATAACATATTAAAATTATCCTTATTTAAAAGGAAAAAATAAGAAATAGTTGAAATATTCGAACCGGTTAAATATATACATGGTATTCTCAGCCAGCCTTAATCACACGAAAGTTCACCATTTTTATTTGAGGTCTGAGACAATAATGCTATGGGAGAATATCTCTCCTTGGTCCTGTTCTTTAGATAGAAACAACTTGACCAGCGAGCAATCAGATATTTCTGTGTATTACAACGACATAATAATTTTATAACAATTCCAACGAAGTTTTGGATAGCACAAGATGACGTCAAATTCACCCATAATTAACAACTGTAAGGTATTAACTTCCAATTTGTTCGAAGATTATTATTAAGTATTTTCCCGTAACACCGTACACTCAAAAGCCTTACGCTTATAAATATTTGTAACTTTTTGCTGTTCAAAGATTTACCTTGACAAACAGAGATATTTAAGTATATTATGCCAGATAATTATGCTCCTGATTGAAAACATGAGGCAATTTATAAGGAATTTGTAAATTTACCTATGAAACCCCTACAAAAATTAAACAAACCGTTCAAAATTGCCATCGCTTGCGTATTTATTCTTTTTACCCTCATTTCCGCCTCATTTGCGGCGGATCCCGCCATGGGGTACGCAGGTTCGCCTGTGCCAATCCTTGATTCCGCTTCGAAACAACAGGATTTGCTTTTATTGGGTTTTGGCGAATTTATCCTTTCTACGTTTAGCGTTGACGGCAATGAGAAAGCCTTTGACGCGAATAACCCGTATTTGACCGATGATTTCAATACCAATTATCGGATGTCGTTATTCGCCAACGGCAATCTCAACAAGTATTTTGTCATTAATGGCGTGACCGTTATTGATTCCCGAATTGACGAGGAATACCGGACCGCTGACCCCTCGGTCTTCCGTCTCAAAATGTCGCTGGAATCCGCCGAGCCCCTCTGGGATCATTGGCGGTTTACCGGTGAGACTGTTTACGACCCCAACCGTCAATGGGAATATGGCAATCTCGATTTACGCTTATTGACCCAGCCGCAGGACAATTCACGGCTGGAGATGATGGCTCGTTTGTATTCCGACCATAACGGCTATATCGAAGGCGGTACTTTGAAACCGACTTTCCGGGACGCCCAATTCACACTTTATCAGCGGACTCTTTTCGGCGTTTATGCCGATTTGTACACCGAGAGGGTGGGAATTGAAACGGTCGGCGGTAAGCTCGATGGCAAGACCTTCCGGGAAGGCGACTTAATCGGTATTCGGGCGGACGGTACTACGGGTCCTTATGACCTGGTTTACGCACCGGTTACCCGGGGCAGTGAGGTCGTCAAAATCGAGACCAGAGACCGCTTCAACGAAACGATTGTCCTTTCCTCGACCACTCTGATTCGGGACAAAGATTATACCGTCGATTACGACCGTGGCCGGATAATTCT
>JBMOKZ010000096.1:13355-16194 GCA_049324195.1 Candidatus Zixiibacteriota bacterium | reverse complement strand
CCGGTCGCCAGCGAAACCATCGCCTCCGACCCCAACTATATCGTTATCACCTATGATTATCAGCGTTATGAAAATGACGAAATTATAGGCTCCCGTATCAAGGCCAGCCCGGTCAACGGTGTTCAGGGCAGTTTTTCGGCCCTGCGGCGTTATATCGACGAAGACGCTACCGGGACCGGTTACGAAGAACCGGAAGACCTGGTCGCGGCTGACGCCGCTTTCGATATTGAGGGTTACGGTTCCGGGTATGTTGAAATCGCCGGTTCCGAGAACCCGGACGAAGACAACGCCAACCAGGCATTCCGGGCCGGTATCAAGACCGATATCATCGAAGACATGACTGTCAGCGCCGACTACCAGCGCGTTGAAGACCAGTACCGGAGTTTCGGCAATACCGATCTCTACCCGACCCAGAACCAGCGCCGTCTCAATCTCGCCGCCGAGTATCGGATGACCGACCGCCAAACCGTGACAGGCTCGTACAATCACTTCCGCGGTTTGACTCCCAACGGCGAGTACAATACTTACGACGGCCACCGCGACGAGAAAATATACGCCTTAGGTTACAAGAACGGTTTATCCGATGGTTTCGGCTTCGGCTTCAATCTGGAACGCCGCGATATCAAAAACAACGACGACCCGTCGACCGATAATACCCGTCAGGATCGACTGATGTTCGACGCGGGCGGCCATCTTGACAGCGTCCCCGCGCTGAATCTTTTCGGCTACGGCGTTCATTACGAATATATCAAAAAACGGAACGAGGTTTCCGGCGGCACCGGCAACACCAATACCAATCAGGTGGCGGTCAATGTGTCCAGTGAACCGGCCAAAGGCACCCGGCTGGAACTCACCCAGAAAATCCGCCTGCTTAAGAACAAAGATATCGAAACCTGGGCCGAACGCGAGGACGGTACTTTTGCCTCGCTGCGCGTCCAACCCCACACCAATTTGAGTTCCAAGGTAACGCTCGAGTACAAGCGCTTTACCATCCCGGGCGATGATTTGAGTTTCTGGCAGGATGACCCGACCAAAATCGAACGGTCGGGAACATTTGCGGTCGAGTACCTCCCCCTCAGGAAATTGAAAGGGCTCGGCAAATTCGGTCGTTATGAAATCGAACAATGGTACGGCGATTCGACCGTGTGCAAGACTAGTGATTTTATTCTGGGCCAGGCGACTTATTTCGTTACCCATCACTGGTCGTTCAACGCCGAGACGGAATACACCCGCGAGGTCAAACGGATCGATTTCAAGTCCCGGAGCAAAATCTGGGATGTCGGTTTGAAGATGAACTGGAACAGAGACCGCTTCAACGAATTCACGGCCGGTTTGATCCGCCGCTGGCAGTTGAATGATTATCCCCCGACGATCGAGCAGAAACAGACTTCATACATTATTCTGGTCAGCGGCGCGGTTTCGCTGACACACGGTTTCTTCGCCCGCGTCTCGGTTAAAGACCTGCTCTTGCGAAACCTTCTCGACGATGAAGAAACCCACCTGCAGGTTGAAATCGGTTATGAAAACCCCCACTGGTACCGGGTATCGGTCGGTTTCGAGAGAATAGAAAACCAGCCCGACAACAGCAATCCCGACGATTACTATCGCGGTCAGGGCATTTTTGTACGCTTGTTAGGTAAGTTTTAGGAGAGAACCGATATGAAAAGCATAAGTAAAACCAATTATCCGAAATTTCGGGGATTCGTGTTTCTGCTGGTATGCGGCGCTCTCTTACTGACTTCCGCTACCGCGGCGGCTCAGACGGCCCAAGCGCCGTTGGCTGATTTTTCCGCCGACCCGACCGAAGCCTGCGTCCCTTTCAAAGTAATCTTCCATGACCTCTCAACCGGGGAAATTACTTCCTGGTTTTGGGATTTCGGCAACGGTCGAACCTCGACCGACCAAAACCCCCGACACTATTACGTTGATCCGGGTATTTACACCGTCAGTTTGACCGTAACGGGACCGGGCGGTTCAGATACGGAAACCAAACAGGCTTATATTATCGTTAAAGACCGTCTGACGGCCGCCTTTTCGGCCACACCGACTTCGGGCGGAGCGCCTTTGTCGGTTGCTTTCAGCGACCAGTCCAGCGATGCTACCTCCTGGAACTGGGATTTCGGTGACGGCGTGATTTCGACCCTTCAGAACCCGAACCATAACTATACGTCCGAGGGTGTCTACATCGTCACCTTAACCGCCGCCAATGAGTGCGGCAGTGACACCGCTACCGGTGTTATCGCGGTGAGAGACCCGGAATTGCCGCCGGTGGCCGATTTCATGGCTCACCCCACCTCGGGCTGCTATCCCTTCAAGGTGTTCTTCACCGACCTTTCGGCCGGCACTATAACTTCTTGGGCCTGGGATTTCGGCGACGGCTTCACCTCGACTTCGCGTAATCCTTATCACCTTTACCGGGGCGCCGGTGTTTATTCGGTCACCCTGACTGTAACCGGACCGACCGGCTCCGACATCGAGATAAAACGGGCATTTATCACCGTCCGGGATGTTCCGACTTCCGATTTCTCGGTCTCGTCGGATGCAGGTGTGGCGCCGTTGACAGTTCAATTTTTTGACCTGTCCAACGACGCCGACTATCTCGTCTGGCGTTTCGGCGACGGCGACACCTCGATGACCCAGAACCCGAGTCATACTTATCTCAATCCGGGTATATATACTGCCTATCAGATTGCCGTCAACGAGTGCGGCCGCGACAGTACATCGATTGAAATAGAAGTTACCGAACCTAATATTCCTCCGGTGGCTGATTTCAATTACGAGCCATCTCCGTTCTGTGACTCGGCGGTTTATTATTTCTATGACGCCTCCACCGGTAATA
>JBMOKZ010000096.1:0-13255 GCA_049324195.1 Candidatus Zixiibacteriota bacterium | reverse complement strand
GCAACCTCGGTAGTCTGGCGTTTTGGCGACGGATATACTTCGACTGTTCTCAATCCATCTCATACCTACAACCTGGTCGGGACTTACACCGTTTATCATATCGCCATCAACGAGTGCGGCCGCGACAGTACCGCGAGAGCCATCACCGTTACCAATCCGGGTAAACCGCCTATTGCCGATTTTGTATATGATTGGGATCCGTTCTGCGATTCCGCCCGGGCGTATTTTAACGACGCCTCGATCGGTCACATTACTTCCTGGTCCTGGACTTTCGGTGACGGCGGAACTTCATCCCTGCAGCATCCCTGGCACACTTATCACAATCCGGGCACCTATTCCGTCAGGCTGATTGTCAGCGGGCCGGAAGGCGCCGATACGGCTCAAAAAAGTATCACGGTCTGGTTCCAACCGGATCCGATATCCGGTTTCATTGCCGACCCGACCGTGGGTGCAGCACCCCTGACCGTCCAGTTTACGAGCACTTCCAGCTACGCGGTCATGAATCTCTGGCGGTTTGGCGACGGCGACAGTACGACCGGGTCGAATCCCAGCCACACATATCAGACCGCCGGGACTTACACCGCTTACCAGGTCGCCATCAACGGTTGCGGCCGTGACAGCACTTCCGTGAAAATACGGGTCGGCCAGGATATCTACGCCGACTTTACCGGCAATTCACCGGTTTGTGTCGATAGCCTGGTCCAGTTCACGGATCTTTCCTACGGCGTCATCACTGACTGGGCCTGGAATTTCGGTGACGGCCATGTCGATTCCGCTCAAAACCCCGGACATAGTTATGACGCTCCCGGCTCCTACACGATCAGCCTGACCGTGACCGGTCCCGCCGGTTCCGACACGGAAACCAAAATCAATTATATAACCGTCAACGGCGGCCCTGCGGCGGCTTTCGACGCCGACCCGACTTACGGTCTCAGACCGCTGACGGTTTCGTTTGTCAATCAGTCTCTCGACGCCGATTCGGTGCTCTGGGATTTTGACGACGGCGCTACTTCCTCCTTAAACAATCCCAGCCATACTTTCGTCGATACGGGACATTATGACGTTACCCTGACAGCTTTCAACGAATGCGGCAGCAATCAGACCAGCCGGACGATTATTGTCGATATCCCCACGGGTGAGCTGACCATCTTCAAACAGGTCAGCAGCGCCGTTGCCGAGGGCGAGGATATCCTGACCTATTACGTGGCGGTAAGAAACACCGGTGACGAAACCGAAGGAAACGTGGTGGTGCGCGACACCGTTCCGAACCTGACTACATTTTTGGGCGGCACAATCCTGGTTGACGCCGGAAGCTGCGCCTATGACGCTGCTTCCAACAGCCTGACCTGGCTGGTCGACTCCATAGTTATCGGAGCCGAGGTTCATCTGGAATTCGATGTTCAGGTTGATAGCGACGCGCCCGACGCCGCGGTGATTCTCAACCGTGCCCGGATTACCGGGCCGGAGCCGTACGGCTATGCCGAGGCGACGACCGTCGTTCAGGCTCCCGATATCGAGCTGACCAAGATTGCCAGACCGTCGGTAGCCAACCTGGGCGACACCATCACTTATATCGTGCGGGCGGTCAACCATGGCGCCGGCGCGGTGTACGACACCCGTCTGATTGACGACTTACCGGACGAATTCATCTACATCGCCGGTTCGGCGAGATTGAACGATACCACCGTAACCGTCACCGGCAGCGACCCGCTGAACTTCACGGTTGGCGATATCGCTATCAATGATTCGGCGGTTATCACCTACCAGGTGGAAATCTCGCTCGCCGCCGACACCGGGGCGACCTATATCAACGCCGCCACCCTCTACGAGAACGGCGGCGGCACGCGCAGTACGCCGGTGCATATCAGCACTGCCGGACACAGCTGGGGGCCGGTCCACGCGGCGGTAACCCTGACGACTCCGCCTCTGACCATCACCAAAACCGCCAGCCAGCCCAGCGGCATGACCGGCGATATGATTCGCTATACGATCGAGGTCGTTAACACGACCGATGTCATGGCTTATAACGCTCGTATTCTCGATACCCTGCCCGCCGGGTTTGTCTATATCCCCGCCACCTCGTTGATTAACGGCATCGTGGTACCGGAGCCGTTCGGCGCCAATCCGTACGAATGGCCGCTGGGCGAACTCGAACCCGGAGAAAAGGCCACTCTGACTTATTCCGTCCAGATCAGCACCCGGGCGGCGCCGGATATCAACGACAACATCGCCTGGGCTCATGCCGACCAGTTCCGTCCTTCCCGGGCCACCGCTCGCGTCAACGTCCTTTCGGGCGCCTACCCCGGTTCCATCCGTGGTATCCTGGTAGTCGATTGTGACGGCGACGGCGTACCTGAAATCGATTCCACCCCATCGGGTATCGATATTTATCTCGACGACGGTTCCTGTTCGCGGGTCAACAAAAGCGGCATGTTCTATTTCAGCACGGTGCGGGCCGGTTCGCATATCGTCAAAATCGACACCCGCGACCTCGACGGTTATTACCTGCCCGAAGACCAGCCTGACGCGGTCTTCTGCCACGTGCACGAAATGGGCGAATCATATATCAGGTTCCGGCTTTGCCTGGAACAGCCGATCCTTACAATAAAGAAACAGGCGGCCGTCCTGCCCAAAGCCCGGGTGACCAAGACCGGCGTCATCGACACCACCCTGATAACCGACTCCACCGGCGTTACCATCGACTATGAAATCAAAGTCGAGACCAACGGCAACACCGACCCGTCGTTAATTAAGGTCATCGACTCCCTGCCGGGCGAGACCCACCTGATTCTCGACGAACAGCAACAACTGGTGCCCACGGGCGACGGGCGGCAGCTTCAGTACGAGGTTACGGTCGGACAGCAGGTGTTCGAACAAAAAGTCAGATACTCCCTCGAGGACCTCGCTCCCGGTATGCGTCGTTTCCTCAATAACAAGATCCATCTCGAGGGCGGCTTGACCGCCGACACGGTGACGCAGGCGCCGCCGGTTTCGACTCCGGCGGAAGTGGCTGTGGGACCGTTCCTGCTGTCACCGCCGCAGACTCTGAAGCTCAATATCGTCGGCGCTTATTTCACGACCGCCCTGGCCGACCTGCGTCCTGAAGCGATTCCGGTCCTTGAAGAACTGGCCGATTCGATCAAGAAGTACGACGGGGCTGAGATAAAACTCGAGGGGCATTGCGACTATCGCCGCATTCATACGAAGAAGTTCCCCTCCAACTGGGAACTGTCTTTTGCCCGCGCCAAGTCGGTTGCTGACTGGCTGATTCAGGAAAGCGGAATCGATTCGACCATTCTGTCCTATGAGGGCTTCGCCGCCACCCGTCCGGTCGATACCGGACATACGACCGAGGCGCTCCAGCGGAACCGCCGGGTCGAGGTTTTCATCACCGGCAAGAAAGGCCCGGTCGTGGATTTCAAAGCCATAACCGTCAACGAATGGAAAGGCACCACCGTGCTTGAACTGAGTCCGACTAACTGGCAGGATTCCCTGGTCAGCGGTGACGACGGCGTCATTGATATCGGATTGAACGACAGCTGGGAAATTTACCTGAAGGTCGAGAATACCGGTCGCATGAACGCCGAGCGCGCCGTGCTGACCGATATCCTTCCCGCCGGTGCGGAATTCTTCGAGGGCACCGCCAGAATCGACGGCGTTAGTTCCCCGGCCACGACGGGTCCCGGGAACAGCCTCAACCTGGAAATCGGACCGCTCGCCTCGGGCCAGTCGCTGGATATACGCTATCGTATAAGAGCGATTTCGGAAACTATGCCAGCCGGCGGCGGAGCCGCGACCGCGAAAGTCACCGCTCCCGAAAGCGACCGGTTACATATCTCCAACAAGGTGATTTTCAAATAAACCGAATCTATATTTATCAATAATCAACAGCTCTGTTTTATCCAAGATAGAACAGAGTTGTTTTTTTTGGTTAAAACGATATAATTAGTTGACAGCCTCCATTCCGGTTATCATATTCAGGCAAAACTCATCCACGGACCATACAAAAAAATCTATAACCTGGAGGCTATGCATGAAAAAACTGTGTCTCGTAATTTTCCTCCTTTTTCTCTTGGTGCCGGTGGTTAACGCCAAGGTCACGCAGCTCGGTATCGGGGGATTCGGGGGATTGAACATGCCGATTGTACAGGACGACCAGGCCAACGGCTCGATTTTCGGTTTCAAGGCCAGAGTGAAAGTTATGTCCTTCCTGATTGCCGAACCGCATGTCATGTTCGGTAAATGGGGCAAACCGGATCCGGTCGACGGCGTGGAGCTGGGGATCGACGGCTCGAAACTGACCTCGTTCGGGGTGGACGCGCTGATCGGGTCGATGCCCGGGAATTCGAAATTCCGTCCCTACGGGCTGGTGGGCGCCGGGATTTACAAAATCAAGAACGACGATACCGGGTATGACGAAAGCAAGCTCGGTTTCTCGTTCGGTACCGGCTTCGGAATCGGTATAACGCCGCTGCTCGATCTGGATTTTGGCGGGAAGCTGATAATCGCTCCGCAGGAAGAAGGTTCCAAGAAAGCCCTTCTCGTCACCGGCGGTTTACTTTATTACTTCAACTTCGGGCAATAGGGGGTGAACCATGAGTAAGTTAATTAAAAAAATCGGGATGCCCGCTATGCTGGCAATCGCCGCCCTGCTCTGCGGTTGTATAATTTCGGGAACCTTTGTTATTACCAAAGAAATCGAGTTCAGTATCAGCGAGGATTTCTATTTCTACCAGATAGATTTAACCAATACTTCGGACTGGAAAGAACACAGCGACGAAATTCAATTTGTCGATGCGGTCGGGATGGTTTTATATATCACCAACGACTCTTCCGCGGCTACCCTGAGCATGTACGTCGATGAATACAGCGGCCTGGGACCGGTCCCAACCACTTTACCGGACCCGGACTCGATTACCCTGATTATAAAGGATTTCGTGATACCGGAAAGTGAAAGTATTATCACCTACGCCGAATCGGTCAACGCCATCCAGAACCTGGAAACGCTCAAGACCCTGTGCGAGACCGGGAAATTCGACTTTTACGGAACCTCGACCGGCCACCTGGGCCAGACCATAACGGTCGATTCCGGCAAAATAGTCGTGACGTTCTCGGCCGGTAAATAAACGGCTATTTTTTTAATATACAATAAATCCTCCCGGGACAGAACGTCCGGGAGGATTTATTTTGTGGGGGAGTGGGGAACTCTTTACGATGTAATCATGGATAACAAGTATAAATTTTTATTGCTCAAAAGAAAGAATTTATTATAATTAGATAAAGACTTCCCGAAATTCATTCAAAGGACACTTTTTGAAAATAATCCTACATATATCGATAGTGCTGTTTGTCGTTCTGATTTTAGTGTTTACTTTACAATCGGCCGAAACCGCGACCAAAATGCAGGTGCGAGTGTATTTCGAGAATAAAACGGAGTTTATCGGGCTTTCCGAACTCCCACTCGATAAAATCTCCTTCGGCGAAAACTATGTCGATATAATCGCCGGTGCTTCTGAACTGGCTTCCCTGCAGGCTTCAGGATTCAGCACTGAAATAATACACGAGGACCTGATCGCATATTACCAGTCCGGTTTTGACCCTGCTCTGGATATGGGCGGATATAAAACTTTGACGGAGATGTATGCCTATCTCGACGCTATGATTGCCGACCATCCTGAGATAATTTCAGACAAACATAATATCGGCGTGACCATTGAGGGACGTCCCATGTGGGCTGTTAAGATTTCCGACAATCCCGATATCGAGGAAAGTGACGAACCGGAACTGTTGTACACCGCCTGTATTCATGCCCGGGAAGCAATCACTCCTGAGGTGTTGCTCTATTTTATGGATTATCTGACAGATAACTACGGCATTGACCCGGAGGTCACCTGGCTGGTGGACAACCGGCAAATGTGGTTTATCGTCATGGTCAACCCCGACGGTTATTATTACAACGAGGTCACTGCCCCTGACGGAGGTGGTACCTGGCGCAAGAACCGCCGGAATAACGGCGATGATTTTTACGGCGTCGACCTGAATCGGAATTTCGGCTATGCCTGGGGTTACAACGATGCCGGTTCATCGTGGTACCCGGGTTCAGAGACTTATCGGGGAACCGCTCCTTTTTCGGAACCTGAGTCGCAAAATATTCGTGATTTTGTCGAAAGCCATGATTTCCGGGTCTCGGTTTTTTACCACTCCTCGGGCAACCAGGTTCTCTGGTCCTGGTGTTACGAACGGCTGTACACCCCGGACCATCCGGCGTTCCTCGCTTTGGGAGACAGTATCAGCGCCATGAACGGGTACGAAACCGGAACTTCGCCCGACATTCTGTACCCTGTCAACGGCGGCAGCGACGACTGGATGTACGGTGAACAGACGACAAAAAATAAATGCATGGCGCTGACGTTCGAAGTCGGTTCCAGCTTCTGGCCGCCGACCGAAGCCATCGACAGCCTGTGCCAGCTCAACCTCGGACCCAACCTTTTTCTAGCCCGCGTTGTTGACAATATCTTTTTGCCCAATCCGCCCGCTGAGCCTTTCGCTTATGTTACGGGAGAAGAGTTCGTTTCGGATTTCAATATTTACTGGACCCATAACGATTCCCTTAATCCGGCAATTGATTTCGATATCGAGGAGTTTCGCGGTTTTCAGCTTACTACCGACACTGCCATCAGTCTGGAGAATTGGAAATACAAGGATTTCACTTTTTCCAGCGACCGGGCTTTTTCCGGTTCCCGCTCCTATTATTCCGGAACGGGAAATGGGGTTAGAAGCTATATTCAAACCCAGGTTCCCTACCTGGTCCAGACCGGGACTTCTCTCACTTTTTACACTTATTACGATCTTGAAGAAGGTTGGGATTATGCATATGTCGAAATATCCCTTGACGGCGTATCGTTCACGTCGATTCCGGGGAATATAACGACCGACGAAAACCCCCACGGTTACAACCTGGGGCACGGCATCACCGGAACCTCGTCCGCCTGGATGCCGGCTGAATTTGATTTGTCGGCCTTTGTCGGGCAGGAAATTCTGTTTCGGCTTGCCTGCTATACCGATTCTTATGTTTATAATGAAGGCATCTACTTCGACAACATCCATCCCGCTGGCATTTTCGACCGGAAGCGCGTCTACTCCAATGTCGCCGACACCGTCCTGGAATGTCTCAATCGTTACACCGACGACTATTATTTCCGGCTTAAAGCCCGCGATGCAGAAAACGACATGAGTACTTATTCGAACATGGTGCACGTCTCGGTTGAGGGTACTTTTTATTGCGGCGACGTCAATTGCTCCAACGAGCTCGAGCCCGATATCGCCGATATCACCCGGATTATCGACTACCTCTATTTGAGCCATAGCCCGTTGTGCAATCCGGAAGCGGCCGATGTCAACGGTTCCGGGGGCGAGCCGGATATTTCCGACATCACGTCCCTCATCAGCTACCTGTATCTCGAAGGACCGGACTTAATATGTTAAGACCGGTCTCGCGTCGCTAAAGAGAAAGTGTTTTTTTCTTCATATCCCTTTCCTGCACCAGGTAAAAAAGCACCGGGACAATTACCAGAGTCAGGACAGTTGAGGATACCAGCCCGCCTACCATGGGTGCGGCAATCCGCCGCATTACTTCGGAACCCGTCCCGTGCGAGAACATGATCGGCAGCAGGGCGATTAACGTGGTGGCGACCGTCATGAGTTTGGGACGCACTCGCTCCACCGCACCCTCGATGACCGCATTTCTCAAATCATCAAAATCGTTGAGACGGTTTTCACGGCGATAACGCGTCACCGCTTCCTCCAGATACACTAGCATCACCACTCCGGTTTCCGCGGCCAGCCCCGCCAGCGCGATAAAACCGATATAGACCGCCACCGAGGCGTTGTAACCGAACAGGTAAAACAGCCAGACCCCGCCCGCCAGCGCGAACGGCAGCGATAGCATGACGATGAGACAGTCGGAAAGTTTCCTGAAATGCAGGTAAAGCAGCAGGAAGATGACGAAGATTGTCAAGGGAATAATCACTTTCAACTTTTTCGCCACGGCCTGCATGTTTTCGTACTGACCCGACCAGACGAGCGAGTAACCTTCGGGCAGGGAGATTTTCGCGGTCACCGCCTCACGCGCCCGGGCGACATAGGTGCCGACATCGATGTCTTTCAAATCGACGAACACCCACGCGGTGGGACGGGCATTCTCCGACTTGATCATGGCCGCGCCTTTGGTAAAGCGGATATCGGCCACCTGGCCGAGCGGCACCCGCCCGCCATCCGGTGCCGTGACCAGCACCCGCGCCAGGGACTCGGGATTATCGCGAAGCTCCCGCGGATAACGGACACTGATATTGTATCGCTCACGGCCTGCGATATTCACGGCCACATTCATCCCCCCCACTGCGGACATGATGACATCCTGAATGTCGCCGACCGTCAAACCGTACGCGGCAGCCTTGAAGCGGTCAATATCGATATCGAGATAATTGCCGCCGGTCACGCGTTCGGCGTAGACCGAACGGGTACCCGCGAGCGGTTTCACTACCGCCTCGATTCGCTGTGCGATCGCGCTCAAGCTGTCGAGATTCGACCCCATCAATTTCACGCCTACCGGGGTTTTGATACCCGTGGCGAGCATATCAATTCGGGTCTTGATGGGCATTGTCCAGGCGTTGGTGAGACCGGGAAACTGGATCGCGGCATCGAGCGAATCAATCAGCATCTCCGGCGTCAGGCCTGGCCGCCAGTCTTCCTGCGGCTTGAGCATGATGGTGGTTTCGAGCATGGTTAACGGCGCGGGGTCGGTGGCGGTAGCCGCCCGCCCGACTTTTCCGAAAACCCGCTCAACCCCCGGAAACGTCTTGATAATCCGGTCGGTCTGCTGGAGCAGTTCGCGCGCCTTGTCGACGGAAATGCCGGGCAGGGTGGTCGGCATGTACAGCAGGTCGCCCTCGTACAGAGGCGGCATGAATTCCGACCCGATTTCAAAAAGCGGCAGCAGGCTGACCAGTAAAATCACAACTGTCACGACCAGCACCGGCAGTTTATGTCCAAGAACAAAATTGATTATCGGCCGGTACAGGCGAATACTGATTCGGGAAAAGGGATTGCGTTTTTCCGAATGCACTTTCCCCCTGATAAACACCGCCATCAAAGCCGGGATAACCGTGACCGACAAAAGAGCTGACGCCGCCATGGCGAAGGTTTTGGTATAGGCGAGGGGTTTGAACAACCGTCCCGACTGACCCTCGAGCACCAGCACCGGTAAAAAGGAAACGGTGATAATCAACAGCGAAAAAAACAAAGCCGGGCCGACCTCTTTGGACGCCCGCAAAATTATCTCCGTACTTTTTACTTTACCGGGCGCCTGTTCGAGATGTTTGTGGGCGTTCTCCACCATCACTACCGAGGCATCGACCATCACGCCGATCGCGATTGCGATTCCTCCCAGCGACATGATATTGGCGTTGATATGTAAAAGGTGCATGGTCAGCACCGACAGTAGCACCCCCACCGGCAAAGTGATGACGGCAATCAGGGTGGAGCGGACATGAAGCAGGAAAATCAGGGTCACCAAAAGCACGACCAGCATTTCCTTGAAGAGAGTGTCGCGCAGGTTGGACACGGCCCGGTCAATCAAATCAGAGCGGTCGTACACCGATACGATTTCGACACCTTCGGGCAGACCGGTTTTGAGTTCGTTCAATTTTTGTTTAACCCGCTCGATAACTGCGCGGGCGTTCTCCCCCCAGCGCCCGACTACGATTCCGCCTACCGTTTCACCCCGGCCGTCGAGTTCGGCCAGGCCGCGGCGAAGTTCCCCGCCGTATTGCACCCGGGCGACATCGGACAAAAGGACCGGCGTGCCGTCTTTGGTTGCGTGAACGGGGGTTTGACGCAGGTCTTCCAAATCGCCGATATAGGCCTGGGAGCGGATCATGAATTCGGTCTCGCCCAACTCCATTAGGCGGCCGCCGACGGCATTGCCGGCTCGTTTAACGGCCATGATGACGTGTTTGAGTGGCAGGTCGTAATATTCCAGCTTGCGCGGGTCAACCTCGACCTGGTACTGCCGAACGAAACCGCCCACCGAGGCAACCTCGGCCACTCCAACCAGCGATGACAGTTCATATTTCAAAAACCAGTCCTGCAACGACCGCAGTTCAGCCAAATCATATTTTCCCGTGGTGTCGGTCAGGGCATACTGGTACACCCAGCCGATCCCGGTGGCGTCGGGGCCGAGCTGCAGCGACACTCCGGCGGGGAGCCGGCCACTGACCTGGGAAAGGGACTCCAGAACGCGGCTTCGCGCCCAGTACAGGTCGGTACCCTCGTTAAAAATAACATAGACAAACGACAACCCGAAGTACGAGAAACCGCGCACGTTTCGGGCATCCGGCACCGCCAGCAGCGCCGTCGAAAGCGGATAAGTTACCTGGTCCTCGACCACCTGCGGCGGTTGTCCGGCGAATTCCGCCTGGACAATGACCTGTACATCGGATAGGTCCGGGATGGCGTCGACGGCAATCCGATTCGAGGCATAAAGGCCGAGCACAAGTGGAATAACGGTCAGCGTCAGCACCAGCCAGCGATGTGCAACCGAGAATTCTATCAGCTTATTTATCATTGGAGACCGCCTTCTCGTATCGAACCAGTTCCATCCCGCACACCGAACAGCACCCGGGCTCGGCCTGCACGACCCGGCACTGGCTCATCGGGCAATGATAAAAACCGGTGTTGTCGGTTTCTTCCACGGGCACGAGTGCCATTCCGCAATCGGAGCATTCACCCTCGCCGTATTGCAGAACATGAAAATGTTCCGGCATGGGACAGGTATATATACCCGTGAACTGAAATTCCTCTTTCTTGTCAGTTCGATTATGCTCGTGCCCTTCCTCCCCGGCGACAGGGACAGGGTACTTATTTTTCGAGGAGGTCATCGACGTCATATCGCCCTGGTGCGGTGGCGCGTCCGTGAGGGACTCGGACAGACGCGACTCACTGTCAAGCAGGAATTGCCCGGAAACCACGACCTGTTCCCCGAGTTCCAAACCGGAGAGCACCCGGACATAATCGTCATCACCGACGGTACCCGTTGTTACCACCCGCGGTTCGTAAGCACCGTCCCCTCTGCTGACGAACACGGTCTGGCGCACACCGGAATGGATAATCGCCGAACGGGGAATGGCGGGCACCAGCCCGGGTAGCTGGCTGTGGAAAGTGACTTCGGCATAGGTCATCGGCACCAGAGTATTTCCGGGATTGTTCATCTCCAGCCGGATTTCCGCCTGACGCCGCTCATCCAGATAAGGCGACACATAGGATACCGTCGCGCTGAATTCCTTCCCCGGCAGGCTGGGTACGAGGACGGTCGCCGGCTGGCCGGTATTCACCCAGGGAAGGTCCTGTTCGTAAACCAGGGCTGAAACCCAGACCGAAGAAATGTCGGCTATCTCGTAAAGCTTCTGTCCCGGCTTGACCTGCTCGCCCTCGATTACGTTCTTGTGCAGGACGACGCCATCGGCTGGGGCGCGAATTACCATCGTCCGGGAAATTTCCCCGTCCTCCAGAAGTTTGTCAATCTGGTCATCGGAAATATCCCAGTTGTACAGTTTTTTCCTCGCGGCGCTCAGGAACTCTTTCATATTGTCCGAATCGCCCACCGTCCCTGCTGATTCAGACGCCTTACGGGCAATCAGTATTTCTTTCTGAGCCGCGACCAGTTCCGGAGAATATATCTCCAGCATCGGCTGTCCCCGGCTGACCCGGGCGCCTTCGTAATCGACCAGCAGACGCTCCGCCCAGCCCGAAAATTTCACCGAGACGATGTTGATATTCGGCTGGCGGAAGGTAACCTCACCAAACGCCCGCACCGATTTGACGATAGTCCGGTTTTGCACCGGAACGGTTTTCAAACCCATGTTCCGCACCGTGACCGGGTCGATGGTCACCATACCGGTCCGACCCGAACCGTTCTTCTTCGGCGTCAGTTTCATGCCGCATACAGGGCAATATCCGGGTTCATCGGCAACTATTTGCGGGTGCATTCCGCACGTATATTGCTGCCGGGTCTCCCCGGCTCCGTACACCATCGAGTTTTTACCCGCCGGTAACAACCCCGGATATACGGTCATAATGAATACCATCATTATCGTTAATAAAAATAAACTCTTTTTCATCTTATTACCTTTCGTATCGCTCACCGGTCAATTCCAGCAGAACCGCCAGCGTGGTATGATAATCTTTAAGAAGGCTCAAACGCTCCAGTTCGATATCCAGAAGTTCGAGCTGTGCCGAAATCAGCGTATTGTAATCCACCTGCCCGACTTCATAAGCGGTCATCGCCGCCTCATAAGCGGCTTTGGCCTGCGGCAGTATTTCTCGTTCGTACTGAAGATAGCTTTGTCGGGTGGTTCGCAGTTGTCCGGTTTTATTGCTTATCATACGCTCCAGCCGGGAGGCAAAAGCCCGTTCTTTTTCCTTTGAGGTCTGGACATTCTGGAATGCGGCCTGGGAATTGTTCCTCTGTTTGGAGAACCAGAGCGGCAGGCGCAGACCGATTTTAAAAGTCAGGTAATCCTCACCGCGCACCGGGTCACCGGGGATATCTCGGCGCAGTATATAATCGACACCGACCGTAAAATCCGGCCAGTAATCGGCACGCGCCAAGGCTTCCTGTGTTTGTGCAACCCCGGTCCTGACCGCCATTCCCGCCAGCGAAGGATTATTTTTTTCGAGAGCCATCGAAGTTATCGCTTCTGAAGAAATATCCAAAATCAGATAGGGTGGCAGGGTCTGTTTTGTCAGGTCGGGATCGTCGGTCAGCCAGGTTAACTGCAATAAAGCCGCCCAGGCTTGCTGCTGAACTTGCCGACGGCGGTTTTCCAGACGCGAGCGGGTGGTCTGCGCTCGAAGTAAATCCCGGGCTGTGCCGAAGCCGTTGGCATAGCGTGTTTCCACCGCCCCGATTAAATCATCAAGCAACCCGAGAGATTGCCCCAGAACCGAATCTGCCAGCATTTGATAAGAATACTCGTAATAACTTTCTCGAACCTGACGGACGATACTGTTCCGAAATGCTTCCTCCTGCAGGTTTTGGAAATCGGATTCGAGATGCGCCAGAGAATTTTGCGCGCTCAGTTTTCCCGGCCAGGGCAAAGCCTGACTCCAACCGACCGCTATGCCGGACATGGGCGTTTCGTCGAAACTCAACGAGCCGTGGGGAAGGTTCAGAAACCCGACCGACAACACGGGGTCG
>JBMOKZ010000095.1:0-21159 GCA_049324195.1 Candidatus Zixiibacteriota bacterium | reverse complement strand
CTTTCTTTTGTTTTTATAAGTAATTGTCTCCCAATGGATTGATTTGGAGGCGAAGTATCTTCGGGGCTTCCGGATACCCGGTCGGGCTTATTATTGTCCACGGCACAGGGTTTGCACTAAGGCCTTACGGTAAGTCGGTCGCAGCCGCTTACCGGGCTTTTATGAAGAAGATAATGAGAAAGACAGAAAGGGTGATAATCATGACCAAAAAGTTAACGATTTTGACACTGGCGGTTATCGTAAGCCTGGGGGCGACTTCGTTCGCTCAAACGTACACCGGCGAGGTTTCGGTGGAAAATGTTCAGGTTCATCCGGGTGACCATTTCGGCGTTAAAGTGAATCTGGCGAATAATAATATGAGTTTTGCGGGAATGAGCCTGCCGCTGAGTTTCACCGGCAACGATATAACGCTGGATTCAGTTTCTTTTGCCGGCTCCATCAAGCCGTCGAATTTCAACGCCATGACCAATATTGACAATCTCAATAATACGGTGACCATCACCTATCTGTCGCCTTATAACTTCAGTCTGCCTCTTGAGACAATTTCCGCCGCTTCCGGGGTTCTGGCCGAATTGTTTTTTACCGTCAGCGTCGCATCCGGGAATCAATCAATCAGTATTGATTTTATTGATGAGAGTGAGACCGTTACTTATAACAGCGAAACCATTTATAAAATTACCGGGGCTCATTTCGCCAATGTCGATGGCCTGGTAACTGTTGAACCGGAGGTCACTTCCGGCGGTATCGAGGTTCAGATTATGACGGCGGTTATCGACGGTGAAGAGGGTATGGTGCCGACTAGTTTTGCCTTGAACCAGAACTACCCCAATCCGTTTAATCCCTCGACTACCATCGAGTTCTCGCTGCCCTCGGCCAGCGACGTGAAACTGGAAATCTTCAATATTATCGGGCAGAAAGTAATGACGCTGGTGGACGGTAACCTTTCAGCCGGTTCCCACAGCTATGAATTTGACGCCTCGGGTCAGCCTAGCGGTATTTATTTCTATCGTTTGACACATGAAAAAGGCTCAGATACGAAAAAAATGGTGCTTGTCAAATAAATGAATTGACGCCATCTGCCGATTATAACAGAGATAGCTATTTTTATCAGCTATCTCTGTTTTTTATGGATTGGCAAATGGCTGAAGCAACGCAAGAACAAAGAAAAGTCAAGATCGGCGATTATATCCTGACCGGTAAAATCGGACAGGGAGGAATCGCTGAAATCTATAAAGCCCGTCAGGAATCGCTGAACCGCGATGTGGCCATCAAAATTCTGGCTTCCAAGCTGACGGTCGACCCCGAAATAGTCCGCCGGTTCGAACGGGAGTCGATGGTTATCGCCAAACTCAACCATCCCAATATCGTTCATGTTATCGATAGGGGCAAAGCCGGTAATCGTTATTATTTCGTGATGGAATATGTCGACGGAACCTCGCTGCGGGAAGTCATCGAACGCAGTAATATTCCGCTTAACACCAAGCTGGATATGGTCGCTCAGGTTTGCAAGGCGCTTGATTACGCCCACAAAAACGGGGTAATTCACCGCGATATCAAACCGACCAATATTTTAATCGACCGTCAGGGCAATCCCCGGGTGGCCGATTTCGGCATCGCCCAGATTGTCGGCACCCCTGACAGCGAAATGACCTCGTCCGATGTTATCATGGGGACGTTGGCTTACATGTCGCCCGAGCAGAAAATCAGCTCCACCAACGTCGATCAGACCACTGATATCTATGCTATCGGCGTGATTCTGTATGAGATTCTGACCGGTAAAAAGCCGATGGGGCGTTTCAAATCACCTTCGGAACTGAATCCGGATATTAATCCGACCCTTGATGAGATTACCATGAAATGTCTCGCCCAGGAACCGGCCGACCGGTACCAGACGGCGGTGGACTTGAAAAACGACATTCTCAACGTTATCAACAACGCACCCGCTCAGGAAAAAACCGACGATTTCTCACTTAACGGCTCGGAGTCTTTTATCGGAAAATGTCGCTATCTGGACACCATCAAGGAAACCCGGTTCGGTTCAACTATCCTGGTCGAAAACAAGGTCAATAAGAAATTATATATCATAAAAAAACACAATAAAGGCGAGGCCGGGCGGAAAGAAGCCAAGGTGCTGTCCTCGCTCAAGCATAAAAATATTATCAACATCTTTGGGTCCGGGGGCGACAACAAGTCCACCGTAATCATCAGCCAGTACGCGCCGGGCGGCTCACTGGCGGAACGAATGGTGCGCAAGTACGACTGGAAGAAAGCCATCGATATTATCCTTCAAGTCGCCGCCGGTCTTGATTTTGCCCACAAAAATAATATCGTCCATAAAAATCTCCGGCCCTCGAATGTCCTTTTTGATGCCGACGAGACGGTGAAGCTTTGTGATTTCGGCATGCCGGTTCATTATGATTCCGCCAACAAAAAGAACTGGTACAGCCCGCCGGAACGTAAAGCCTCCCGGCAGGGGGATATATACGGAATGGGGGTTATTTTCCATCTACTGGTCACCGGACGCACGCCGCAATATGACGCCGGCGATAATCTGCGTCTGGACGATGTCAAGATGGAACTGCCTGAAGATATCAACCGGATGCTCTGTAAACTGCTGGCTATCCGGGTGCCGTTCCGTTACAAGACCTGCGAGGAATTCCTGCTCGATTACGAGGATTTTGAACAGCGTCTGAAGAGCGCTCATTCGCAACCGAAAACACTCGATGAAGCGCCGCAGAAGAAGAAAATACCGGTCTGGGCTTTCGTTGCTTTTGGTCTGGGACTGGTAGTGGTTATTCTTACTGTTTTGTATTTTCAGGGATTTTTCGGTTAATTAAGGCAGTTTTCGACGCCACCATTAATAAGATTCATTTTTATTGGGGAATTTACCCTGTTTTACGTCATCAATATACTGTTTAACGGCTTTTTCGATGTAGGGCGTGAGATTGGCGTATTCTCTTAAGAATTTGGGTTTAAAACCATCCGGACGCAAACCAAGCATATCGTTGATAACCAGCACCTGACCATCACATCCGGCTCCAGCGCCGATGCCGATTGTGGCGGCGCTTTTTAACGTTGCGGTAATCTCGGCCGCGAGGTCGGCTTCCATCAGTTCGAGAACCATCGCAAAACACCCCGCATCTTCCAGGGCCAGGGCGGATTCCATCAGGTAGGTCCGGGACTTGTCTTTTTTGCCCTGAATCATCGGGCCGCCGAATCTGTTGATGGACTGGGGAGTCAGACCGATATGACCCATCACGGGGATACCGCACTCGACCAGCCTTTTGACGGTCGGAACCATTTCCAGCCCGCCCTCGACCTTTACCGCCTCCGCCCGGGCTTCCTTTAGAAACCGTCCGGCGTTGGTAATGGCCGTCTCAATCGAGGGCTGAAACGACATGAAGGGCATGTCGGCGATTATCAAAGCTTTTTCGGTGCCGCGGGCAACCGCCGCGGTATGGAGCAGCATCATTTCCATCGTCACCGGGATTGTGTTGTCGAAACCGTGAATGACATTGCCAGCCGAATCCCCCACCAGAACGGCGTCGATTCCGACCCGGTCCAGAAGTTGAGCGGTGTAAAAATCATATGCTGTCAGAACCGTAATTTTCTCGACGCTTTTTTTCTTGGTACGGAAAGTGCCGACGGTAATCTTGTTGGTTTTCCTGATGGAGGACATCGCGGTTTACTTCTTTATCAGATTACCGGCTGGAACATAGTATTTCTTGCCGGGTAAAGGTTTTTTGATCTGTTCGATGATATCGTCGAAATGTTCCGGGTTATTGACGAAATCGATATCGTCGGTCTTGATTACCAGCAGGGGGGTGTCGGTATAATGGAAAAAATAATAATCGTAAGCCTGATTGAGCATTTCGATATAATCGAAATCAATCGCTTTCTCGAACGAGAAATTGCGTTTGTGGATACGGTCCATCAGCGTTCGGGTGCCCGCCTGCAGGTAAATGACGAGGTCTGGCGGAGGGATATCTTTCGCCAGAATAGGCGCGATTTTGTTATACAGGGTCAGTTCCCGTTCCGAGAGCGTTACCGAGGCGAATATCGAATCCTTGGCAAAAAGATAATCGGCGACGATGCGCTGGGCGAATAAATCCCGTACCATCAACGGCTGTTGTTGTTGAAAGCGGGAAATCAGAAAGTAAAGCTGGCAGGCAAAAGCGTGACGTTTCGGGTTTTTATAATAATCGACCAGAAACGGGTTTTCGAAGACTTCCTCGTTGATGAGTTCGGCTTCGATGCGTTCGGCGAGCATACCGGAAAAGGTCGTCTTCCCGACGCCGATTACGCCCTCGACAGCGATGTAATTGGGTTCAAAAGTTTCGGGTAACATAATCTTTATACAAAATTATTTTCTTGCGGTCGTCGTCGTTAATGAATTCCGCCACCGGCAGCTTCGTGACCGGGTGAATGATATCCGGGTCGATTTCCAGCATCGGCACCATCGCGAACGGTCGCACCAGCAGCTCGGGATGGGGAATTGTCAGAGTGTCGGTCGCTACAATCTGGTCTCCGAAAAAGAGAATGTCCAAATCAATCGACCGGGGTTCTTTTTTACCTTTTCCAACCCGGCCGAAATTCTTCTCGATCAGTTCCAGGGCGTTGAGCAGTTCCCTTGGGGGGTATTTGTAGTCGCCCTTGACGACCTGATTGAGAAAATTGGGGCTGTCGGGAGCCATTTCCTGCGGCTCGGTGACATAAACCGAAGAACAGGCGACCAGCTCGAACCCCTCGAGCGCTTCCAGTTTGTCCAGGGCTTTTTGAAGATACTTTTCCCGGTCCCCGATATTCGACCCCATGAGGATATATACGGTATCAGCCATTTTTTCTCCTTTGCGTCAGGTTTTCCCGTCTGTCAGTTTATCGGTATCGCCCTGGTATCGGGTAACCTCAATTTCGATGTGTTTTGCCAATCCGGAGACGGGCGGATTAACCTTGCGGACTTTTAAAGTTACTCTATATATCGGGAACTTGTCAAGGATAATGGCAGCCAGGCGGTCGGCCAGCGCCTCCAGCAGAGAAAAAGCCGTACCTTCGACATTCTCCTTGATAACCTGATAGACCTGGTAGTAATCAATGGTGTCGGTCAACTGGTCGGTATGTCCGGCGGAAGCCAGGTCGACACCCAGTTCGCAGTCGACTTCAAAAACCCGTCCGATTTCTTTTTCGGCGGCGGTGACGCCGTGATAACCGTAAAACGGCATCCCCACCAGGCGAATGACATCTTTCATTGATTATCTCTTTTTTTTAGAAGTTTCAGTTTCTTTTTCAGACGCTGGGCGGCTTCCTGATACGACCCGGCCGGTGCGGTCAAAGACAGGCGGAAATACCCCTGCCCGCTGTCGCCGAAAGCATTGCCGGGCGCCACCAGAATCCGGTAACGGCGATAAAACTGGCGAGCCGCCGAAGTGCTGTTGCGGTCTCCTTTCTGGATTTTTCCCCAGATAAAGGGCACGGTGCCGGTGTCGGTCCGTTCCAATGACATCTCTTCCAAAAGCCCGACAGCCTCGGAATTGGCCGCCGCCAGGGCTTTGCGAACCGCCCGGAGAGACTCCCCGGGATACTGCCGCACCGCCCGCGACGCCAGGCGGATATAATATTCCGGGATATAGTCCGGCAGTAAGGTGGCCGCCTGTTTGACGGCATTTATAATCTCGCGGTTACCCGCGATAAAGCCGAACGGCAAAGGCGGCAGTCCGAAATTGTAAGCGAACGAATAAACCTCGACCCCGACCTTTTTCCCCCCGGTAACGGACAACAGAGATACCGGCCGGCGTTCGGGTATTGACTGGTAAGCGGCGTCGTTGATTAAAAGCAGGTTTTCATGTCCGGCGATCCAGGCCAGCTCGGTCATTTCCTTTTCGTCGAGTTCGAAACCGGTCGGGTTGTGGGGAGAGTTGATGATGAGGGCGCGCGCCACCCGACCCAGGTGAGTGCTGATACGTTCGAAACCGGGCGACCAGTTATGACGGCACGAGATGCTGTAGTTGATTGGCTCGCCGCCACAGGCGGTGATAACTTTACGATACAGGGGAATTCCCAGCTCGGGGACGAATGCGATATCGCCGGGTTCGATATAAGCGACCGCCAGAAGGAAAAGCAGACTGCGGATATTCCCCCCGAGATATATTTCCTTAGCGCCAACAAGATTCGTATGTTGGTGTTTTTCGAACCACGCCACCAGGTCTTCTTTCAAACCGTTAAGAGACTCAAGAGAGGCGGGGGCCAGGTCTTTGGCGGTGGGGTTTGGGAATTCCTCGAACGGGACCGGCCAGTTGAGATCGCCCAGGTTTACAAGGTCCTGTTTTTTTAAAATCGGCCTCAGGGTGCTGGTCTGGATAAAAGACAAAATATCCGGCGCCATCTGATGCAACCGGTTGGCTTTATCGATAATAATTTTTTTATTAATCATTTCCTGTCCTTCGCTTGGTTTGGAGTCACCTTTTCCCGGTTTTTGCGCATTTTTTTGAGGCGCTTAATTTCTTCGGTCGGAAGTGACGTCAGCCCGCCCTGTTGCCGGGCCAGGTGGATGATGCGGGCGTAATGTTCCACGGTTTCATGGCGATTGTAGGCTTCCTCGAGCGTGCGGCCGATTGTCAGCAATCCGTGATTTCTAAGCAGGAAAGCGTTATGGTCTTCTATGAACGGCGCCAGGGCTTCCGGTACCGCCTCGGTGCCGGTTGCGGCGTAATCGGTTAGCGGAATATCACCGACAAACACGACCACCTCGGGCAGGATATCTCCCGGAAGACCCACTCCCGAAACAGCGCAGGCGGTGGCGTAAGGAGCATGGGAATGGATGCAGGCCGTTATCTCGGGGCGGCGCCGATAGACAAAGAGATGCATAGGACTTTCCGAGGAAGGCGGCAAATCACCCTCGATTTGCCGGCCATCGAGGTCGGTCACCACCAGATCGGTTTCCGTCAGACGGCCCTTGGGGAGGCCCGAGGGGGTGATTAATACGAGGTTTTGGTCAAGTCGTACGGAGATATTGCCGTCGGAGCCGGCAATCAAACCCCGCTCAGCCAGTCTGGCTCCGATTTCAATCAGTTGTTTTTTCATCGTTAACTTTTTGCCCTGTTTTGCGTACAACATAGAGGGATTTTTACGGAATGTCAATAACTTACGAAAAGTCCGGGAGGGGATAAATTTATGAATATTTTGGCCCGGAAAATTGTCTAATTATTAAAATATTTTGAATCACTTTCTTTTTGAAAGCGTTATAACATTAGAACTTGACATAAAAAATTAAATTTATTATAATACTTGGCTAAATCTTTCGGAGTAAAGGGTGGAAGAAAGACATTTCCCTGCAGTAAAAAGACAGCACCGGGGTACTAAAGCAGCGTCATTTGTTTTGATTGCTGCTGTTTTTACCATAGTCGGTATTTTGATAGCGACCAATCTCGACCTGCCGTCACGTTCCGTGGCGCAGCTGCCAACCAACGTGGCCGAAACCGGGTTATATCCTCTGGTACGGGGCAGCGACGGCGAGATGGAATCCCCGTTCGTCAACGTCGTGGACAAAGTGAAAAACGCCGTGGTGAATATCTCGGCGCGGTCCAAGGAAACCGGCCTGCCCTGGTGGTACCAGGGTAACAGCTACTCGACCTCGAGCGGCTCCGGTTTCTTCTTCCGGGAGGACGGCTATATCCTGACCAACAATCACGTCGTCAAAGACGCCGTCGATATCGCGGTCCGGACCGCCACCGGTTACGAGTACGATGCCCGGCTGGTGGGGACCGACCCCCAGACCGATCTGGCCGTATTGAAAGTCGAGCCGGAGGAAGATGTCGTCGCCATCCCGTTCGGCGATTCCGAAGCCATCAAGGTCGGCGACTGGGCGATCGCCATCGGCAACCCGTTTCCCCAGCAGGGGCTGGACCGGACGGTTACGGTCGGCGTGATTTCGGCCAAGGGCCGCTCGAACCTTCGTTTCGGCACCGAGACGCCGCTGTATCAGAATTACATCCAGACCGACGCCTCGATTAACCCGGGTAATTCCGGCGGACCGCTGATTAACCTGCGCGGCGAATGTATCGGTATCAACGCCGCCATATCCAGCCCGACTGGGTCCTCGGTGGGTATCGGCTTCGCCATCCCCATCAATCTTGCCCGGGCTATCGTTCCCGATTTGATCGCCACCGGCAAAGTCAGCCGGGGCTGGCTGGGCGTCTGGCTGTCCAACGTCAACGAACGCGAGGCCAAGCGCCAGGGACTGCCGGCTGTCAAGGGTATCGTTATCGATTCGGTATTCCGTGATTCCCCGGCGGCGCAGGCCGGGCTTAAGCGCGGCGATATCGTCACCGCGTTCAATAACAGCGAGGTGCTCAATGTCAACCAGTTCTCAGTGCTGGTTACGACCGTGGAACACAACCAGGAAATTCCGATTGATATTGTCCGCGACGGCGATAAGATGACGCTTTACACCACCGTAGTTGACCGCGACGCTTTTTTGGCTTCGCACCAGCAGACCCAGCAGGACAATCCCGAGGTCGCGGTGGAGGAATGGCTGGGCATGGACATGATTACCTTCACGCCCGAAATCGCCCGGCAAATCGATATCAAGCACGTCCCCGGCCTTTACGTGGTGCGGGTGTACCCGCGCTCGGCCGCCGACCGGGCTTCGATTGCCGAGGGCACGATTATTATGCAGGTGAACAAACAGAATGTCGGGTCCATCGAGGACCTTCGCAATATCGTACAAAATTTATCCGGACTCAACCGTGTTTCGTTGATTGTCCAGGAACCCGACGGCTCGATCGCCAGGAAGGTGATTCGGCCGTGAGGGACATCAAAGTGGGGTTAGGAAGCTCTTCGGAGCCGTATTGTTTAACTTATTTTAACAGGGGAGTTAGTCTAGATTGGCTAAACAATCGTTAAAGTACCGTGACGAAGACAGGTCATTGGATCTCTATCTTCGCGAAATAGGCGAAACACCTCTAATTTCCGCCGACGAGGAAGTACGGCTGGCGCGTAAAATCAAGCAGGGCGACAAAAAGGCCCTGGAAAAATTGACCAAGGCCAATCTCCGCTTCGTCGTTTCGGTGGCCAAGCAGTATCAGAATCAGGGTCTGTCCCTGGCCGATTTAATCAACGAAGGCAATATCGGCCTTATCAAAGCGGCTAAAAGGTTCGACGAGACCCGCGGTTTTAAATTCATCAGCTATGCGGTGTGGTGGATACGTCAGGCTATCCTGCAGGCTTTGGCCGAGCAGAGCCGGATTGTCCGCCTGCCTTTAAACCGGGTGGGGACCCTGCACAAAATCGGCAGGATTTCCAGCCGCCTTGAACAACGTCTGGGACGCGAACCATCCCCGCAGGAAATCGCCGAGGATTTGGAGCTGACCGAGGGCGAGGTTTCAGACACCTTGAAAATATCCAACTCGCATCTTTCGCTCGACGCTCCGTTTTCCGTCTCGGAAGACAACTCGCTTATCGACGTTCTCGAGGACGAGTTCCAGCCCTCGCCCGACGAGGCCCTGCTTTCTCATTCGCTGCGAATCGAAATCGAGAAGGCGCTGGATACGCTCACCCCGCGCGAGGCCGAGGTGATCAACCTTTATTTCGGCTTGAACCATGAGAAAGCCCTGACGCTCGAGGAAATCGGCGCGCGGTTTTCACTGACCCGTGAGCGGGTCCGCCAGATAAAGGAGAAGGCGATCCGTCGCCTTCGCCACGCATCCCGAAGCCGTTCTCTGCGCGCGTATTTGAATTAACAACAACGTATTATTTAAGCATAAAAAAACCCGCTATGTAAAGTAGCGGGTTTTTTTGTGAGGGCGGCAGTGCCGCGTTATTTTGGATAGGTCGAAAACCTTGTGGTTTCGACAAAGGGTGGCTCACCTCTTTAGAGGTGGGGCCTATGATATTAAAATTACAAAGGTATCGACACTTGCGTTATCAACAATTATTTATCTCTTGACCGTATTAGCGGAGCGGTATATCTTAATTGTAGAGTAATATCAATGACATGAGAATTAAAATAGGCGGAACCGCTAAAGGGCTCCGCCCTAAGAGGGAATTAAGGATGAAATAGTCAGGAGCACAGGGCTCCTGCCCTACAAGAATCTGCAGGGACAAGAATTACGCTCGGGTAACGTCATTGCGAGCGGAGGCCGAAGGCCCTTGGGCCGAGGACCGGAGCGTGGCAATCTCTCCGTGATGTTGTCGGCCGATATGATGTTGAGATTGCCACGTCGTCCGCTGACGCGGACTCCTCGCAATGACGTTGACAACGTTATGATGTCGAAACCGTAAAGGTTTCGACCTACGAAAACCTTAACTAGCGTCGGGTCCTGTGTCCGATTTATCGGGCGTGTGACCAGACGCATCCGGCTATAAAATAGTAGGAGTCGGGTTCTGAGTCCGCCTGAGCGGACGAAAAACCCGACATCTTCTAAAAATAATAAAAATGTCGGGTTTCTCATACCGTTACACTCCGTTCGGAACCCGACCTATCGTTACTCTGTATTAGGAAGCTGGTCTTCAGGAATATATTTTTATAAATTAGCTAGTGCTAATTATTCTACAGTAAAATAATGATGTACTTAAAATAAATCGGAGGAATAAAATGAAGTATACATTATTGATATTAGTACTTACCATTTCTTCTTGTTACAGCCAAGTTAATACAGTTATAGGTGATTATGAAAAAGAAGTGAACTGGTCAGGAGATGGAGGACCACGTCCTTTTATAGGTACTTTTAATTTTGAAACTATTCCTGAACCTTTAAAACCAACAAGAGTTGATTTTACTTTAGAAGTAAATAGTGATATATATGTAAATCAAGACGACAAATGGGAAGTCATATTAAATTATCCTCATAAAGGTGTTCAGTTATTATGTGATACCGTATTTACTTGGGCCGGCCCTCATATTATTGGGGATCAATATACTGGGTATTTTGAGTTTGTTCCTTTGTGTTCTGGTAATTGGAGATTCTTACTCCATTTGAATGGTGTTTCCATGATTTCTGCACTTGATTTTGCGTTTAAGCTAAATCAGGATGGTAATATTGTTGCACTTGGTAAGACAAAAGACGTGAGGGGCTATGAAATACCCATCTGTACTTTTTTTAATAATAATGATTCTGTTTTTATTGGCCAACAAGGACATGTTAGTGATGAATTATTTGAGTATAATTATGTAGTGAAACCAATCTTCAATGTTGGTGATACGTCTGTGATTATATATTATCTGACTGCTTTAGAAAATGCTCCGAATGGGGTTGATATTGAGATAAATGTTGATAATATGGATGTTATAACTTTACCAAAGAAAATATCTAAACCTGTTTTAAAAGGTGATACCCTAATATTAAATCTTCAGGTTGTTCCACGTGCCATAAAAGATGAACATAGAATCATTATTATACTTAAAAATAATAAGCACACTGATAATGACTATAAGCAAAGTATAATAACATGTGGATCTGTTTTTAATGACGACGGTACTGCAAGATTCATTCGTGATGATTTAGGCACAACTATTAAGCATGAATTATTACCTAACGTGTATCCTGTGGGAAATCCAGGAAATGATGAAGCAATTATTATCCCAAAAGAAGTTAATAGAGAAGTTATAAGAAAAGAACATTATAAGATTCGTAATGAGAATTAATTGATATCTGTGGTATTATATAATCATGATCACCGTGCATGGTGTACGTCCCCCTGCGCCATGATATTTGTTGGTGCATGAGGACGTACACCAACCACAAGGTGGGTGGCCCACCTCTTTAGAGGTGGGGTTTACTTGTCTCCTCGTTCCAATGCTCTGCGTTGGAACGAAATTCTCGACGCTCCGCATCGGTTATGGGGACGCAGAGCATCCCGGAACGGCGATCCCACGGAGACCGTGGGAACGAGGGAAATAGTCAGGAGCACGGGGCTCCTGCCCTACGAGAATCTGCCGGGAAAAGAATTACGCTCGGGTAACGTCATTGCGAGCGGAGGCCGAAGGCCCTCGGGCCGAGGGCCGGAGCGTGGCAATCTCTCAGTGATGTTGTCGGCCGATATGATGTTGAGATTGCCACGTCGTCCGCTTTCGCGGACTCCTCGCAACGACGTTGTAAGTGCGCTACCAAATCCTCATCTGTTGTCATCCCGAGCGAAGTAAAAGTAGGTCAGGAGCCCCGTGCTCCTGACTATTATTCTTATCCTCCAAAGTAAACCTCAATTATTAAAACCTCCCTTTGGCCCCAATCTGAGGAATAATATTCTTTTATTCAATATCACCGTGCATGGCGTACGTCTCCGTGCGCCATGAGATTTGTTGACGGGTGGCCCACCTCTTTAGAGGTGGGGTCGGCAGAGTTTTCCCTGTGTCTGACCCAGGCCACCCGACCAGTCAGGATGTCGAAACCGTAAAGGTTTCGCCCAACGGTCTGGTGTCAGGGAGAGCCCCCTGACACCACTTCAATGTGCCACGCGCGAATTAAGCTATTTCAGGTATTCCAGGACGATGTCACCGCCGTCGAGGCGGGCGTAGGAGAAATGGTCGATGAAATCGCCGGTGTTGATGTACACACCGTTATTGTAGCGCCCGCAGACGGGGATATGCAGATGGCCGATCGCGACGATATCGTAGCCTTCGGCGAGCTTAGCCTTCGCGTACTTCTCGTAGTCAGGCGCGAACGTCGGGTCGCGGCGAGCGGTGTAGTCGCGCGAGGACCCGGAGACGAACTTGGCCAGAGGTATCGCCCAGTCGGGCGGCAGTTTGCGATACAGCCAGATATTGAAGCGGTTGCGCAGAATCTTTTTTAGAAAGCGATAACCCCGGTCGGCTTTCGCCAGGCCGTCGCCGTGGATGAAATGTATTTTCTTACCGCCGTACTCCAAATCGAAAAGGTCCCGGTGCACCGCCACGCCGATATGCTTCTCGAAAAAGTCGTCCATCCAGAAATCGTGGTTGCCGCTGATATAATCAATTTCGATGCCCTGTTCCCGCAATGAGTGCAGCATGAAGAGGACTTTGTGATGGTCCTTGGGCATGGCGTGCTTGTACTCGAACCAGAAATCGAACAGGTCGCCGAGAATGACCAGCCGGTCGCCGTCGGTTTTGACCCGCTCGAACAGTTTCTCGATCATGCGGACTTTCTCGGCTTCTTTGTCGGAACCGGAGGATCCGAGATGGGCGTCGGAAAATATATACAGGGCCATGTTTTTTTCTTAGTAAGACTGTCAGGTCACAACCCGCTTTCAGCGGGTCAGGACCTGACAGCAGGTTTCGCTGACTTCCGTACTTACACGGCTATTTCTCGCGGTGCTCCATGAAGCGGGTCATGCTGTTGTAGTACGCGTCCGCAAGCACTGTCAGCGGCGTATCGATTATATCGTTGAGTTTGAACCGTACGCCGCCGACTTTGCCGATAACGGCGACGGGGATATTTTTAGCCTTAAAATATTTCTCGATTTGGCCGGCGTCGCCCGGGTCGCACGTGACGATAACCCGCGACGGCGCTTCGCTGAAAAGCAAACAGTCGGTGCGGATGGTGTCGTCGAGTTTTATTTCGGCCCCGATTTGCCGTTCGCGGTTGGAGATGCAGCCCTCGACGAGCGCGATAGCCAGGCCGCCGTCGCTGATATCGTGCGCTGATTTGATTTTACCGCCGCGAATAGCTTCGAGGAGCGCTTCCTGAAGGCGTTTTTCGAATTTCAAATCAACCGCCGGCGGTTCGCCCTTGAGTTCGTTGCAAATCGTGCGCAAATATTCCGAGGCGCCGAGTTCCTCGCGATTGATGCCGAGCAGGAGGATAACGTCGCCTTCGTCCTTGAACCACTGGGTGGTGATGTGGGAAATTGATTCGACCAGTCCCACCATGCCGATTGTCGGAGTGGGAAAGACGGCCCGGTCGGGGTCCTGGTTGTAGAACGAGACGTTGCCGCCGGTAACCGGCGTATCAAATATCCGGCAGGCCTCGCCCATCCCCGCGACCGCTTCGGCGAACCCGTAATAAATTTCCGGTTTATAGGGATTGCCGAAATTGAGGCAGTTGGTGACAGCCAGCGGTTTGCCGCCAGAGCAAACGATATTGCGGGCCGATTCGGCCACGGCGTTCATTGCGCCGACGCGCGGATTGAGATAGCAATGGCGACCGTTGCAGTCAGTAGCCATCGCCAGGGCTTTGTCGGTCTTGCGAAGGCGAAGCACCGCGGCGTCGGAACCGGGGCCGACGGCGGTGTTGGTGCGCACCATCGAATCGTACTGCTCGAACACCCAGCCTTTGTGGCACAGGTTGGGAGACCCGATGAGCGTGATTAAAATATCGTTCCAGTTTTTATCGAGAGAATAAGCGTCGAGATTTATTTTCGCCAGCTTATCGAGATAGGCCGGGCGTCTGGTTTCGCGGTAATAGACCGGGGCGCCGCCTCCGAGCACGAGCGATTCCGAAGGCGCCTGCGCGACGATTTCTCCGTTGAGCTTGCAGGTCATCAGGCCGTCGGTAGTAACGTGACCGATGATGGTCGAGTCCAGCCCCCACTTGTCGAATACCTCGGTAACTTCGTGTTCGCGCCCCTTCTTCACGCAGACCAGCATCCGCTCCTGTGATTCGGAAAGGAGAATTTCATACGGGGTCATACCGGGCTCGCGGACGGGTACTTTGTCAAGGTGGATTTCCACGCCGGATCTGCCCTTGGCCGACATCTCGGACGAGGAACAGGTAATGCCGGCCGCGCCCATGTCCTGGATGCCGACCACGAGACCTTTCTCGATGATTTCCAGAGTAGCCTCGAGCAATAATTTTTCCGTGAAGGGATCGCCGATCTGAACCGAGGGGCGTTTTTCCTGCGAGGCTTCGGTCAGTTCCTCGGAGGCGAAGGTCGCGCCGTGGATACCATCGCGGCCGGTTTTCGAGCCGACAATCATCAGCGGATTGCCCGCGCCCTTAGCCACCGCCGAGGCGATGCCGTCGGATTTGACGATGCCCACCGCCATGGCGTTAATCAGCGGGTTACCGGTGTAAGCCTCGTCGAAAAAGACTTCGCCGGCCACAGTCGGGACGCCGAAAGAGTTGCCGTAGTCGCCGATACCGCGCACCACGCCGTCTACCAGGTAGCGTACCCGGGGATTTTCCGGGGAGCCGAAATGGAGGGAGTTAAGCGAGGCTATCGGCCGGGCACCCATTGTGAAGATGTCACGCAGGATACCGCCGACGCCGGTGGCCGCGCCCTGGTATGGTTCGATGGCCGAAGGGTGGTTGTGCGATTCGATTTTGAATACCACCGCCAGACCATCGCCGATATCCACCGCCCCGGCGTTTTCCTCGCCGGCTTTAGCCAGCAAATTCCGGCCGTCGCGGGGAAGAGTTTTCAAAAGGGCGATGGAGTTCTTATAAGAGCAATGTTCCGACCACATCACCGAATAGACGCCCAGTTCCGTGAAATTCGGTTCGCGGCCCAAAATTTCCCTGATTTTCGCATATTCCTCGTCGTTCAGCCCGTGACTTTTGACCAGTTCGGGAGTAACTTCGGGTTGTCTGAATGCATTTGCCATATAGTATTTTTCCTTGTCAAAAAGAGAATATAGAGGGTAATATTTTCAAGGTCAAGCAATACTAACAGACGTTTCATAAGGGGAAAACAACAGGTCAGTGCCGTTTTTCCCTGTCAAAAAAGGATTTGTTATTTTATCTTATGCCTATGAAGATTAAGGAAATTTTCAAGAAGACAATCGAGAAGAACCGGTTGCTCGAAACCGGCGATTCGGTTCTGGTCGGTTTGTCCGGCGGCCCGGATTCGGTGGCGCTGTTGATGCTGCTGGACGGAATCCGCAAAAAAATGAATCTCGAGCTTTCCGCCGTTTATATCAATCACCAAATCCGCCGCCGAGCGGCTTTGCAGGAGGAGAAATTCTGTCAGGAGATGTGCGACCGTCTGGGAGTCGAACTGGATATCGTCAGTGAGAATATCCCGGCGCTGGCCCGGAAGAGAAAAGCAGGTCTGGAGGAAACCGCCCGGGAATACCGCTATGAGGTTTACGATATACTGGCTGACGAGGACGGCCACGATAAAATTGCCCTCGGGCATCATCTCGACGACCGGGTGGAGACGGTCCTGTTTCGAATTTTAAGGGGTACCGGAACCTCGGGCCTTCGGGGTATCCCGGTCAAACGGGGGAAATATATCCGCCCGTTGTACGATATCGCCAAGGGCGATATTCTGGCATTTCTGCAAGAGAACGAGCAGGCTTATTGTATTGACAAAACCAACCTGGCCAGCGATTACAGTCGCAATTTCATCCGCAACGAGCTGTTGCCAATGATACGAGAAAAGCTCAATCCGTCGGTGGACCGGGCGCTTTTGAACCTGTCGGAGAATGTCACTATCGAGGAAGAGTTTCTGGAACAGCAGGTGGAAAAAGCCGTAAAGAAGGCTATAAATATTACTCCCGGCGGTAAATTAGAGGTTGATTTAATACTTTTTAAGGGTTATGATTTATGGCTAAAGCGCCGGCTTTTACGATACGGTTTGAAAATTTTATCGCCGCGGCAATTCGCTCCGGATAAAGAAGTTATCGACCGGCTGGTGAGTCGCGAAAAGAAATCAGAATCTTTGCCGGAAAAAATCCAGGCGGTTTTCACCGATAAAAAGCTGGTTATGTATCGCCGAGGCAAGACAGCGGCCTATAACGTTCAGCTGGATGGTGACGGAACGATTCAGCTGGAGAATCCGAGACTTAATTTTAAATGCCGTCAAAATCGGCACGGGACGGTGAACCTGTCAAACAGGAAGAACGCCCGGAAGGTAAATCTGGATTGGGAACGGGTTAAACCGCCGTTGAGGGTTCGCAATATCGAGCCGGGCGACCGTTTCCAGCCGCTGGGGCTGAAGGGGACGAAGAAGGTCGGTGATTTTTTGACCGACAGGAAAGTTCCGGCCGTTTACCGGGACGAAATTCCGGTCGTCTGCGATTTGGAAGGTATTATCTGGCTGGTCGGTTATGAAATTGCCGACCGGGTAAAGGTTGATTATAAAACGAAGAAGGTTGTGAGTATTGAAGTCAGTGCAAGGAAATAAAACCAAGCTGCAGCCGTTTGAAATTATGCTCTCCCAGGAAAAAATCAGGAGGCGAATCTTGGAACTGGCTGATCGTATCAATACCGATTATGCCGGGGAGTCCCTGGTACTGGTAGGTGTTTTGAAGGGTTGCATCGTCTTCATGACGGATCTCATGAGACTTATCAAGCTGCCGGTGGAACTGGAATTCATTTCCGCCGCCTCTTACCGTAAGGGGATAAAGCAGGAAGAAGACATCATTATCGGCGGCGGCGTGGTGATACCACTCAAGAGTCGCCATGTACTGATAATCGAAGGCATTGTTGACACCGGCCGGACCGCCTCCCTGATAATGAAGAAAATCAGTAAGCTGGAACCGGCTTCGGTTGAAGTTGTTACATTGTTAGATAAACCCTCGAGTCATCGGGTCAAAATTGACATTAAGTACAAGGGTTTTTCCATCGGTAACGAGTTCGTGATCGGGTACGGTCTGGATAACGCCCAGCGATATCGCAACCTGCCGTTTATCGGACGGATGATTGATAACTAAGAGATTACGAATTTTACCGATATATTGAATTATACTGATTTTATCAGGTATAATATTAAAAAGGACATTTGATAAAAAGTATTCATAATGACTGATTTCAACGAAAAAAGGAATCGCCCCAACCGCATGGGCGGCAATAAAGGCGACGGACCGAAAGAACCGGGATTATGGCGGGGGCCGGGTAAATCGCTCCTGTTCTGGCTGGGTCTGTTTTTGGTTATTTTTGTTATCTATACCTACTATTCCGGTTTTAATCAGGACATGGTCGAGATTGAATATACGGAATTCACCCAGGAAATAAGCAACGGGAATATTCTCGAGGTAACTTTTACCGACCGGGAAGTGGAAGGGAAGCTCAAGGAAGCGAAAGCCTTTCCCTCGACTAATACCAACCAGCAGTACACGAAGTTCAAATCCCGGATTCCGTTCGAGGACCGCAATTATCTGTTGATCAGCCGTCTCGAGGCAAGCGGAGCGAAAATTGTAGCCAAGGTTCAGGGGCCGGATCTGTTTTCGGTTATGATTACAATCGCGCCGTGGATATTTCTCGTTTTGATCTGGCTGTTTTTCCTGCGGCAGATGCAGGGTGCGGGCGGTCAGAAAGGATTGTTTTCTTTCGGGAAGAGCAAGGCCAAACTGTTGACCGATGAACGGCCGAAAGTCACGTTTAACGATGTCGCGGGCGCGGCCGAGGCCAAGGAAGAACTTCAGGAGATTATCGAATTTTTAAAAGAGCCCGGCAAGTTCCAGAAACTGGGCGGTAAAATTCCCAAAGGCGCGTTGCTTCTGGGTTCGCCCGGAACGGGTAAGACGCTTCTGGCTCGGGCTATTGCCGGCGAGGCGGGCGTGCCGTTCTTCTCTATGTCCGGTTCGGATTTTGTGGAGATGTTTGTAGGGGTCGGCGCCAGCCGGGTCCGCGACCTGTTCGAGCAGGGCAAGAAAAATGCCCCATGCATAATTTTTATCGATGAAATCGACGCGGTCGGTCGTCAGCGCGGCGCCGGTCTTGGCGGCGGGCATGACGAACGCGAACAGACCCTCAACCAGCTGCTGGTTGAGATGGACGGGTTCGAATCCAATGAAGGCGTGATATTGATTGCCGCCACTAACCGTCCCGATGTTCTCGACCCGGCCCTGTTACGGCCAGGCCGGTTCGACCGCCAGATTGTGGTAGCCACGCCGGATGTCAAGGGACGCGAAGGAATTCTGGCGGTGCATGTCAGAAAAATCAAACTCGGCAACGATGTCGACCTGACGGTTCTGGCGCGCGGTACGCCCGGCATGACCGGGGCGGATATCGCCAATATGGTCAACGAGGCAGCGCTTTTAGCCTCGCGGCGCAACAAGGAATCAGTGGAGATGGAGGATTTCGAGGAAGCCAAGGACAAGGTGTTGATGGGGACCGCTCGTAAATCGCTGGTGATTTCCGACGAAGAGAAGAAAATAATCGCCTATCACGAGGCAGGGCATGCGCTGGTTTCGAAATATATTCCAATTGCTGACCCGATTCATAAGGTAACCATTATCCCGCGCGGGATGGCCCTGGGAGTGACTCAATCGCTGCCGGTTGACGAACGACATACCCATTCAAAAGATTATCTTGAAGCTACCCTGGCGGTGCTGATGGGCGGTCGGGTGGCCGAGCTGATTGTGTTCAACCAGCTCGATACCGGCGCCGGCAACGACCTCGAGCGGGCTACCAAGCTGGCGCGCAAGATGGTCTGTAACTGGGGTATGTCGGAAAAACTGGGTCCGGTTACATTCGGCAAGACTGAGGAACATATTTTCCTGGGCCGGGAGATGGCTCGCAATGTCGATTACTCCGACGCCACGGCGGTCATTATCGACGGCGAAATCAAGGATCTTATAGAAACCGGCGAGAAAACCGCCCGTGATATTCTCACGGAACATCTCGACAAGCTCCATAAGCTGGCCGATTTACTACTGGAGAAAGAGATGGTCGACAGTCATGAAATCGATGTAATAATCGGACGTGCGCCGGGTGACCCCGAAAAGGTGGCGGCTCCGGCTCCGGAACCGGGTAAATGAAGAATAATTTCGACCATAAGAAAATTGTTCGGGGCGTGAAACTGATTCTGGAGGGAGTCGGCGAAGATATCAAACGCGAGGGTTTGGCCCGCACCCCCGAACGCATCGCCGAGTTCTACGAGGAAGTCCTCGACGGCATGCGGCAGGACCCGGCGCTGGAACTTCGCAAATATACGACCAAAAACAAAGACGAGATGATTATCCTCAAGGACATCTCGTTTTTCTCGCTCTGTGAGCATCATCTGCTGCCGTTCTTCGGCAAGGTGCACATCTGTTATATCCCGCAAAACAACAAGATGGTCGGGTTTTCCAACATGATCAAGGTGGTGGAGATTCTTTCGCGGCGGCTGCAGGTTCAGGAGCGCATGACCTCGCAGATTGCCGATTCCATCCGCGAGGCGCTTAACGCCAAGGGGGTGCTGATAGTGGTCGAGGCCGAGCATCTCTGCCTGACCATGCGCGGCATCAAAAAACCCGGCTCGAAAATAGTGACTTCGGCCATCCGGGGTATGATGCGCAAGGACGCGACCCGCGCCGAAGCCTTGGCCCTGCTCGAGCGGGCGTAGGGTGTTATATTAAGTAAATAATATTAAATATCAATTCTTTTTGAGTTCCCCTGTTTTTTAACTTGCTATGGAACTATTATTTTTATATAAAAAGATCATATAATCCATTTATGGAGAGTACATATGTCTTTTACTATCTCTATCGATAATTATTTCGCTGAAAGTAAATTCTTAGATTTTCTAGATAGGGAATTTGATAAAACAGTTTTAAATGCTTCTATGGAAAAATTAGCTGAATTTGCTTTTGGAGGGATAAATGAGGCAATTGAGGCCATTAATAATCAAACGGATAAAAAAGAATGATAAAACAACACGAAGCAGTAATTAATGTGATGGATGAAAATGGCGGGTATGCCACTCTCGTTCATTTATATCAACATGTTTTAAAAGTGCCGGATTGTAGCTGGGAAACGAAAACGCCTTTTGCCAGCATCAGAAGGATAGTACAGGACGAAAGATTTTTCTTTAAGATCAGACCTGGCTTATGGGCGTTGAAATCCAGAAAGAATGAAGTATTGAAGAAACTTAAATTATCAGCCCCAACCGGAAACAAAGAGGAGTTATTTGATCATACCTATTATCAGGGTCTTCTGGTTGAAATTGGCAATCTTGAGGGATTTGAAACATTTGTTCCTAATCAGGACAAGAACAAACAATACCTAAATCATACGTTGAAAGAAATCACCAGCCTTAAGGAAATGTACATATATTCTTACCCTGAATTTATGAAAAGATCAAAGACTATTGATGTTACCTGGTTCAATAAAAGAAAAATGCCACATTCTTTTTATGAAGTTGAACATACGACCGAAATCAATAATTCATTATTTAAATTCGTAGATTTGCAGGATTTTAATGTAAATTTTCATATTGTAGCTGATATTAGCAAAAAGAGAGAATTTATTGATAAAATAAATCGAAGTATTTTCGAGCCGATACGTGATAGGGTGAAATTCATAGATTATGATAAGATATCAA
>JBMOKZ010000094.1:0-2848 GCA_049324195.1 Candidatus Zixiibacteriota bacterium | reverse complement strand
ACACGATTCGTATTTCTCCACCACTGATTATCAACGAAGAAGAAATCGATTATATGGTCGAACGACTTGAGAAAGTACTGATCGACTGATTGCCATAATCTGAAACGTTCCAACGGCTCCTCGGGAGCCGTTTTTTATTGCCGATGAACGGAGCCGAAATAGATTGCGGTCAGGGTTATCGCGGCGCCGACCACCTGGGTGAGATCGAGTTGCTCGCGGAAAAAGAGAATCCCCCAGACCATCGCCAGAATTGGCTGCAGTAAAAGAATCAAGCCTGCCCGGGCGGCTGGAATCGAGGAAAGGGATTTGAAAATCGACCACCAACCCAGCGCCTGGGCCACCAATCCCAAAGAAAACAGAACAAGATATGAATACCTGTCCGGCGGGAAAAACGCCGCCCCCTCGATTACGGTCGAACTGCCGAGGAAGAAGCTCGAAAATATCGAGGTCCAGGCCATGAAGGCGATCACCTGAACATCCTTGAATTTGTTCATGGTGCTTTTAAGGGCAATCAGGTAATTGGCATAAGCCAGGCCGGTCAACAATCCGAAAACAATCCCTTTGATATAATCGACGGTGAAATCGATATCACTGACGACCCCCACCAGCATGGCTACCCCGACCAGAGCGCTGAAGGCGGCCATGAAATATTTCCAGGTCAGTTGTTCCTTAAAAAGAATAAAACTCAGCAACCCTGTCGCGAATACCTGAGTATTACCCAGGATAGTCGCCATTCCCGCCCCGGCGTAAATAATGGAACGGTGCCAGACAAACAAATCCAGAAAGAATAAAAATCCGGCCAGAAGCGACCAGAAATAAAGCGGTCTCGGTAAGAGAAGTTTCTGTCTTTTAAAACCTGCCAGTATAAAAAGAATCATTCCGCCGCAGAACATCCGCCAGAACCCGATTGCGGTTGGCCCGATTTTATCCAGCGGCAACAGCTTGACGAAAACGGGCGCGAAACTGATACAGACCGCACCGAAAATAAGCGTCAGCAGGGGATTGAGGTTGGCGCCGGCGGTAGTTTTATTCATGGTTGAAGGATACTTAATTTTTTTACGGATTGCAAAGCCCGAATATATTTTACATAAAAAAAGCCGCCCGTTAAGGCGGCTTTTAAAAAAATTATTCTCGGGCTCTAACCATTTCGCGCGGCCCGGAAGCTTTCAATTCCGACGGGACCTCGTTCTCGTACTGCCGGAAATTAGCGATAAAGAGTCCGGCGAGATGTTTCGCTTTCTTGTCGTATGCTTCTTTATCCGCCCAGGTATTGCGGGGATTGAGAATTTCCGAGGGTACGCCATCACAGGTGGTCGGAATCTGAACTCCGAACACCGGGTCCTCGACGAACTTGCTGTTGTTCAGGCGGCCTTCCAGCGCGGCATTAACCAGTGCCCGGGTATATCTTATCGGCATCCTTTCGCCCACACCGTAAGGTCCTCCCGACCAGCCGGTGTTTACCAGCCAGCAGTTTACTTTGTGCTTTTTGATTTTATCCGCCAGCAGTTCGGCATAGCGGTACGGGTGAAGCACCATGAACGGCGCCCCGAAACAGGCCGAGAAAGTCGCCTGCGGTTCCTTGACACCGGCTTCGGTGCCGGCCACTTTCGCCGTATATCCCGAAATAAAATGATACATCGCCTGCCCCGGATTCATCCGCGCAATCGGCGGCATCACCCCGAAGGCATCGGCCGTCAGCATGATGATATTTTTCGGATGGTTCGCCATACTTTCGCGCAGGGCGTTGGGGATATGACTCAGCGGATACGCGGCGCGCGTATTTTCCGTTAAACCGGCGTCGTTCAGATCCAGCCGGCGGGTGATGGGGTCGTAACCGACATTTTCCAGAATAGTCCCGAACTGACGGGTAGTGGCATAAATCTCCGGTTCGGATTCCCTGGACAGCTTGATTATCTTGGCATAGCAGCCGCCCTCGAAATTGAACACTCCCGAACCGCTCCAGCCGTGTTCATCGTCGCCGATAAGCTTGCGTTTCGGGTCCGCCGAGAGGGTGGTCTTGCCCGTCCCGGACAAACCGAAAAAGATGGCGACATCGCCGTCCGGTCCGACATTGGCGCTGCAATGCATCGACATCACGTTCTCCTGCGGCAGCAGGTAGTTCATGACGGTGAAAATAGACTTCTTGATTTCTCCGGCATAACTGGTGCCGCCGATCAAGACCAGCTTCCGTCTCAGGTTCAAAAGGATGAAGGCTTCGGAATTGGTGCCGTCGATTTCGGGAATCGCGTGAAAATTGGGCACGTGCAAAACCGTAAACTCCGGAACATGGTCGGTCAATTCTTCGGGGCGAACCTGGATAAACATATTCCGGGCAAAAAGATTATGCCAGGCCGTTTCGGTGATGATACGAATCGGCAAACGATACTTGGGATCGTACCCAGCATAACAGTCTTGTACGTACAGGTCGCGGCCTTGCAGATACGCCTGCAACCGCCGGAACATCAACTCGAATCGATCCGGTTCAAACGGCTTGTTCACTTTCCCCCACCAAATATTATCCGAGTTTTCGCTTTCGCGCACGATAAACTTATCTTTGGCCGCCCGCCCGGTATGCAACCCGGTTCGAACCGCGATCGGCCCGAGATGGGTAATACAGCCTTCGTTGTTCCTGATTATTTCTTCATATAAAAGAGGTGTGTTGTGATTCCAGTGGATTTTCCTGATGTTGGTCAATCCGTGATTTTCCAGACCGAATTTACTGAACAAACGTTCTGCCGACATATTTATCTCCTTTGGTCATAATTTTCGTCTTATTCTTTATACCCTTGATAAAGATGGTTTGTTTGAGAAAAGGGTTTTCGGTAACCCGTCATGTAAAAAAAATACT
>JBMOKZ010000093.1:0-21345 GCA_049324195.1 Candidatus Zixiibacteriota bacterium | reverse complement strand
CAACCGCATCGCCACGGCGATTGCCGGTTTTGTGTCTGGGTATTATTCGTTTGCCCTGATCGCGTCGACAGAGCAGGACATCGATAAGGAATTTATGTCCTTAAGAAGCGCTTTTGTCACCAGTCTGGCCCGTTTTGCCAGGGATGCGTTGCAGGAGGGCCAGGTGAAGTGGTAACGGCGCCGGTAGGTCGCATAAGTATCTACCGCAAAGAAACACTGTTGAATATGAGGAGATACCAACAAAAGTTGGCAGGTAATAAAGCCCGGACGTCAACCACTCCTGCGGAACAAGCGGTATATGAGTTGTCGCAATGGTTCGGTTCGCGAGGAGAATTCAGCCGGACGCAGGAAAGGCGGTTTCAGGTTCAGCGCCTGATTCACGCAGTCTTGCGGCCCGGTCAAAAGGTTGGGCGAAGAGGCGACAGAATTGTTGACAACAGAAAAAAACCCGAGAGTATAAAAGGGTTGATTTGTCGACCGACGACAACCGGAAAAATAAAGCTCGGGAGCACCCGGTTCAGCCACCTGTTTGGCCGGAGAAGTTGGGAAGACGCTCTCCGGGCGATTGAAGAGGTTTGAGGCCATGAAAGAAATTAACAAAAAGCAATGGATGCGGTTCCTGGACGATTTAAGCGAAGGTAGCCGTTTCGCCAGGACCGAGATTACCGGGGTGGATACCGACGGTAGTGAAATGTCGCTCTGCAGCGGGTCACCGCTTCTGGGTCTGGCGCTTTCCAGGAACAAGGGAAAGATTTCCGATTTCGAAGTCCGGCTGGGGCAGATACGCGATGGTTCGCCTGTCGCCTGGTCTTTGCAGCTGGGTATGCCGGTCAAGATGGTTTACCGGAAATCCGGTCAGGACGAGCGGGACATTATCGAGATTCACGGCCGTGACGGACGTAAGCTGATTATCCGCATATTCAGCCGGACGGTCGCGGAATCATTCGGTTCTTTTGTCCAGGAGATGGCGTACTCCCTGGCCGAGGCTCGGGGTTTCGTTCCCGGTCACGACCAGGAAGACTGGTACACGGCGGAACAGCTCGTGCGAAAAGCCGCTCTGCCTGGCGGCAAGACGGTATCGAGCTGAGAGTCGTTATCAACGGAGTTGATGCAGCGCGAAGATGACGTGCAACACGATTGACGAGATGATGAAGTTGAAAAATTACCGGCACGGCGACGAACTGCGGGTAACGAAGAGAAGTGTTATAACCGCGGTTTCGCCGGTTGCAGAATACTGGTACCTGGTACCGGGAGATGAGAGATGATCAGAAGAATCTGGTTGATATGGGGGGCGATCGTCCTGCTGGCGGTCGCGCCCGGTTTCGTCGTTTCGGCTCAGGATACGGACGAGCCGATCGATGAAATCATCGAGGAATACAACATTGAATACGAGGAGGAATTGCTGCCCGTTTTGAGTACGGCGGCGGAATACGGATCACTGGAAACCCTGCTGGAACTGATAAGACAGTCCGGCCTGGATAAGGAGCTTCAGGGCGCTGGTCCTTATACCTTGATGGCACCGGATGATTCGGCTTTCGCTCAGCTGAAACCGGAACAGTTCGAGAGACTTTCGTCCGATCGGGAATATTTGAAACAAGTTCTTTCCCGGCATATTATCAAGGGACAGAAAGTCGTGTTTGGAGTCGCGCCGCAGGTGCTGACGTTAACGAGTCTGAACGGGGACGAGCTTATCGCGGAAGTTACCGACGATGCGGTGCTCGTCGAACAGGCCATCGTCATCGATGAGGAGATCGAATGCAACAACGGCGTAATTCATGTAATCGAAACGGTCCTGTTGCCTCCGGAGGGGCAGCAAAAGGGCTAACTGAAGAGCGCCTCGACGGGACGACGTGGTCGCGTTTCCCCCGAGGGCGCTCGCAACAAACCTATTTATTAGGAGAGAACCATATCGTGAAGACGAAATTCGAGGCGGGGGAAGCCGTCAAAGAAGCCGTGACCAGACTCACGGCTTATGAGGAACTGAGTCAGTACAGTTCCGACGATATAAAAGGAGCGTGGGGCGTAGCGTGCAGCTTTGACATCTACGACTGCAATCCCGATACCATACGTGATGCCGAGGCGATCAAACGATTCGTTTATGAACTTTGCGACCTGATCGATATGAAGCGTTTCGGCGAATGCACGGTGGTCAACTTCGGCGAGGACGAACGGGTGGCCGGTTTTTCGATGACCCAGCTCATCGAAACCTCCCTTGTCTCCGGTCATTTCGCCAATGCCAGCAACACCGCCTATCTGGACGTGTTCAGCTGTAAAGCTTACGACCCGGCGGTGGTGGAGGCGTTCGCCCTGAAGTACTTCGACGGCTCGCGCTGTCAGACCCATGTTACCATAAGGCGCTAGTCATGTTGTCGGTACGAACAGTCGGCAATCTCGAAGAATGCCGCGATCTTTGGTCGCGGTTGATGCCGACCGAATTGGTCTCTGATCTCTGGGATGTACGAGCCTGTTTTCACAGCCATTACAACCATCAACCTCGTTTTGTCGTTGCCGAGGATGACGGTCGCATTACCGGTTTTCTGCCGCTGTGTTGGAACGAAGAAACCGGCCAGTATAATTATTTTCCGGGGGAAACCTGGGAAGGAAAAACCTGGCTGGAACAGAACCGCATCGTCGCCAGTAACCGCGAAACGCTGAAGGCCATGCTGGCCAGCCTGGACGGACCATACCATCTCCGGTATCTTCGGAACGACGGGTACTGGGGCGGGGGCGATGAGCTGGTCGATGAAATCGGCTATCTTTTTCTTCCCGAACCCTGCGGTTACGATCTGGAGCGTTATTTTGAGACATTCTCGCACAAGACGGCCAAAAGGCTCAAAAAGGAACTGGCGGCCTGGGACAAACATCGAATCGAATGGCGGTTCAACGAAGCTGAAGATTTCGAGATTCTCAGCCAGATGAACCGCAGTCGGTTCGGCCGTCTTTCGTATTTTCATGACGAGCGTTTTCTGGAAAGTTTCCGGAACCTGCTGCGTTTCCTCGAGGAGCGCGGCTGGATGCGCATGGTGACGGTTTTCGTCGATGGGGAACCGGCGGCGGTGGATATGGGCAGCCTGTATAACGGGATGTTGACAATGCTGGCCGGCGGCACCAACGAAAAATTCCGCGGTATCGCCAAAGTGATCAATATGCATCACATCACTTTCGCCTGTGAGCGGAAGCTGGACAGCGTCGACTTTTTATGCGGTGATTTCAATTGGAAAACCCTGTTTCATCTGACGCCGGCGCCGTTGTACGTACTCGAGGGTTTGTCCGGGGCGACCTCGGCCAAAACTCTCGGCCCATCCGTTTACGGCATCCGACCCGAATTCGATTCGGAGATGCGAGGACAGTCTTATGCGTGAGCGCCGCGTTCTGGTTGTGGGCACCACCCCGGATTATATCGCTTATATCGACAAGCGCTACTCCGGGCAGGCGTTGTTTCTGACCGACACCGCCCAGAGGGTCGGCGCGGCGGAAACCGCTCCCGGGAAAGAGAGCGAAATTGTCTGTGATTTGCTCGACAAGGAGGAGGTGTTCGAAAATCTTCAGAAGCATCTGGAGAAATTCAACCAGAGTCTGTCCGGCGTGACCTGTTATGATTGCGAGTGGCTGGTGCTGGCCGCCGAACTGGCGGCGCGGTTCGACCTGCCTTATTCCCCGGCCGCTGCGGTGCGGGCGGCCCGCGATAAATATCTCTCCAAGAAAACCTGGGGCGAAAACGGCGTGCGCTGTCCCAGGGTGGAACTGCTTGGCACCAGCCGCCAGGCGGTCGGTTTGCACGGACGTTTCGAGGGACCGGTGGTGCTGAAACCGCTGACCGGATCGGGCAGCGAACTGACGTTCGTCTGCTATGATGCCCAGAGTATGATGTCGGCGGTTCGCATGATCCGGGAGGGTCTGGCGCAGCGCAGTAATCTGCCGATGTACCGGCTCGACCGGGGAGAGGCGGCCGGGGAGCCGGAACCGGATTATCCGGTCCTGGCGGAGGAAATGATCGCGGGCCGTGAGTACAGTGCGGATTTCATAATCGAGGACGACCGGGTAAACATTATCCGCGTGGCGAAAAAGCTGGGTGAAGATACTTTGCCGTTCGGCACTACCCGGGCTTACGAAGTTCCGGCGGAATTGCCGTCCGGGATGGATTATCTGATGCTGGCGAACAGACTGTACGAGGCGGCTCAGGCGCTCGGTTTCAAACGGGCTGTCTGCATGGTGGATTTTATCGTCAGCAAAGATGAAATTGTTTTTCTGGAACTGACGCCGAGAATCGGCGGCGATTGTCTGCCGCCGCTCGTCCGGCAGTGCTGCGGTCTCGACACTATCGGGCTGGCCCTGGATTTCGCCGAGGGCAAGAAAATCGAAATCCCGTCCGTGGAGAGTTGGCGCAAACATGTCGGTTTACGCCTGTTCGCGACCTCGGGCGGGATTCTCTCCGCGATAAATTGCGAGGATGCTGGCGGAGACGCGCGGGTGAAAGAAATTTATTTAAAACGCTCGCCGGGCCACGTGATTGTTTTACCCCCCGAGGATTATGACTCATGGTTTCTGGGACATGTCATTTTCGAACCGGAACCGGACACGGGTCTCAAAGCGCAAGGTGACGATATTTTGAAGAAAATTAAAATCGAGGTGGAAAAACGCCATGACCGGAAAAATACCGGTTTTTTTAAGGCGGGCGATCGAGCCGTTTCTTCGGAAAATCGCTCAGCTTGACGAACAGGAACTCAAACGGACGGTCGATGCCTTTTTGAATCGCCGGCAGATGTTCCTGGAGACCGTCAGAGCCGAGGGTTCGCCGTTGTACGTTTTCGACCTGGAAACCCTGGTGGCCCGTTACCGCCGGTTCCGCGCCGCTTTTCAGGCCGTTCTGCCGGAGCTGCGGATGTATTATGCTCTCAAGAGCAACAGTCATCCGCTGCCGGCGGCCACTTTGGTACGCGAAGGATGCGGTCTCGATGTCTCGAGCGGCCTGGAGCTTAATACCGCGCTTGACTGCAACGCGACCGATATCGTGTTTAGCGGTCCCGGCAAGCGCGTCGACGAATTAAAACTCGCCGTGGACAACGCCGAGCGGGTGACGATCCTGCTCGACAGTTTCACCGAACTGCGCCGGTTGGAGCGGGTGGCTCTGCAGGCCGGAACGGTGGTTCGGGCCGGAGTGCGCCTGACCATCGCCGAAACGGGCATCTGGCAAAAGTTCGGAATACCGCTTGACCGGTTGCCGTACTTTTTCGAAGAGGCTTCGAGATGCCGGCATATCAACCTGTGCGGCCTGCAGTTTCATGTCAGCTGGAATCTCGACCCCGGGGCGCAGGTGAGTTTCATCGCCCGCCTGGGCGCCGCGCTCGTTCGACTGGACCGGAAATACCGCGATAACATTCGCTTTCTCGATATCGGCGGCGGTTTCTGGCCGGAGCAGGGAGAGTGGCTTCAGGAGGCGGCGACCCCCCGCGGCATGTTTCGAGGGGCTCTGGAAGAAAAAGATATTTTTGGCCTCAACCATTACCGGCAGGAAGCGCGGCCGATCGAGGATTTCGCCGAGCGTCTCGCCGCCGCGCTCGGCCAATATCTGCCCGAGGATATGAAGGTCACGATTTGTCTCGAACCGGGACGTTGGCTGTGCAATGACGCCATGCATATTTTATTGACGGTACTCGATAAAAAATTGCCGAATCTGGTCATTACCGACGGCGGCACCAACGCCGTCGGCTGGGAACGGTTCGAATATGATTTCTTTCCGGTCATCAATCTTACCCGCCCGGGTATAGATGAGCACGAATGCCTGGTGGCCGGTTCTCTGTGTACGCCTCATGACCTGTGGGGCTACAGTTATTTCGGGGAGGGTATCGAAGAGGGGGATGTGTTGCTGGTTCCGAACCAGGGCGCCTATACCTACAGTCTCCGACAGGAATTCATCAAACCGCTGCCCGGGTGCACGGAACTGATTACCGATGGTTCGGCGGGGGTGCGCCAGCCGTACCCGGCTATCGCCCGAGCTGATTCCAAAAAAATAAAAACCTGAAAACCGCATAGAGTGAACTCAATCAACCCTTTATGAATTGAAAGGTTCAATTAGATGGGACGCTCCAAGAAAGCCAGAAGATGTCCGCGCTGCGGCAGTAAAGATGTCTTGCTCCAGGATTCGTTTAGCGATGGAGTCGATCTGTATGTATGTGCCGACTGTGACCATGATTTCGAGGTCGGCGGAAGTCACGGAAAGCAACGAGACGATGATTTTGATGTCGATGAAGCGTCAGACCAGGAAATCTCCGAGGACAAGTGGGAATAATAATTGTTACGCCCTCAGTTAAATCCGGTTACCGGTTTACGTATTTAGGGAGGTGTTATGCTGACTAAAACGGAACCGGTTTTGAAAAAAAAGGGACCGGGTACCCACAACCGCCTGATTGCCCGGCTGGCCGACGAGGATATGCTGGTCAATCTGGCGGGAAACTACGATTACCTGAGTGACGGTTATTACCTGTCCCAGGATTACGAGATTGACGGCTACGGTGTCCGCCCCTCGTGTCGGGAGATGCTCGACGCATATGTTCCGCCTCTGTTTCTGGAGAAAGCCCGGCTGCGGGGCTTGCCGGTGCCGGAGTATTATATCAGCAACGGTTATTTCGAACCGCCCGTGATTGTCGACCCTATTAATCCGTTCACGCTGAAGGGTCGGGTCGTGCTGAAAGCGGGAAGAGCGAAAAGCATCGCCAAATCGCTCACCCGTAATTTCACCTATGCCATCTGCTGTCAGGAGATTCCCCAGGGTGGCCGGGTGATGTATTTTCGCTCCGTCTTGGGGTGGGCGCTGCAACCAGGGTTCCGGGAGCTTTCGCGCATGGTCTGGGAAGTGTTCGGCATTCCCCTGGCCCGGGTCCGGGTGATTCACACCGCGAACGACCGGATCCTGTTAAGCGATATCGCCCCTTTGTTCATGGAGGATCTCGGCGAGCGTGAATCCCGTTATTTGAAGGAACACTTGATATGGGACAATTAGGCATTTACGTGGAGAGATATACCATCTCCAGTTCCGACGAGATGAACGCCCTGATGCGCCTCAGTCAGGTGGCCCGTAAGCTGGGGCACCGGGCGGATTTCATTTTCCGGCCGGATATATACAAGATTCCTGATTATGATGCCGTGTTCATCCGCGCCCTGACGGACCCGTTGAACTCGGCTTATGTGGTCGCCCGCACCGCGGAGATGCACGGCGTCAAGGTCATCGATGACCCGAATTCGATTCGCATCTGCTGTGACAAGGTCAACATGTATCATCGGATGGTTAAAGGCGAAGTGCCTATCCCGGAGACGAGAATCGTCAACCGGCGCGATATCTGTGCGCAGCAGGCGCGGCAGCTTTTTCGGGAGCTCGGAAGCCCGGTGGTGCTCAAGGCTCCCAACAGCAGTTTTTCGATGTATGTGGAACAGGCTTCGACGGTCGAGGGCTTTCTCGAAGTCGCTCATCATTTTGTCCGCAGGGCCGACCGTATCGTGGTCCAGCAGTTTGTCCGCTCCGCGTTCGACTGGCGGGTCGGCGTGCTCGGCGGTGAGCCGCTCTATGTCTGCCAGTACGTCATCCCCAAAAGGCGCTGGAAAATTCTGACCTACACACCGGAAGGCCGGACGATTTACGGCGCTATTAAAGGTATGCCCCTGGATAAAGCCCCCGCCGGTCTGATTGAATGCGCCGTGAAAGCGGCCGGGGCGGTCGGCAGCGGTCTTTACGGGGTGGATCTCAAGCAAACCGAAAACGGGTATGTCGTCATCGAGGTTAATGACAATCCCACCATCAATGCCGGCGACGAAGACCGGGCCAACGGCGAACTGTATGAACGCCTGATCCGCTACCTCCTGTCGAAAGATATGTAATCATGAGGAAGGCTTACCGCATCCGACTGGCGACTGAGCACGACCTGGAAGCCCTGGTTAACCTGGAACAGACAGCGTTCGCGACAGACCGTTTCACCCGTGACCAGATCGATTATCTTCTGACCGAATCGCGGGCGACGAACTTAATTATCGAGAACAAGACATCCGTCGTGGGTGCGGCCTGTGTGCTGTGGCGCAAATCCCAGCAGGCCGCGCGCCTTTACAATATCGCCGTCGATCCGGCTTACCGGGGTAATGGGTACGGTCTGAAACTTCTGAAAGAATGCGAACTTGAAGCCGCCCGCCGCGGTTGTGAAAAAATAACGCTTGAGGTGCGCGTGGACAACGTTACCGCTATCAGGTTTTACGAAAGACAGGGTTATACGATTCTCCGCGTGTTGAACGATTACTATCACGACGGTACGGCCGGTTATAAGATGTCGAAAATGCTCGATATCGAAGTTTCGAAAAAATACCGCCCCAAAGTTCCTTACTATCCCCAGGCGCTCGATTTCACCTGCGGCCCGGCCTGCCTGATGATGGCATTGAAGTATTTCCAGCCGGAAACGGAACTGACACAGGCGCTGGAAATGACGCTGTGGAAAGAAGCCACCCTGATTTTTATGGCATCCGGATTCGGCGGCACTGACGGCTACGGGCTGGCTCTGTCAGCCTTGAACCGGGGTCTGAGCTGTCAGATTGTCATGTCGATGGATCGGACGCCGATGTTGAAGTCGGTCCGCATCCCCCAAAAGCGCGAAGTCATGAGAATTGTCCATAACGATTTGAAACGCCGGGCACGTAAAGCCGGTCTGGGATGCGCCTTCTACGAATACGGCATGGAAGAAATTATTTCCGCTCTGCACCGGGATATGCTGCCGATTGTCCTGATCAGCACCTACCGCCTGACCGGAGACAGAGTCCCGCACTGGGTGGTGGTCACCGGATTCGATCACAAGCATATCTATATTCACGATCCCGATATCGCGTCTTACCGCAAGAATCAATCCCGCGCCCGGAACCTGCGTATCGAGAAATCCGAATTTTTCAAGATGACCCGTTACGGCAAAGAGGTTTACCGCTGCCTGTTGCTGGTCGGCAAAAAGAACTGACCCCCGCCCGAAAATAATAAAAATAAACAAACTTGCCGGCTAACCGTCAAATTATCATTAATTACGTAATTGGTCACGCGTTGTATTTACGGGAGACGCCATGGTCATTTTAAAATGTTTTATCGGGTTTATTTTATTGTTTGCTCTGTTTTTTGTCGTTCAGGCTCAGGAGGTCGATGTTTTCACGGCCGCCGAACAGGGCGATTCGCTGACCATCGCGCGGGCGGTCGAGGAAAATCCGCAACTGCTCACCGCGGTTGATGACCGGGGATACGGTCTGCTTCACCAAGCCGCCTACAACAATCATCGCGATATGGCGGAAATGCTTTTGGCCCGGGGGGCCGATATCGATATCCGTTCGGGCAGCGGCAGCACGCCCCTTCACGGTGCGGCTTTCTACGGTCATGCGGATATGGTGCGCTTGCTGCTCGAAAAAGGTGCCCGGATCGATATCGCCAACGCCGGCGGTTATACCGCGCTTTTAAGCGCCGGGGCCGGTAATCACGGCGATATCGTCCGCATGCTGGTTGAGCGGGGAGCCGAGGTCAACGTCGTCGGCAACGACCGCCGCACCGCGCTGTATCAAGCGGTGTGGAACGCCGATGCCGATCTGGTGAAGTTTTTACTCGAGCACGGCGCGCGAACCGACTTTCCGACCGATTTGGGTGTCTCCCTGCCTTTTTTCGCCACGGCCTATCGTGGTGCGGAGTTCGGCCTGATGCTTACCGGTCAGGCTTCGGATTTCCGGGAAACGGACGTGCAGGGTTTGACCATGTTGCATTATTCGGCCGCCCGCGGATTTGTCGAACAGGTGCGAATGCTGCTTGAGCGGGGAGCCGATATCAACGCCGTGGACAGTCTCGGCCGTACCCCGCTGTTTTATGCGCGGCTCTGGGGTTACGACGTTGTTGCCGGAATACTCGAAACTCACGGGGCGTCGCCCGTGGATATGGACCGGTTCTGTTTCGGTGGCGATTATCTGGGTAAAGCGACGCCCGGTAAAATTCCTCTGGAATTCGCGGGGGAAGAGCTGCGCACACCTTTCGCGCCGCACGGCTGTATAGCTTTTTCGCCCGACGGGAACGAGCTGTTCTGGTGTCATCATGCGATGCCGATTCAGGCGATGTGGTATTCTCGCCGGGTCAACGGTGTCTGGCAATGTCCGGAAATCGCACCCTTTACCGACCCGGCGTTGAATTACGCCGACGGCAATCCCTCGTTTTCCGCCGACGGTTCCCGGGTTTATTTTCACAGTCATCGGCCTCATCCGGGGGAGAAAGAACGCCGGGAGGATACCGATATCTGGTATGTGGAGAAAGACGGTGAAGGCTGGAAAGACCCGGCGCCGCTGGGACCGCCGGTCAACACCGACCTTTACGAACTGAATCCCACCATTGCGCCTTCGGGCAATCTTTATTTCATCGGCAACGAGTACGAAGATTCTTACGGAACGGGAGACATTTACGTTTCGGAATTCATCGACGGCGTTTATACCGCGCCGAAAAATCTCGGCTCCGCAGTCAACAGCGAGGCTCATGAACTGTCGCCGGTGCCGGCGTCGGACGAGAGCTTTTTAATTTTCGCCTCGGACCGCCCCTACATGCGCCGCAGCGCGATGCAACTGTTTGTTTCCTTCAAAGATAAAGGGGCGTGGACCAGGGCTGTGCCGCTGGACCGAAGCATCAACCGGGATCATACCTGGTTTCCGTTTATCACGGCTGACGACCGGTTCGTGTTCTACCTGCAGGGGGCTGATTATTACTGGTTCAGTACCGACCTGATTGAAGATATCCGACAGGCTTTGATTGGTTCCGGACAGACCGTAGCCGGTATTCGCATTCCCCGGCTTCGCAAAAGCGAACAGGTGTTCGAGCACGCCGCCACCAATAATATCACCCTGGGCGACCTCGACGCCGACGGCGATCTCGACGCCGTTTTCTCGAACATGGGTTTCAACGATTCGCGCATATACCTTAACGACGGTCACGGGCGGTTTGAGCCCACCGTGCAACTTCTGACTCGTCAGGGACACGGAGTCGATTTGGCCGACCTCGATGGCGACGGCGATTTGGATATTTTCATGACCTGCGCCGGTTACGGCGAGGGCGGGGTCGAATACAATCTGCCCAGCCAGATTTATTTCAACGACGGCCGGGCAGGGTTCACAGTGTCATCGCAGGCTTTGGGGGATTCGCTGTCGAGCGGCAATGTCGTGGAACTGTACGATATCGACTGCGACGATGAACTGGATGCGACGGTTGTTTATTATCAGGAGGAAAACGGCATATATCTAAACGATGGCCGGGGTACGCTTGTCCGCTCGGAATTGACTTTCCCCGACAATGCCAATTGGGCCGACCTCGACGGTGACGGCGATGTTGATATTTTTCAGGGGGAACCGGGAGTCGGTTTCCGGACGCTGCTTAACGACGGCCGCGGGCGTTTCGAGGAGCACTGGACGAAAAGCGACAGCGCTCTAAAGAGGGACGGGGTTTGTTTTGCCGACCTCGACGGCGATGGTGACCCGGACGCCGTGGTGGCGTTTCAGGACCATTCGGAACATCGCTTTTCGACGGTATGGTATAACGACGGCACCGGGCGCTTCGAGGAATCGGAGGTACGGCTACCGCTGACGCGTTATGCCCGGATGGCCGCCGGCGATATAAACGGCGACGGTTACCTCGATGTCTTTGTCAGCAATTTCGGTTTGCCCGGCGCGGTATGGCTCAACGACGGCCGCGGCGGTTTGTTCGATTCGGGTATCCGTCTGCCCGGCGAGGGGTTGAATGCTTGGTCACCTTTGGGAGATTTGGATGGTGACGGGGACCTCGATATTTTTATCGCCGCCTTCGGCAGCGGTCCCAACGAAATCTGGTTTAACGAGTAACGATTGAAAGAAAGTCGAAATAAGGCGGACGGTCAAGAATTTGATAGCTGGCCGCCTTTATTGTTTACAAAAGACGTCGTAAGGTCAACGGTACGGTTTTCTTCTCGCCGTCGTGGCCGACCAGCAACTCCACCGTCGCGCCCTCCTGCCTTAACAACGGTTTCAGTTCAAAGACGTCGTAATCGGCCGCGGCCCGGCCGTTGATTTCGTAAACACGGTCGCCGACTTCGAGTCCGATTTCTTCCGCAGGTGAACCGGGAATAACCTGCTCTATTTCAAGGTATCCCTCGGGTGCTCTGCGCGAGGAAAACCCGGCCATGTTGTACTCGTACGGTTCGGCGAAATTACGCGCGGGTTCGAAAAATATTCTCTGTCCGTAAAAATCAAAAGTTAGATTGAACCGGGACAAAAGACCCAGTCCGATCATGGCTTCGCTTATCGTGTGCTCGTTGTTTTCCTTGGCGATATATGCCACCAGGGGATTTTCAAGTTCGTGACCGCCGATTGTCACTGAGGGCAGACGACCGATATAACCCTGTGTCTCTTCCCCCTGGATATTTCTGCCCAGAACGGATGGAACTTTTTTGTCCGGGACGGTGATGTCATGTTCCTCCCCGGTCTGTAACTGCAACTGGTCGTTGTAACCGAGGTCCATCAATAACGTCATTGAAATTTGCCGGCCGTCGGCCAAATTTAAAGTCGCGGGTATGCCACGGGGGCCGAACCCCATGGGTCGCCAGGCAACTTCGGCGCCGCGACCGTGATATTCGAACTCATCCCCGGGTGTCAGAGTGATCAGCATATTGTCGAAATTAATGTCAACTACAAAGTGCTTGAAAAACATGGCGCTGATCTGACCGGCGCTGCCGGACCACATTTTGTATACTCCCGAACCGGAGGGGGTGACGACAGCCGTCTGGTCGTAAAATTCGACATCGGAAAAACTGACGGTGATGCCGGATGCCGTTTTGGATGTGATTCCTACATCGTAACCATCGTTACCGCCGCCGACGCCAACTTCGCCGTCGTAAGTAAATCCAAGGGAATCAACCACGGGTCCGCCCCAGAAAAGCAGCTGGTCCCACAGAAAACCGTCGTCAAGCAGCATATGCACCGGGTGGCCGTTGACTTTACATTTGTAACGGATATCGCCCCGGTAGAGCTCGAACGGAATTCTAATTGTGCCGTCGCCGGAAAGAATTTTATAGCTACCGGGCGGCGGCTCCGTTACGGTGTCGCTTTCATCGGCGAAAACAGCGGGGTCGAAAACAAAAAATGATATCACTATCGTGATAAAAAACCGGACGATTATAATTTGGCCGTGTTCAAATAAAGTCGTTCTCATAATTTTCATCTCTTCTTTTTCTCTGTATTGCGGATACCCCGGGCAAAAAGCTCCAGGAAATGTTTGACGTATTCATCGGGGTCGAAAACGGCGAAAGAATATCCGGGCGAGACAGCCCGGTTAAGGATACTTCGCAAAGAATATAAGTATTGACTGATGCACAGATCCGTTTTCAAGTCATTCCGCAACGAACCATCTTCGATACCAAGGCGGAAAATTTCCCGAAGACCCTCGGCCAGTTCGTCGTTTATTTTTTCGAAAGCCTGGAACACTTTTTGGTCGAGCCGGTCGCGGTCGATACCGCGGTAATCCCAGTAGAATTGAAGTTTCATCGCGTGCGGGTTGGTTTTCGCATAACGGTAAAATGATTCGCCCCATTTCATTATTTTTTCCAGCCCGGTCCGGACTTCGAACATGGCTTCCCGCTGCAAACGCCAGCGTCCGGTCAATTCCTCGATAAAAACCTGCATACAGATATCGTCCCGGCTTTTGAAATATGCGTACAGGGTTCGGCGGGTGTACTCGACTGCGGCAGCGATATCCTCCATGCTGGTATTTTCGATTCCTTTTTCAGCAAACAGCCGCCGGGCGGCGTTAATGATAAACCGTTGCCGGGCTTCGCGTTCGATTGTCTTTCGGGACATTGTTATTCTTTAATTTTCACATTATGTATAATATATTATAATATACGTGTATTTTGTATTTGGGGTTCCAGGAAAAATTTCAATTGTCTCGGAAGATATTCACCTACCGGCGGTATCGCTCCTAAAAGATCACTATAACGATATCCTATTTTCTGAAAAGATTAACGAGGAGGTAGTTTATGTATAATCAGGAAAGACATATAAAAATAGCGGTTCTTATGGCCGGGAGTATATTATTGATGTAGGTCTGATCGCCGGCAGTCTTCTGGTGGTGTCGCAGGTAACTGACGAGACACATGGAAATTGGCTGAGAAGTGTGATCGTTTTGGTTTTCAACTTTTGGGAAAAATCGTTAAAGTATATAAAACTTACTATTAACTATATTATTCCACTACCTTTAAGCTGGACATTCTGATTCTTTATTACTTTCTCGCGGAATTCGAAAATAGCGCTGAGCTGTCTTCTCACGGCCAGCGCATGAATCAGCCGGCCGAGCCATCCGAACGGCAGGGCATAGACCACCCGGTCGTACATTAACGTACCTTCGGGATGACGCTCGAAACGGTGGGTATGGTGCCAGAATTTATACGGCCCTTTCAGCTGGACGTCGACGAAATTATACGGCGGACGATAATCCGTAATGAGCGTCCGCCAATGGAGCCGCACGCCGAGCGCCCGGACGGTATAATCTATCACCGTTCCAATCTGCATGGGGACAGGCGGGGGAGTCAAAATTTCGAACCCCATCGAGGGCGGCGTTATTTCGGCCAGGTTCTCCGGTCGTTCGAAAAAAGGGAATACCCGCTCCGGCGGCTGAGGGATAAGCGTTTTGCGTTCAAAAATATAAGTCTTCATTCGATAATTTCCTCTATTCGGCTGAATAGGTTTACTTTCTTACTGATAAAACGGTTTATGCGGTAAGTAAGTTCACGTTTTTTGGGAAAATAATTATCAGTCGGACAGGCATCGTCGACGGACAACGAAGCCCGCCGAGAATAAAATGACAGCGAGAATGAGATAAACCAGCGGCATACCCGTCTCGACCGGTTCCGGGTCAGTGGCCAGGAAATTGATCTGGGACAGACGCTCGACGCCTCCGACATACCAGAGCAAAAGATATATCACCTCGAACAATTTTTTACTTCCGGTAAGGGAGCCCAGAGTCAAAGCGAGCGAGGGAACAAAAAGGGCGGCAATCAACAATGCGGCGGCGTGGGATCCGTGACCGGTCGCGGCGGCGCGAACTATCATGCCGCTTAAAGCCAGCAGGGCGACCGTAAACCCGGCCAGCCAGTTGACCGGGTACTGACGGGACACGGGAAACGGCGAGGAAGACAAAAGCTGCCCGGTGTTGAACCGTCGTTCCCGAGTGCCCATCGCCGACCAGCAGGCAATCGGCAGAATCATCGCGCCCGCGACGGAAAACACCCGGGCGGTTTCGTAAGGCACGGTTACCTGCGTGATAATCGCGCCGGACAGAACGAGATACCAGGACCAGTGATACCCCTTGAGCATCAGTTTCAATTCGACTTTTAAAAGGCTGAGAAAATTGAAACTGCGATCAGGAGTAATAATATCCTTATAACCCGGCGCTACCAAGCCGCCTGTTGACTCGGACGCGACCATTTGCTTTTTTAATTTTGTTTTTTGGGGACGCACCATCCGGGTGCGGTCGAAGCGGTCGAAAAACGGCACCGCAGCCAGCATTCCCAGCAATCCCGCGCCGGTCCAGACCAGCCGCTCCAGCAGGATGTTTCGAGTCCATTCGAAACCGTACCAGGGAAAAGTCATGATTGTCTTCGATAGATTTTCGTCGAATGCCACGAACCCCACCAGCACCCCCAGCTCGACACCGGGATAGGTCGTCAATGCCGCCCGGCGGGCGCTCTCCAGGAAAAATTGTATCCCGGCGAAATCCACCGCGGCTACCTCGGTGATGGAAAAAATAATGAGGCCCTCGATAAAAAACAGGTACAGAATATTGCCGATACTGCCGCTGAGGAAAGGGACCGATTCGAACAACACCGCCATCGCGGCCACGAAGGCCATCGCCGGCAGGGATAAAAATAGAAATGGAAAGAGCATGTCCCCCGGGTTCAAACCGTAACCGGTGCCTTGAGCGAAGTACATCACCAGTGCGGCGACCTCGAGAATGGCCATCATCAGCGCAAGCACCAGAAAATTGCTGAGAAACTTGGCGGTCAAATACTGCAGTCGGGTAACGGGTGTGGCGGCCAGTATCTGCCCGACTCCGGTTATCCGGTCGCGGCTGATAGAATTTTTGACGAGGTAGAATCCGGCGATACTGAGGGTGATGGTGCCGGTGAGAGTCATCAGCGCCCCGATCCAGGCAGAGTTGAATATCCCCCGATAGTTGCTCAAACGGATCGTGTACTGGTCGGTGGCGACCAGGTAGCCGAAAAACAGAACTCCCAATAACGTCAGCATAAAACTGTATCGTCGGGTGCGCTCCCGGAAATCGGCCAGGACCAGCTCTTTTATGACCGGGTACATTTTCATTTATCTGGATTGGCGCGCGCCCGGTTTAAAAGATAAAGGAAGGCGTCTTCCAGGGTGGCCGTGACATTTCGGGCGTTGTCGAGGGGCGCCCTGTCCGCCACCACCCGCGCCCGCACGCCTTCGCTGGTTTTGACGACATTACCGACTACATGATTTCGTTTTAAATCCGGCAGTCGCTCACTGGCGATCGTAACCTCCCACGCCTTGTTCTCGACCTGTTTCAGAAGGTCTTCCGGCGATGTATGGCTGAGCAATCGGCCTTTGTTGATGAGGGCAATCGAGGTCGCGGCGGCCTCGATATCCGAAACAATATGTGTCGAGAGGATAACGATCCGGTCACCGGCCAGTTCCGAAAGCAGGTTGCGGAAACGCACCCGTTCCTCGGGGTCGAGTCCGGCGGTAGGTTCATCAACAATTAACAGCTGAGGATCGTTGAGAAGCGCTTGGGCGATGCCTACTCGTTGTTTCATGCCGCCCGACAGGGAGCCGAGACGTCGCTTTTTGGCGTCGCTCAGATTGACTATTTCCAGAAGCTGGTCGATTCTCTGCCGGGCCGGGCGGCCGCACAAGCCTCGAGCCGACGCCAGATAAGACAGAAATTCCACGGCATTCAGGTTGGGGTAAAGACCGAAATCCTGGGGAAGATACCCGAGCACCTGCCGCACCCGGTTGGGGGATTTGACGAGGTCACTCCCGTTCCACGATATGCTTCCACCGGAAGGTTTGGTAATTGTGGCCAGGATACGCATCAAAGTCGATTTACCGGCTCCGTTGGGGCCTAAAAGACCCAGTACACCGGAGTTGATATTGAGACTGAAATCCTTAAGACCCCAAACGTTACCTTTGTAAAGCTTGCTGACTTCGTTTATCTGAAGTTCCAATCCCGGCTCCTTTATTTTAAATGAACACCTGAAAAGGGCATAATTATACAGTTATAGTTAATAAGACCCGGAGAAGCCGGAAAAAGTTTCACTCGTGGCGGTTGAGACGATTTATTCTTCGTCGCCGGACTTCCCGAACGGTATCAGTCCCGCCAGCGACAGGCGAATATTATAATCGCTGCCGAGCTGGATGCCGTCGAAATGCTGGTAGAGGGGTGTTTCGAAAAAGACCTGGAGACGCACCCATTTCCGGATGACCTGCACCTGGACGCCCGGCGTGAACCAGAGCTGGTGGCGACCGGTAGTGCAGACGGTTTCGTTCTCGCGGATATCCTTTCCCTTGACCGTTCCCGAAAAGGCGGCGGTGATATCGATACGGAAAAACAGGTGATAGTTAGCAGCCAGTAAATAAGAAAACTGGTTGCCGAACTTGAAACCCTCGTAAGTACCGGTCATCAAATAAGTGCCGCTGAGAACAAAATCGACCGGCTCGAAACCCTGGTAGAAAGAAAGCGAAACATGGTAGTCCCAGGAACCGGTGCCGGGCTGCAGCTCCTCGGGCAGGGTGAACCCCAGATTGCGCTTGTCGGTGGCACCGGCAGGGGCTTTCACACCCAGGCCGAGTGACAGCTCCCGGAAGTTGACAAAATCCCGCGCGATAAGACTGTAACGAACGATGAATGTCATATCGCCGATGCCGTCGGTGGCGTATTCGACGTCGTAGTCAGACACCGTCAAATTCTTTCGTTTGGAGAGATAAGGCAAAACGGCGCTGACACTGAGGCGGGGGATTATCCCGTAAGAGAGCGCCAGGGTGGTGCGGCACCAGACGCTTCGAGTGTTGGCCGGGTCCTCGACCCGGACCGAGCCCAGGTACATGTTCTTCGAGCGCAGATATTCGTAATGAAGCCCGACCTCGAGCGTGTGCGGCAGAGCAACCGTTTCGCCGAGCACCCCCTGCTGGGGCACTGACGGGGCGCAGCAGTTTTGCGCCGCCGCCGTCAGGCACCCGATGAAAACAAGAACTATGACGGATATGACAGGACGCATTTTATTTCTTGGTCGGTATTACCCAGACCTGGACGCTGTCAACGTCGCTTCCGCCGTGGCCGTCGCTGACCGTGGCGATGACATAATCGTCAAGCATCTGAGATATGTTGCAGCAGTTCGACATCTGGGTAATGTTGCCGGAGCTGATGATTGGCGTCAGCCAGGACTCCCGAGTATCCCACAGATAGGACAGGTTGTCGTTTTCGGGATCGTGGGCAAAAACCGCGATGGTGGTCGTTCCGCCCTCGTCAAACGTGTCCGGTGAGGCGGTCACCGAGTCTATCACGGGCGGGTTGTTGGTGGAGTTGGTGGCGTTGTCGTCATCGTCACCGCAGCCGAGCCATAATGTCCCGGCCAGGAGAAGGACCGCCTGGATGGTTTTAAAGTAAGTCAATTTAATCATATCGAAGTTCCTCAATCAAAATCAGTTTATTTCCAGTGGCACGGTGACCAAAGTGGTGTCGGTCGCCGAGAATGCCAGCGTGCAGGCCAGGCCGCTGATGTTTTCATCGATTGCGTTTTCGCGTACGGATAAACGGATTGACGCCGTCTGGCCGGGAGCGAGCCACTCGGGGAAAGACTCAAGGGCGATATATTTATCGGGCAGATATTTTACGGTAACCTTGAGCGTGTCCGCGCTTTCATTAGTTACGGTTACGGTCCCGTTCTCGAAAGAATAGCGGTCGTCGGTTTTCCTGATTGTGAGTTTGTTCGGAGTTAACATAACCGGTCCGGCAACTTCATTGTTTTGGTAAATGTACGCCTGGATATTAAGCGTCAGTTCCGGCCTTTTGTGGTCATCGGTCAGAACGTAAGTGGTTTTTCTGACCTGTTGGTGGTACCGTCCGGTCTTGAAAGTGACGTCGATAGCCGCGCTGTCGCCGGGCGGGATAGGTTTCTCGATTTTGGTAACGCTGGTGCAGGAACAACCGGGTTTGATTTTGGTAATAACCAGCGGTTCCGTTCCCTCGTTATTGATATAAAACCGGTGGCTGACTTCGCTTTTCTGGGGAAGATACCCGAAATCCCGGATTTTCATGTGCACTGCCGCGCGCGGCATCAGTTCGCTCCGGGCGGACAAACAGAAAAACGGGAGCAAACACCACAGCGGCAATATGATAATAATATATAAGTGTGAAATCGTTTTTGTTCGCCGGGGAGGTTTGGGATTATATGCCGCCATGTTTGTTACACCTCATTTGAGATATAAAATAATAATATACAGACCGGGCGGTTCGGCAAGGAAATTATCCATAAAAGTTAAAAGGAGGTCGGTTCGTTCATGTCGAATTATTGTCGGAGCGGTCCTGTTATGGATAAAACAATCCTTAATGGGCTGGCGTGCAGGCAATTACGAAGAAACTACGGTTATGACGTCGGAAATCCTCTTGTCTGAATTTAAATCCGGATTATATTGTAAAGAAAGATTAAATCCTCGTCGCTTATATGATATTACCGGAAAGAACGAGGTCAGTATTTTATTTTCGGGAGCGAAGACAATGCGGCGCTGGCTGATAGCCGTTTTATCGGCGGTGTTTGTTTCTCTGACCGGGTTGCCGGTCCGGGCCGTTGTCGAGACCGGCGGCACGATCGCGGTTGACACGACCTGGACCAACCGGGATACGGTGGTCGTATCTTCCATGGTCATCGTCAGCGACAACTGTTGCTTGACCATTCAAGCCGGGACGATAGTCCAGTTCGTTCCTTCCATGTCGTTTTACGTAATCGGGGAGGTGGTGGCCGAGGGCGGCACCGGGGAACGGATTGTCTTCACCGTTCGGTCCGACACCGTCGGCGGCGACCCGTCGGCCGGGGCATGGAACGGTCTGACTTTCATGGAGCAGAGCCGCGGAACTTTTAAATATTGTGATTTCCGATATGGGCTGAATAACGTCTTCGTCAACAACGCCGAGGTGTCTTTTTACGAATGCTGCTCGGAGGATTTTGTCCTGGGGGGGATATATGTCAACGGTTCGGCCACCGACCACCCGAAACTAACCACTATTGACCGCTGTACTATCAGGCAGACCGACCCCGCCCGACGGGGCAGCGGGGTGGGCGTGTTCGTTTATTATGCCGCTCGGGTGGATGTTTACCGCAGCCGCATCTCCGCCTGCCAAAACGGCATCGAGATGTACGGCACCGGCGTTTATATTCCACGATATAAAATCGCCAACTGCGATATTTTCGACAACGCTGAAAAAGGAATCTATGTCCACCCCGGCGGGTGAGGCAACGCTTTGACGCCGACGGGCTCGGTGCACTTCTGCAATATTCTCAACAACGGTCCGAACGCTTTCTATGTCGAATCGGATAACGATTCCACGACCGTCTTCAACGCCATGTACAACTGGTGGGGCGCGGCCGACTCAATTGTGATTGAGGCCATGGTATATCATCACCACGACGACCCCTCCAATCCCGTAATCGATTTCATGCCTTTCACATCGGGACCGGTCGATATCTATGACACCACTTTAGTCGAGGTTGTCGATAAAACGCCGGAAAACCTGCCGGAGCGGTTTAACCTGGCGCAGAATTATCCCAATCCTTTCAATGCCGGAACGGTGATTGGATTTACCCTGTTGCGACGAGCTGAGGTCAGCCTCGAGATTTACGACATCCTGGGGCGACGGGTAAGAAACCTTTGGGCGGGCGTTTGTGTCTCCGGAGAATATGAAATGGTTTTTGACGGTCGGGATGATAATCGAAAACCTCTGGCCAGCGGTATTTATTTTTACCGGTTGAAAGCGGATGATGTCGTGCAATCCAAAAAAATGATTATTCTAAAGTAATAAATTCCGAAGGTCAGTTCACTACATAACCGGCGGAGTTTTTTTGACGCAACTCATTCAGTTTCACTTTCAGTTCATTTAAATCCTTACAAACTATAGCTCCCGTATTTTTTATCGCCTCGGTAAAGGCTCCGACTGCTTGACCGCCGATTAAAATGGAAATGTTGTCCCCGAGCAGCCGGGCCAGTTTTTGAAGCTCCATATGCGTTCGGGGGTCATCGGAAGGATAAACCAGACTG
>JBMOKZ010000092.1:0-21415 GCA_049324195.1 Candidatus Zixiibacteriota bacterium | reverse complement strand
AATCCGGCGCCGACTCCCCTCAGAAAATGGGCCTGGTGATGAAAATCCTCATGCCCAAAATCAAGGGGAAGGTGGACGGCAAGCTGGTCAACAAACTGGTATCGGAGATGCTGTCCAAATAATTTTTCAGACCGCAAAAACTCGAAGTCGGAACCTTAACGGTTTCGACTTTTTTTATATAGAGTAAGCATGATAATTACCTCTTTTACTTGTTGACAGCCGCTGCGAAGTCGCCTTACTTTTTTTTACAAAAACTTTTTAATATAAGGGGATATTAATGGCTCGCGAAAGAGCGCTCGCCCTTGAGCGCACCTCCAACCCGGCTTTGACCAAAGAAGTCTTTACCCGGGCGGCGCAAACCACCGCTGCCGGTGAAGAAACGATGACTATCGGTGGTGCTGTCAACCGCTCGGCCTTTTTGCTTCTTTTACTAATCCTGGCGGCGGTTTATGTCTGGATGCGGTTTGTCGGAGTCGAGAATCCGCCCTCCCTTACCCCCTGGATTTTAGGTGGCACCCTGGGCGGCCTGGTCGTAGCCCTGATAATTATTTTCGTCAAGCGTAGCGCGCCCTATCTGTCCCCGGTGTATGCTGTGCTCGAGGGCCTCGCCCTGGGTGGCATATCCACCCTGATGGAAAGCCGCTTCCCGGGCATCGTCCTGCAGGCGGTAGCGCTCACCTTCGGCACCCTGCTGGTTCTGCTCGCGGCCTACAAGTCCGGACTTATCAAGGCGACCGAGAATTTCAAACTTGGCGTTGTTGCGGCCACCGGCGCAATTGCCCTGATATATATCGCGACCATGGTCTTGGGCATTTTCGGTGTCAACATCCCCTACATCCACGAATCCGGAATTGTCGGCATTATTTTCAGTCTGGTGGTGGTCGTAATCGCGGCCTTAAATCTCGTGCTTGATTTCGACTTTATCGAAACCGGAGCCGAACGGGGTGCCCCCAGGTATATGGAATGGTACGCCGCTTTCGGTTTGCTGGTCACGCTTGTCTGGCTGTACTTGGAAATCCTGAGACTGCTTTCAAAAATCCGCAGCCGCTGACAGATTATAACAAACGATTTGGTGCGACCGCAATGACAGAAGACTTCAACAACGTATACGAGGACAGCTTACGCGCCGAGGCTTATTCCCGGCTGGAATTCCCCGGCACCTATTATCTCGCCTACCGGGACCTCCCGCAGTTAATCGCCGAACACGTCACTGGAAAACGGGCGTTGGATTTCGGATGCGGCGCTGGCCGGTCCACCCGTTTTCTCGAACAGCTCGGCTTTGAAGTCATCGGGGTTGATATCTCCGAATCGATGATACGCAAGGCCCGCGAACTCAACCCCAAGGGCGACTATCGGCTTATCAGCGAAGATGGTCCGACCGGGCTTAAGGAGGTCACTTTTGATTTAATCCTGGCAGCGTTCACCTTTGACAATATCAGTACCACCGAGAAAAAGCTGTCATTGTTCACCGCTCTCGGCCTTCTTCTCTCCCCCGGCGGCAGGATAATCAACCTCGTATCTTCGCCACAAATTTACACCCATGAATGGGCTTCGTTCACCACCAAAGATTTTCCGGAAAACCACAACGCCAGAAGCGGCGACCGGGTCAAAATAATCATGACCGATGTTGTCGACCGGCGCCCGGTCGAAGATATCCTGTTTACCGAGGAGGCCTATCGCGACGTCTACCGGCGGGCAAACCTGGAAATAATATCCCAGCATTCCCCTCTGGCCCGAACCGACGAACCTTTCGCCTGGGTCAACGAAATCACAATCTCCCCATGGGTCATTTATATCCTGGAATTCCGGAAATCCTGACTGCCGGTTCAATTATCTTCCGCCATCAGCAAAAATTTTTATTTTGACTGAGATATTTAACTTTTTTAATATTCTTAAAATGGATTAACCCCTTTCAGGGAGAAAAAAATATGAATTGGATAGATGGCGTTCTTATCGCTTTGTTGTTGGTCTCGATAATAATCGGTTCGAAAAAAGGTCTTATTCGGGAATTAATGGCATTCGCGGTCTTTTTCGTGGCCATCATTATATCGGTCAACTATATCGACAATTTCGCGGTCTGGGTCTATAACCAGGTCGGCGGCTCGCCGCTTATCTCGGCTTTCCTATCGTTTGTCATTCTCCTGGCTCTTTCTTATGCGGCCTTTAAACTGCTCGGCCTCCTATTTTACAAGGTCGCGGCCATTAAAAACACCGGCAAGCGCGACCAGATGGGCGGCGCTCTGATAGGTTTTCTGCGCGGCTGGCTGGCCATCGGCTTTTTGACCATGCTCGTTTTTCTCCTGCCCATGCCCGATACCTTCTATACCAGTTTCGAAGCCTCGTTTTTCGGTCCCACGGTCGCCAAAACCATCCCGCTCATTTACGAAGGGACGACCTTTGCGCATCCCAACAACCCGGATTTTATTACTAAAATAGAAAATACCCTGCTCGACGCCCCGATGAACAACGATGCCAACGGCGAAATGAGCGAAGAACGGGCTGAGGTTTTCAAGGTGATGCGCCAGTTCGACCTGTTTTTTAATGTCTCGAACGGTGAAAGCTGATTTGATTTTTCAATTCTTTGATATATATTGAAACCGGCTCGGCGCCGGTTTTTTTATGAAAGCTATTTATTTATGATTGACCAGCATACGATCGAAAAAATGGAATTTCCCAAAATCATTAAACTGATTGCCGGGAAATGTATCACGCCCTACGGTCCGGAGCAGGTCTATCAGTTCGTGCCCATGTTCGACAAGGAGCGCATCGACAAACGCCAAATTGAAATCTCCCAGATGAAGGATATCATCACTTTTGGCGTCGCTTTTCCTCTCAGCCGCATGGAGGACTGCCGCGAGATTCTGTCCAAGGCGCAGGTCGAGGGCGTTTTCCTCAAACCGGAAAGCATCCTGCAAGTTCTGGAGCTTATCGAGGTCTCGATCGCCATCCACGACTACGACAAGGAAAACCGCGACAATTATCCGGCCATTAACGAATACCTGATAAAGATACGAGCTTTCCCGGAACTCAAAAAAGAAATTAGGCGGATTATCGACGAAGACGGCAATGTCCGCGACAACGCTTCCAATACGCTCAAACATATCCGGATGGAAATGGTCTCGACGCGCCGTAAAATTCTCGCCAAACTGGAAAGTATCATCGCCAAGCAAACCCGGCACGAGGGCTGGCAGGACGATATCATCACCCAGCGCAACGGCCGCTATGTTATCCCGGTCCTCTCCAGCCAGTATCGCAACGACTTCGGCATCCTGCACGACCGTTCCCAGAGCGGCGCCACGGTTTTTGTCGAACCCCAGGAAACAGTCGAGCTCAATAACCGCATCAATATCCTGACCCAGGAAGAACGGGTCGAAATCGACCGCATTCTGCGCGCCCTGACCGCTGAAATTTCACAGCGCGCCAAAGCCCTCCAGGAAAATATCCGGCTAATAGCTCACCTGGATTCTTTCTACGCCGCCGCCCAGTTCGCCCGCATTCTCGACGCCAAACGACCCGTTATCAACGGCCGTGCCCGATTCGATTTGAAAAATGCCCGTCATCCTCTCCTGATTGTCCAGTTCCAGAATATCCGGGACGTCATCCCGACCACCATTTCCCTCGGTGATGACACCCGGCAGGCCATTTTGGTTACCGGTCCCAACACCGGCGGCAAGACCATCGCTTTGAAAACAGTCGGTTTGTTAGTGCTCATGGCGCAGTCGGGTCTGCCCATCCCGGCCGACGAAAAATCGGAAATCGGCATTTTCCGGAAAATGTATGCTGATATCGGCGATGAGCAGTCGATTGAATTGTCCCTCTCGACCTTTTCGTCGCATATTAAAAACATTATTCGTTCGATGAAGAATGTGTCCGATGACACGCTGATTCTCTTCGATGAAATCGGCGCCGGAACGGACCCCAAGGAAGGCGCGGCGCTGGCCGAGGCTATCATCCTGTACCTGATCGACAAGAAGGCGAAAATAATTGCCTCAACCCATTATTCCCAGTTGAAAACCCTGCCGCTGGACCATCCCGAGATAGAAAACGCCTCACTGGAATTCGACCGGGAAACCCTGACTCCGACCTATAACCTGCAACTGGGCATCCCCGGTTCGTCATACGCGGTGGAAATCGCCACCCGGCTGGGTATGCCGGCTTCCATCGGCGAATATGCCGGGCAACTGCTCGGTAAGAGCGAACGCAGCCTCACCGATTTGATTTCCAACCTCGAAGCTGAACTGGCGCGGGTGCGCGAAGACCGCGCTGAATTGACCGCTCGGCTGGAGAAAGCCCGCGAGCTCGAGGAATATTACCGCATGCAGTCGGAGAAATTAACCCGGGAACTGGAAGCCGCCAAAAAGGAAGCCCTGGCCGATATCGAATCGTTCGTCAGCCAGACCCGGACCGAAACCGAACGCCTGGTCAACGAAATTCGCAAAACCCAGGCGGACAAAAAGACAACCAGAGCTTTTCATAAAAACGTCCAAAAAACGAAGCAGAAAATTGACCAGCTGCGCGAGAAGTTGAAACCTCAATCCGCGGAAATCGACTATACCCGGTTTGCCAGGGGCGACCCGGTGAAAATCATCTCGCTCAACCAGATCGGTGAGATTGACGAGTTGATCGACAAGACTAAAGCCCGTGTACGGGTGGGCAACATCACCACCGTGGTGGAACTTCGCAATCTCGAAAAAACCGAATCGGCAACCTCCAAACCGGAATACAAAAGGAGCCCGCTTTACGATGCCGGGGCGAGCGTCTCCCCGGAAATTCACCTCCGAGGGATGACGGTCGAGGAAGCGATGGAGGCACTGGATAAATATCTCGACCGGGCGGCGCTCGCCGGCCTCAAGCAGGTGTACGTCATCCACGGGAAAGGTACCGGCACCCTCCGGCGAACCCTGAGCGAATATCTCAAGGAGCATCCCGAAGTCGATTCCCTACGCATGGGCAATTGGAACGAGGGCGGCGCGGGCGTAACGGTCGTAAAGCTGAAAGAATGATACCGCAGGAAACCATAGAGCAGATCCGGCAGGTTACCGATATCGCCCAGATAATCGGCGACTTCATCCGGTTGAAGAAAAAAGGGAAAAACTTCGAGGCTCTCTGCCCGTTCCATACGGAAAAGACACCCTCGTTCAAGGTTTCCTCCGACAAGCAGATCTATCATTGTTTCGGATGCGGCAAGGGCGGTAACGTCTTCACGTTTCTGATGGAACACGAGAAGATGTCGTTTATCGAGGCTGTCCGCTACCTGGCTCAGCGCGCCAATATCTTCATTCGCGAAACGGAAACCGATTTCAAGCGCGAGAAACTCGAAAAGCTCAACTACGCCCACCAGGTCGCGCTGGATTATTTCCACGACCTGCTGTATCAGAGCCGTTATAAAAAAGTTCTAGAACAGTATCTCAAAAGCGTTCGCGGCATTACCGACGAGAACATAAGGCAATTCAAAATCGGACTCTCGGGCGAGGAATGGGATGGCTTCATCAAATACGCCTCGCGGAAGGACCTTTCCCCCGACGACCTCGTTCGCGCCGGTCTGGCTGTTCACAACGAAGAAAAACGCACCTATTTCGACCGCTTCCGCCAGCGACTGATGTTTCCCATTTTCAACCTCAGCCAGAAACCAATCGCGTTCGGCGGCCGCAACCTCAAGAAAGGCGAACAGGCCAAATACGTCAATTCGCCGGAAACGCCGCTTTACAGTAAAGGCAGTATTCTATACGGTTTGAATTTTACCCGCGAGCATATCCGGCAGACGGGATACGTTTTCGTGGTCGAGGGTTATTTCGATTTTATCTCTCTCTGGCAGGTCGGCGTTAAAAACGTCGTCGCCTCATCCGGCACCGCCTTCACGCTCAACCAGGCCCGCCTGCTGGCCCGGTTCGCCGAGGAGGTTTATCTCTTTTTCGACGCCGACTCGGCCGGTCAGACCGCCGCCCTGCGGTCGGTCGAGTTCCTTTACGACGCCGGACTGGATGTTAAGGTAATGATGACACCCGAGGGCGAGGACCCGGACAGCACCGCTCAAAAATACGGCCGGGACAAAATCGACGAACTGAAGTCCGACGCTCTTCGATTCATACCCTTTCGCGTTAAAAACGTCGATTTGAAAACCGCTGGCATTATCGCCCGCGAGAAACTGGTCAAAGAAATGAAATCGCTCGGTGAGAAAATAGCCGACCCTACCCGCCGCTCGCTGTTTTACGATGAGGCCGCCAACGCCCTCGGGGTCGATACCCAGCTGCTTTTAAGCGCCGCCCCGACCGGCTCGGCCAGCACGACCGCCGGGAGCTCCGAATCCGCCCGATTAAACCGCATCGAGTTCGATTTCCTCTCGCTCATCCTGAGCAACCGTGGCCCGCTGGAATATGTCTTCGACGAAATCTCGCCCGATGATTTCGACTCCAAAAAACTCTCGCGCCTTTACGCCGCCATGATTACCGAGTACCGCGAGCGCGGCTACATGCGGGCCGATAAACTTATCGAGAATTTTGCCGATGAAGAGTCTATCTCGCTCATCACAGAGATCGCAGCCGTTGACCACGACCCCGAAACGGTCGAAAGCGAGACGCGGAAATTCACCGAGCAGATTTTGAAACGCAAACAGAAAAAAATACGCGCCCGGCTCCAGGAACAACTGGCCGAAGCCGAGGCGGCAGGCGACCATGATAAAGCCAATCAAATTTTACGGGAACTCAAAAGTTACGGGTTGTGATGCTTAAAAAACTGACGATCGAAAATATCGCTCTGGTCGAAAAGGAAACCCTGGAGTTTTCCCCCGGTATGACTGTCCTCACCGGTGAAACCGGCGGGGGCAAGTCGGTTATCGTCACTGCCCTCGCCCTCATTCTCGGCGAGCGCGCCGACCGGGAATATATCCGTCACGGCGCCGAGACCGGCGTCATCGAGGCCGTGTTCGACACCTCGCGCCTGCCCACTCGCTATAAAAAAGAATTCGCCGATTACCTGACCGACGACAACCTGCTGACTATCCGCCGCGAGATCGCCACTGACGGCAACTCCAAAGTCCGCATCCAGAACGACCTCTCCACCGTCACCCGTCTGAAAGAACTGACCTCACCCATCGCCGAGGTTATCGGCCAGCACGCCAACCAGATGCTAATGAACGAGGACAATCACCTGTTGTTTCTGGACTACTTCGGTTCGCTCGACACCGCCCGGGAAAACCTGATTAAGATATTCAAAGAATGGGAAACCGCCAATGCCGACCTGCGCAAAGTCACCAAACATCGCGACCAGATGATTCGGGACCGCGAACTTCTGATATACCAGCGCGACGAAATCGAGAAAGCTGAAATCAGGGTCGGCGAGGAGGACGAACTGACCGCTGAACGCAAACGTCTCGACGCCGCCCAGGACCTGATGGCCGCCGCCGATAATATCGAAGAGATTCTCGACGGCGAAGAACAGTCGGTCATGAACGGTATCCGTCTCGCCCGCAAAGAACTCGAAAGCATGGCCGCTGTCGATTCGACCCTCAAAGAAACCTCGAAAGAATTGATTGAAATAGATTTTCAGCTCGAAGAAATCCGCCGCACGGTCGAGAGATACGGCGCGTCAGTTCAGCACGACCCGGCTCGGCTCGAGGAAATAAATCTGCGCCTTAACGAAATCTATAAACTCAAGAAACGCTACGGCGGCTCCGAGCAGGCCGTGCTCGACACTTTGAAAAAAATCGAAAGCCAGCTCAAAGAAAAACCGAATGTCGATTCGATTATCGAAAATCTCGAAATGGAAACCGCCCGGCTCAAAAACGACTATCATCGCGAGGCGTTAGTGCTCTCCGAGGCTCGCCACAAAACGGCCGATTACCTGGCCCAGCTGGTCAAGAAGGAACTGGCCGAGCTGGCAATAGACAACGGTGGTTTTCAGTTTGCCTTTATCTATCAGAACGACCCCGACGGCTTGCCATACAAGAGCAAACCGGTCAAGCCCTTCCCCCACGGTCTGGAGACAGGCAAATTCATGTTCTCGGCCAACCCCGGCGAACCGCTCAAATCGCTGGTCAAGACCGCCTCAGGCGGTGAAATCTCACGCGTGCTTCTCGCGCTCAAGGCCGCCGAGAAAAAGAACAAGAAACTTCTGCACCCGCTGCTGGTGTTCGACGAGGTTGACACCGGTATCGGCGGCCAGACCGCCAACGAGGTCGCCGCCAAACTCAAGAAAATTTCGACCGACACCCAGTTGATCGTGATAACGCATTTGCACCAGATCGCCCGACTGGCGGACCATCATTTGGTGGCGGAGAAAAAGACTCACAAGAGCCGCTCGGTGATAACGGTGCGCGCTCTCGGCCAGGTGGACATCAAGCGCGAACTCGCCCGCATGCTCGCCCTTCCCGAAGAGCCTGAGTAGCCTGAGTAGGTCAGGAGCCCTGCGCTCCTGACTATTTTCTTATTGTCGAAACCGCATGGGTTCGACCTACAGCCCTCTCTCGTCATCCCGAGCGGAGTCGAGGGATGAACACCACAACCCCCCCCTCATTTTTATCTTTCCAAAATATTCAAAAAACCGTATAAATACCCAGAATATAGTACCAGTAGGTCAGGAGCCCCGCGCTCCTGACTATTTTCTTATTGTCGAAACCGCAAGGGTTCGACCTACAGCCCTCTCTCGTCATCCCGAGCGGAGTCGAGGGATGAACACCACAATCCCCCCCTCATTTTTATCTTTCCAAAATATTCAAAAAACCGTATAAATACCCAGAATATAGCGACTTATGGGCTTTAAAAAGCCCCCTGAAAAAATTACTAAAAACGGTGAATATTCCCCCGGTCGGTTGGTATGGATATTAAGAAGGAAACAGAAACGATGGAAACCGATATCGCACTCGTAACCGACATCAAGACCGGCGATAAAAAAGCGCTGGGCCGGCTGGTGGAACGCCACAAACTGCTGGCCTATCAAATCGCTCTGGGACTCGTGGGCAACAAGGACGACGCTTTCGATATCTCCCAGGAAGCCTTTTTGCGCGTTTACCGTTCGGCCAAAACCTACGACGAAACCCAGCCCTTTCTCCCCTGGTTCTACCGCATTGTCGTCAACCTCTGCCGGACCTGGCTCAAGCACCGGACCCGGCGCGAGAACCGGATGGTCGATGTAGACGACGCCGGGTATCTGCTGGTGGACGAGCGCAACCCCGAGAAGGAAATGATCGCGTCGGAAACCATCGCCGGCCTGCGCCGGGCCCTTCTGGAACTCCCGTTCGAGGACCGGGAGATAATAATGTTACAACATTTCCGGGGCATGTCCTACGACGACATCGCGGCCGTTCTCGAAATCCCTCGCGGAACGGTGATGTCGCGTCTGTACTATGCCCGGAAGAAACTCGCAAAACTGATGGAGCGATACAATGGATAAACACCTTCGCGAAATGTTGGCAGGGTACGTCGACGGTGAGTTATCCGATGAGGAACGCCGGGCATTTGAAAAAATCCTGGCAACTGATCCGGAGCTCAGGAGGGAGCTGGAAGAATTCAAAAAATTAAAGGAGGTTACCGGTCGTATGACTTATGCCGACCTTCCCCCCGAAGTCTGGGAAAATTACTGGCACTCCCTGTACCGCAAGCTGGAGCGGGGTTTCGGCTGGATTTTCATGTCAATTGGCGCTATTATTTTGTTGTGTTTTGGAGCCTTTGGTGCTTTATATGGGCTCTATACCGACCCCGGAATTTCTTTGTGGGTCAAAGTAGGTCTGGGGGCTCTCATCATTGGAGCGATAACTCTAATGGTATCACTGATCAGAGAGCGCCTCTTTGCTTATAACCGTGAACGTTATCGTGAGGTAAACAGGTGATAATCACAACAACTGATAATATTGTCGGCAAGCGGGTCGTTAAAACCCTTGGGCTGGTTCGGGGCAATACCATCCGCGCTCGTCATATCGGGAGGGATATCGCCGCCAAGTTTCGAAATATAATTGGCGGTGAAATTGTCGAATACACCAAAATGCTGGCTGAAGCGCGCGAACAGTCACTGGACCGGATGGTGAAAGAAGCCGAAGACATGGGCGCCAACGCCATCCTCATGGCCCGTTTTTCAACCTCCGAGATGATGCAGGGCGCCGCCGAACTGCTGGTTTACGGCACTGCCGTCATTGTCGAAGACGCGTAAATAATATACAATGAATAGAAATCTTGTAGGGCAGCATCCCGGTGATGCTGCCTTTTTTTATGTGGTGCCAGGGGTCTCTCCCTGACACCAAGATCGTCTTTCCGTCAGGGTCAGAGCCCTGACGGTACAAAAAGGATCTGCCTGATAAGTGTGCGGCAGATGTCCGCATCAGCCGAATAAAACTGTCAGGTCTCACTCGCCTATGGCGAGAAGCAATTGTAGGTCAAGCCTACTTGGGGCTTGACCCTTCTCTTAATTAGTGTCAGGTCCTGACCCGCGTCAGCGGGTTGAGACCTGACACCATGATTCTACCCCAGCGAGCCGACAACCTTCTCGACCTCGTCGAGAATCTCGCCGGATTTAACCAGAGCTTTCATCTTCGTATGGTCCGGGTAAAGAGGCCGGTCGATATCGAGAAAATCTACATGGCGCCGCACGATCTCGTGCGCTTTGCTTACACCCTTACCGAAATTGTATTCGCGGAAGTCCAGCGCTTGCGCGGCGGCCATGATTTCGATACCGAGTATGCCATAAGCGTTATCCAGTATCTGGAAATTTTTGATAGCCGTGTTCATCCCCATCGAGACGAAATCCTCCTGGTCGGCCGCGGCCGGAATCGACTGCACCGAAGCCGGCATCGAGAGGATCCGCTGCTCGACAATCAGCGAGTCGGCGGTGTACTGGCTCAGCATCAGCCCGGAAAACATCCCCGCGCCTTTGGTCAGAAACGGCGGCAGCCCTACCGAGAGCGCCGGGTTGTTGAGCCGGTTCAGTCGCCTCTCCGACATCACCGAAACCATCGTAATCGCCGCCCCGGCCATATCCATCGGCAGCGCCACCGGCGTGCCCTGGAAATTGGCCCCGGAAAGCTGAAGATTCTCATCGGGGAAAAAGATGGGGTTATCCCCAACGCCGTTAAGCTCGATTTCCACCTGCGAGCGGGCATACTCCAGGGCGTCGTGAGCCGTCCCGATCACCTGTGGCGTGGAGCGCATCGAATAAGCGTCCTGCACCTTGCATTTGACCTTACCTTCAGCGAGATCGCCGTCCTTGACCAGTTTACTAATCGCTTTCGCGCTCCTTATCGCCCCGGCAAATCCTCGTACTTCGTGCAGTTTGGAAATATATGGCTTCATGTTGGCTTTGAGCGCTTCAAGCGACATGGCGCAGGCAATTTCCGCCTGCTTCAGCCAGCGTTGAGCATCGTAAAGAAAAATTGCGCTCATGGCGGTCAGGACATTGGAACCATTGATAGTCGCCAGACCGTCGCGTGCTTTCAATCCCGGAATCGGTATCCCAGCGCGTGAGAGAGCTTCTTTACCTTCGAGAAGTTCACCCTTGTAATACGCTTTGCCTTCGCCCATCATTAAAAGCGCGATTTGCGCCATAGGGGCCAAATCGCCGCAGGCTCCGACTGAGCCCTTCTGGCAAACGTAAGGCGTTACACCCTTGTTGAGCATCTCCACCAGCGTCCGGGTGATTGCCAGCCGGCACCCGGAATTGCCGTGGGCATGAACGTTCACCCGCGCCGCCATCGCGCCCCGGACATATTCGATAGGAGCCGGGTCGCCGATACCGGCCGAATGATTGTATATCAAATATTTCTGAAATTCCTTGACCTGTTCGTCGTCGAGAACCACTTCGGAAAACTCGCCGATACCGGTATTGACCCCGTACATGATTTCATGAGCCTCGATTTTCTTCTCGAGCATCGCCCGGCATTTGTTGATGCGTTCGGCCGCCGCGGACGAAAGCTCCACCGGTTCGTTGTGCCGGGCTATCTGTACCAGTTTTTCTATCGTCAGGCCCGAGCCGTCTAAAACTATCGCCATGATATTACCCCATATGTTAAATATTCTTTATCGTACATATATAAGTAATGGACAGCATATAAATACTGCCATGACATTTTATTCGATTGTAAACTGATAACTATAAATCCTGAAGACCGGAGCCGGCCAGGGCGTTATAATGACTGGCAAAAGAATCGACCGGTTTGGTTTGCACTACCCGACCGGGAACAACTCTGTCTTTTAAAATCGTCATCATAACATTTAAAAGATAAAAAACAAAAAGAAATTGTCAATTGAATTAAAAAGGGTATCTTAAATACAGTGAAGAAACCATGAATAACCGGCACTTTTTAAAAAAAATCGACTTTGTCGCTTTCGACACCGAGACTACCGGCATGAGGGCCGCGGCCAGCCGGATAGTGGAAATCGGAGCGGTTAAATTCCTGCCGGGAAGCGATGCTTTCGAAACCTTTCAGTCCCTCATTAATCCCGAACAGCCGATTCCCGAGGAAGTTATCGAAATCCACGGCATTACCGACGCCATGGTCTCCGAAGCCGAGACCATCGGACCGGTCTTAGCCCGTTTTATCGATTTCTGCGGTCCCGACTCGATTCTCATTGCCCACAATGCCATTTTCGATATCTCCTTCGTAAGTTGCGAGCTTGATCGAACCGGGCTTTGTTTCGGCGACAACCTGATTCTGGATACGGTTGACATATTTCGAAGGTACGCTCCCGGTCTGCCGTCGTATTCGCTGCTGTCCCTCTCCCGGCAATTTGATATTGCCCGGAACCAGAACCATCGGGCGCTGGCCGACGCTGTCCTGGTCTGGCAACTGTTTAAAATGATTCTCGACAAAATTCCACCGATAAAAACGGTCGGGGATTTGAAGAAGCTTATGACCACCTACACCATGGCCAGCTGGAAAACCGAAAAAAGAGAACTGCCGGATGAATATAGCGACATCAAACGAGCCATTGACGAAAACCTGCCGCTGGAAATCGTCTATGCCAGCGCCGGCCTGACACCCCAGGCCCGGATTATCAGACCCAGTTCGGTGCACAGCCTGGGCGCCATTTTCTACATCAACGCTTTTTGTGAAAAAGCAAAGGCGGAAAGAACTTTCCGCCTTGATAGAATAGAGAGTCACCGGTTAGTGAAAGACTAATGTCCGATTTTCTCATATTCCGTTTCAAGGAACATATAATCGACAAATTTTATCAACATCAAAACCAGAATCACAAATCCGGCGATATAATATTTATCACCGGCGGTTTTATATGCTTCCACTAACGGATTGAAAACCGCCCAGTTAATCTCGTAATGGAAAAGCGGTGACGCTAAATACTTCGCAAATATCGGCGAGAAATCAACGAAATATGCGGTAATGCCCAGGGTGACCAGTAACCCGATCAAAATTATCGGCAGATTGGACAGGTTAAATATTTCGTCTTGTTCTTCTTCTGCGGGAAGTTTTTCCATCACCGCATTTTCAAAGTCAGCGGTGCAGCCGGCAATCCGCTCCTCTTTGAGGGCCTTATATAAAAGGGTATATTCCCGTAATCTCTTTTGTGAGGATTCGCAGTTTTCCAGCCGCTGGCGGAAATCCCGAATTTCCCGACTCGACATGTTGCCGTCAAGATATTCCTGGATTTCTTCATCGCTGACATAACTTAATGACATAAATCCTCCAGACAAAAACTACGCGTCAGCCGGTCTTTGAGCATTTTTCTGGCACGGAATAAATAACTTTTCACGGTACCCTCGGGCATACCCAAAATCTTAGCAATCTCCAGATAGCTCATTTCCTGGAGATGATACAGCGATAGAATCAAGCCGTAATTGACCGGCAGTTCGTCTATTTCCTGACATAATTTATAGGCCAGGTTGCGGTCGACCGTGAAATCATCAGGCGTTATGATGTTTCCCGGATGGTCCTCAAGTGTTTCCTGCTCTGAACGGACATCTTCATATAAGGGTATCTGTCTCTTTTCGAGATAATTTATACAGGTGTTATAAGCGATTCGGGCAATCCAGGTCGAAATTTTCGATTCAAACTTGAAATTCTTCAAATTCTGGTAGGCCTTGATAAAAACATCCTGACAAACATCCTCGCGGTCCGTTTCGTTGGCAATCATTTTGAAAACGACGTGATTTACCAGCCGGACATATTTTTTGATAAAAATCCGGTAGGCTTCCTGGTTTCCGCTGAGTATCGAATTTATTAACTGTTTGTCGTCCATAGCTTATAACCCTACATTAATTGACTGGAGTTACGAGCTAAAAGTTGCATTTATTTTGGTTTTTTTAAACTGCAACTTAATCTCCGGATTCGCTGTCTGTTAGAATAAATGAGATCGATGATATAAGGAGGTTTTTATGAATTCAGAAGTTTTGATTCCTGCCATAATATTCTTTTCGATTGTGGCCATCGTCAAGATTATATCTGACAGCCGAACCAAAAACCGGATGCTTGAAAAGGGGTTGGATGATACCAACCTGAGGAATTTCTTTTCCGCCCAGGCTGAGCTTCATTCCCTGTCCAGTATCAAATGGGGTATGGTACTGGTCGGAATCGGCATAGCCATCATGGCCAGCCAGCTTTTCCCACGTGATTTTACCGACGAGGCGGCGCTGGGACTTATCCTGATTTTTGCCGGGTTGGGTTTTTTAATTTACTATCCGATTGCCGAGAAAAGACTTAAGAAGATTAAAGCGAATCAGAATATCCCTCCTAAATAGTATTCTTCTTCACTTAACGACACCGTAAAAAACCCCTGATTCAAATAAATCAGGGGTTTTTAATATTTGGTGGAGCCAGGGAGGATCGAACTCCCGACCTCTTGACTGCCAGTCAAGCGCTCTCCCAGCTGAGCTATGGCCCCAAAAATTCGGTATATGGTAATTAACTTATCGGATCATGTCAATAGATTTGTTAGTCTTATCCGGGGTATTTATACTTTGGGGGGACTCTATCCCGAATAAAAAGATGTACTTCATCTCCATAATCTTCATCAAATTATTAAACTTAAACGACTATAATTCCGCAAGAGTCAATATATATCGGATATAAAAGATGAGAGGCGGGTTGAAAATCCGTATAACTTATTGTCTAAAAAAAGATTGACAAAATCAAAATTACCCGCTAATCTGAAATAAAAATTGCCTGAACAGCTAATTATATATTAAACAGACTTTAACTTTGTACGTCATAATCATTAGGATACAATAATCGGGGTATGAACGATTCTATCCCCGAACTGGTCAAAGCATTCAGCGAGGGCGACAATAACGCTTTTGCTGTTCTGGTCAAGCGGTATCGCAAGAAGCTATATTCGCTGGCTTACCAGATGCTTGGTAATCATTTGGATGCTGACGAGGTGGTCCAGGAGACATTCGTCAGAATCTACAACAAACGGATGGAGTTACGGCATGTAAGTAATTTTAGTTCATTTTTAATTAGAGTCGCTGCCAATTACTCCATAGATTTGATCCGGAAGCGAAAAATCCATGGAGAGTTTGCCAACGACCCGGATACCTTACCCGGGAACATTCAAGTTTCCCTTTCCCGGCGGGTCAAAACGCCCAGCGATCTCTATTATGATAAGGCAATGATGGAGGAGATCAAAAATGCCCTTTACCAGCTACCTCCGCGGCAGCAGATCACTGCCATTCTTCACGATATCGAAGGTTATTCGAAAGCGGAAATAGCTGAGATCCTCGAATGTCCCGAGGCTACGGTACGTTCCAATCTCCACATTGCTCGAAATAAACTAAAAAAAATATTGAAAAACCGTCTTTTATAGGAGTTATAATGCTTCACCGCCATATAACAAGTAGTATTGACGCGTATTTGGACAACGAGCTGGACAAACAAACCGCTCTGGAAATAAAAGAACATCTCGATTCCTGCCCTGAATGCCGGAAAGAATACGAACTGGCTTTACAGCTCAAAGAGGGACTGAAAGCTTCACTTCCAACGATTGATCCCGGCGACACATATTTCGATGAAGTTACTTCGCTTATTTTCGCCAAAACGATTGATCTTGATACCGAAACCACTGCGGTAACCGATCTAACCCGCCGTAAAGCCGAAAAGCGGATGTCTTTTTATCGGTCGATGGCTTCAGTGGCCGCCTCGCTGATAATTTTCTTCTCCGCCCTGTTTTTCGGCTCCGGGACGATGCAGACGGTTTCGATTACCCCCACCGCATCCGAAGAGCGAACCAGTCAGGCTATAGGTATGATTAACCTCGCCGATACCGATAATAACGTCATCATCACGAAAGATGAACAAAAAGATATATTGAAAGGAATGGTTCTCCTGGGTTCTCCGGGACAAATAAATCGTATTATAACCCTGTCCGAGATAGATTTCGCGCGCTAACTCGGGCGCCTTAAAATAATGGAGTTATGTCTTGATTAGGAAAACTGTAATAATAACCTGTTTGCTTCTGGCGGTATTACTTTTCAGTTGTGAACAGGGTACCAAAAAGGTCAGTCTCAAGTTCAAACACCAGCCCGGACTGGCCCTGAAGTACAAGCTCTCCCAGAAACATCATATGCAGGTACTCGAAGGTGACTCCGTCACCAAAGAGAACTCGAGTGAAACCGAAATCATCATCGAGCATAATGTCAAACGGATTGTCGATGATACCACGGCTGAGATTTACGAAATCCTGAGACTCGTAAAAGAAGTCGTCACCACCAAGGATACCACCATAACCTGGGACGAGCAAAAAGAATGGGGCCGGATTCTCTATACGGCGCCCAACGGAAAAATTATAGATATCGAATTCTCTGACGAAACCAGCGATTATTCGAAAGAATACATCAAAGACCTCTACGAACAGGGCATGCCGGTCTTTCCTTCGGGTGAGTTCGCCACCGGTGATACCTGGACCCAAACCACCAAGGTGCATCTCGAGAATGACCAGTACGACGCCTCGATGAAATATACCGTCAAATCGTTCGCCCGTGAAAAAGGTTACGACTGTGTCCTGATTGATTACGACGGCAACCTGATTATCCCGATTATGCCCTATGAAATGGATGGAGCCGTTCGCGAAGGCGTCAACCGGGTGAAAATGAACGGCGTGATGTATTTCGCCTACAAAGAAGGCGTTATCGTCTCGATTCGGGAACACTGGGATATGGAAGGCGACCGCACGGTTAACTATAAGGAAAAGGGTAAAATACAGAAATATTCGGTTATCATGACCGGCGATGATACCCAGGTTCTGACCGATCGAAAAATGCAATAGTACCTGATAAAAGCTCCATTTATTTTTAAAAAGTGACAGCGAATTGCTGCCACTTTTTTTATTTTCCAGATAATTTTGTATTATCTTTCACCGTAAACAAACAGCCCGAAAGACAAGGAGAACAAATGCCCGATATTCTGGAAAATCTCAACCGCCGGTTCGACCATGCCGCCTTACAGCAGGAAGCCGCCGAGGACGATATTCGAAAACTCTGCCGAGAAGCCCGAAAATACGATTTCTATTCGGTCGCCATCAACCCGGTTTGGGTCGGTCTGGCCCGCGAGGAACTTCAGCATACCCCCGTGAAAATCCTATCTGTGTCAGGTTTTCCTCTCGGGGCGCACCGGACCGATATCAAAATCGCCGAAGCTGTCAAGGGCGTCAGTGACGGCGCCCATGAAATCGACATGGTTGCCAATATCGCCTGGCTGGTTTCGGGACAGTTTAAAAAAGCCGAAAACGAAATAGCCGAGATCCGCAAGAATCTGCCTTATAACATCGTCCTGAAAGTGATTATCGAAGCCGGCAAACTTACCCCGGCCGGACGCGTTGACGCCACCCGGGCGGTGGTTAACGGCGGCGCTCAGTTTGTCAAAACCTGTACCGGTTTTTTCGGCGGCGCGGCGGTCGAACAGGTAAGGGATTTATTTAACGCCGCCCGAGGAGAAATCAAGGTAAAAGCGTCCGGCGGTATCCGCAGCCTTCAACAGTGTCGACAGCTTCTGGAAGCCGGAGCGACCCGCCTCGGTTCATCGTCCTCAACCGCCATTTTGAACGAGTTAAAAAACACTCTTAAGGCATAAATTTGAGGATAATTCCGTTTTGCTTTAATCGCGGTTTATGTTATTATTCAACCATGTCTGAAAAAGGGCAAAAAAACAGCGGGAAAAGACCTTTCATCGGAATTCATTTCAAGTGCTGTAATGTCTACACCCGCATATACTTGAACAAAGCCGGAACCGCTTTTGTCGGCTGGTGCCCGAAATGCGCCGCCAAAGCGGAGGTTACGGTGTCGCCAACCGGCTCAAAATCACGCTTTTTTAAGGCCGATTAAATAACTTTGGATATTACCGGATGTCACTGCTGAGAGCGAAAATTGTCGTTGTTCCCATTGGCGATGTGGACTTTATGATGGTCAATAAGCTGGCCTCCAATATCGGTCCCATTTTCAATCGCTCGGTTGATATTCTCAAAGGCATGAAAATCCCCGAGGAAAGTTTTAACGTCGTCCGCAACCAGTACTACGCCCAGGTCATCATGCAAAAAATCGAACGTGCCAAAGCCAACAACCGTGAAAAAGTGATTGCCATTTGCGAAGAAGACCTGTATTTACCGGAAGAAAACTATGTTATCAGCGCGGCTGACAAGGTATCCGGAACGGCCGTGGTGTCATTGTTTCATCTGCGTCAGGAGTTTTACGGTTTGCCCGAGGACGACAACAAAATTTACCCCCGACTCTTCAAGGAGACAATTCACCGCACCGCACACCTGTTCGACCTGCCTGAATGCCGCAATCCCAAATGCGTCAACTACTTCAGTCAGGTGATGCTGGATATCGACAACAAGAGCGATAAATTTTGTGATATTTGCCGCCGGCTGCTGACCGGTATTATTTAAAAAGAGCGCTTATGAATCTCGAACAGATAATCGACCTGCTTAAAACCGACCAGGTTTTAAAACAGAATATTACCCACTGGAAATCTATCTCCGCCAGAAAACCCCGGTATGCAGATTTCCCGGACGATATCGACCGCCGCCTGGTGGCCACGCTTAATGCCAGGGGTATAAACCAGCTCTACACCCACCAGCGCGAGACCATCGACGCCGTCCGGGAGGGCAAGGATGTCGTGATTGTCACTCCCACCGCCTCGGGTAAGACGCTTTGTTACAACCTGCCCGTGGTCAATGAAATTCTCAAATCTCCCGGCTCGCGAGCCTTGTACCTCTTCCCCACCAAGGCGCTCTCACAGGACCAGCTTAGCGAACTTCATGACCTGGTAACGCGCCTCGATGTCGATATCAAAACCTATACGTTCGACGGCGACACGCCACAAACCGCCCGCCGGGCTATCCGTTCCGCCAGTCATATCGTCATCACCAACCCGGACATGCTGCATGCGGGTATTCTCCCCCACCACACCAAATGGATAAAACTGTTCGAGAACCTGAAATACGTTGTAATCGACGAGGTTCATCACTACCGGGGCATTTTTGGCTCGCATCTGGCTAACGTCATCAAGCGCCTTAAACGCATTTGCAAATTTTACGGCTCCGACCCGATTTTCATCTGCTGCTCAGCCACTATCGCCAACCCCGACGACCTGACCCGGCGCATTATCGGACGACCGGTCAAGCTCATCGATAACAACGGCGCGCCCTCGGGCGAGAAACATTTTATTCTGTATAATCCACCGCTTATCAACAAACAGCTCGGTATTCGCAAGTCGGCTATCAACGAAGCCGCCCGGCTGGCGGCCATCTTCCTGCGCGAGAGAATCCAAACGATTGTATTCGCTCATTTCCGGCTCTATGTCGAGGTCCTGCTGACCTATTTGCAACGCGAACTTAAAGGGGATTTCGGCAAGGGCATCAATATCGCCGGCTACCGCGGCGGGTACCTGCCCAATGAGCGGCGGCGCATCGAACACAGCCTGCGCGACGGCTCCATAACCGGCGTGGTTTCCACCAACGCCCTCGAGCTGGGGATCGATATCGGATCGCTCGATGTTTCCATCATCGTCGGTTATCCCGGCTCCATCGCCTCGCTCTGGCAGCAGGCCGGGCGGGCGGGCCGGACTCTGGGGACCTCGGTCACTATCATGGTCGCCAACTCTTCGGCTATAAATCAGTTCCTCTGCGCCGAGCCGAAATACATTTTCGACCGCACGCCCGAGGCAGGCATTATTGACCCCGACAACTTGATTATCCGTACCAACCATCTCAAATGCGCCACGTTCGAACTGCCGTTTACGGCCGACGAATACCTCGAAGATATCAGCACCGGTAAGATTCTCGATTTTCTGGCCGATGAAAATATTCTTCGTAAAACCGCCGACCGCTACCACTGGTCCTCGGAAATCTATCCGGCCCAGCAGATATCGCTCCGGTCAGCCTCCCCCGACAATTTCGTGATTCTCAACGAAAGCCGCCAAGCCACGGTTATAGGCGAAGTGGATTATTATAGCGCCCCGATATTCCTGCACCCTGAAGCCATCTACCTGCACGGCGCCGACCAGTATCAGGTCACCAGACTCGACTGGGAAGGCAAGAAAGCCTACGTGAAGGAAGTCGAGGTGGACTATTACACCGACGCCGAGACTAAAACCGATTTAAAAGTGCTCCGGGTCAACAGCGAAATCGAAACGCTTGATCGTTCGCGGATACACAGCGGCGAGGTGTCCGTGAACAGCGTCACCGTCCTGTTCAAGAAAATCAAATTCCAGACCCACGAGAACGTCGGTTCCGGCCAGCTTGATATGCCCGAAATTGAGATGCAAACCACCGCGTTCTGGTATTCCTTCCCCGGCGATATCTCTTTCAAAATCGGTATCGAACCCTCGAAATTCGGCGGCGCCCTGCGAGGTCTGGCCAATATTCTCGGAAAAATCGCTCCCCTGTGGGTGATGTGCGACTCGCGTGATTTACACGCTATTGCTCAGGTGCGCTCCCCCTTCACCGAACAGCCGACGGTGTATATCTACGAGAACATCCCCGGCGGCGTGGGTCTGTCAGATAAACTATTCGCCGAAGCCGACAAGTTATTCGAGGCCTCGCTGCAGGCTGTCCGCAAATGCCCCTGTCCGAGCGGCTGCCCGACCTGTGTCGGCCCGCCGATGGAAGTCGGCGACGACGGCAAAGACGGCGTGATTAAGCTGTTGGAATACATGCTGGCCCTCGCCCCCGTGTGAGAGAAAGTATCATTACTTATATAAGTAAAGAAAGCCCGCTCTATGCGGGTTTTCTTGTTAATTTGTGGCGTCAGGTGTCCCTTCCTGACAACCACCAAAGGCTGCGGCCGTCAGGGTCGGAGCCCTGACGGCATGAAAAAAACAAAAATGCCGGGGCACATGTGGACATGTGCCGCCCACAAAAAGAAGGGGATGACCCGATCATTGAGAAGATCGGCTGCCACCAAGGCATTCTTGCGGTCATAGACCTTGGCAAAAGCGACCTTGGTGTAGGTGTCGATGAAGGTCTGCTGGTAAATCCGGCCCACC
>JBMOKZ010000091.1:0-2870 GCA_049324195.1 Candidatus Zixiibacteriota bacterium | reverse complement strand
CCAGTAGTATCAAAACGACCGTGACCATGAAACTGAAAGTTCTGATGGTCATAAAACCCTCCTTGATATTTATGGTTATCGGTTGACAGGAACACGAAAAGATGTATTTACCCGTTCGATTTGAGCCGTTGTTTAATATTATACCGTTTGGAAAAGTATTATGGTCAGTTACTGAATTCGTGTAGTAACCTGTCTTCTTATTTATAAAATAAGAAATACCCGGAAAAATGTCAATGTTTTTCCGGGTTTGTTAATATCCTCGGTAATTTTTTTACATGGCAAGGAAATACAGACCGGCCTGGAGAGAAGCGCCGTCGGTGTTCAGATGATAATCGCTTTCGAAAGTATAGATATTTTCCTCGTACAGGTAATGGTTTCCTTCGACCAGAAAATCTTTTTTGAAAGTACTGCTTATCAAATACTGAAATTCGGTATAGATTCCAAAGCGGTTATTTAGGCGGAATTCCAGGCCGAGGATGGGGTACATGTGAAAACCCCAGTTCGAAGTTTCCTGAACGACATCGTCGATATAATCATAATATGACAGCCAGCTCATCCCGATACCGCCGCCGACATAGAAATTCAACTGTTTCCCGCGCAACGGGATGTACTGCATCGCGGCGAATGATAACTGATACTGCGAGAAATAATATTTCGAAAATGAATAGGCATTGTTGTTGAGAACGTTGTCCGGCAGGGTTAATGTGGTGTCGCGACCTTCGTTATCGTTATATTTATAATCGTCATATATAACTGCCGTGGATTTGCCGTACTGGAGGGTCAGTCTAAAGGCGTGGGTATCTTTTCGCATGAAGACCCCGGCGCCGCCGACGCCCTTTTTCTCGGCCGAACCCTTGTAATTTTCCTCATAAAAGATTTTCTTGGGACTGCCTTCCTCTTTATATGTGCCTTCAACGGTCAAATCCATCCAGGGCCAGTAATATCCTCCCAAAAGGGTAATTCCTATTTCCGGCTTTTTATTGTTGTCCTGCGCGGAAGAAAGGCTGGTCAGGCAAAAGATTAACAGGAAAACCGCTGAGGCGATTATCAGGTGTTTTGATCTCATTTTCATCTCCAAGATTGAAAGCTCTTTTCAAGCCGATAAAGAGCCGGAGTCCCGGCCCTTTAATATTATCGAATAAAAATATAATTAATTAAGATATAATAAATAAAGATAAAGAAAAAGTTATTTTTAATCAATTATGAATCTTTTTTATCGCAATAAATACGTGATCTTCGTCAGGGATTCTGCCACTGACGTAAAAGTACGTCGATCTGCCGGGATAACTGCCGGGCATGGTCATTGTCCGGGTTGAGCCGAAGGCTCTCGGCTAGAGCCGAACGGGCTTTTTCCGGTTCGCCGGCCTGATAATAGGTCATGCCCAGCTTGTAATGGACGTAGTAGTTCAGCGGGTTTATCCGCCGGGCTTCTTCCAGGATATCCAGAGCGCCTTTCAGGTTTTTCAAACTTATTAATGCCGTAGCGTAATTAAAATAGTTCTCCATTACCTGCGGTTCGAGCTTGACGGCTTTCTGAAACAGGGGTAGTGCGCGAAGATACTCGTTACGGTTGGCATAAATCATGCCGAGATTATTATACGAGGCGCCGTGAGTGGAGTCGGCCGCCAGCGCCCGTTTAAAATTTTCTTCCGCCTGGTCAATCCGGCCGTATTCCAGTTGCGCCGCACCTTGCGTGAAATAATCCTCGGCCCGCACGCGGTTCGGTTCGAGTTTCAGCAAATCGTGATTGCTCTCAAGCGCCAGGATGATGAAAACGACGGTGAACACAGTGATATTCTTATATTGCCGATTTTTAATGTAAGCCGCCAGCTTCATCACCGCCAGGACAGCCAAAACCAGCATGAACGGAATCAACGGCTGACGGTAACGGGCGCAGATAAAAAACAGTAAGAATGACAAGGTATATGATGCGAGCATCAGATATACAAGCAGGTACTGACGCCATTGAGAGAAGGTCAATCCCAGCCCGATGATGGCTAACGGCGCGAGGACTCCAAAAGGAAAATATAACGGCTCGGTAAACATCAGCGGCTTCAAAAGGCTCGCATATTCCCGGGCGAAATAAAGATTCTGATTGTTGGGAATTTCAAAACCGTTTATGAACAGGCGTATTTTTTTGAATTGTAGGGCCAGAAAGGCGCCCGGGTGCTGCTTTATCTCTGCGAACGTTTTCCTGTACCAGTAATCGGAGATTTCGGAGCGTTTAAGCGGCCGCCGGGCTTCGTTTTCGGCGATGACGATAGCGTCGCGATAGCCGCCTTCCCAGCTATAATCGATTCCAGGTGCGGTTGCGGACCAGCCCGAAGCCCGGGAATTGTTGCCCAGATAAAAGTTGAAACCGCCCTGCCAGGCTATGAATACGAAATCGTTACCCACCCGGTAATTGCGCACCGTAACCGGCAGAATCACCAGCACCGTTACGGCGCCGAGAACAAGGTAGCGCCATATCGCCGGTTTTAAACCGACTCGGGGTTTGATAAGCAACCAGACCCAGACGGCCAGAGCCGGTCCTAATAGCAAAATATTTGGACGGGCCAGCCCGGCCAGACCCAACCATACTCCGGCGAAAATGAAATTACGGAAAGTCGGGTTTTCCTGCGCCCGGTACAGCTGCGAGATTAAAAGCACGATCAGGATGACCATGGTTGAGGTGATTAAAAGCGAGGCGTCATAATAAAGAAAAGTCGGATAGAACACTGCCAGCGCTGCGCTCCAGAAGGCGGCTTTGCGGTTGCGGAAGGCGCGGTCCACCAGTAAAAAGAGCAGCATTGGCAAAAAGGCGCCGATTAAAACCTGGACCAGCCGCGCCCGGCCGGGGACTGGACCAGCCAGCCGGAAAATTTCGGCCA
>JBMOKZ010000090.1:0-2872 GCA_049324195.1 Candidatus Zixiibacteriota bacterium | reverse complement strand
AGCCGTGTTCTTCGGCGTCTTTCATCGCCTGTCCGAACGCCATATAAATCGCGTTGGATTTCGGTGCGCAGGCCATATAAACAACCAGTTCGGCGATCGCCAGCTCTCCCTCGGGCGAGCCGAGAAAATGATAGGTGTCGCGGGCGTTGAGGGCCAGAGTCAAAGCGTACGGGTCGGCCAGACCGATATCCTCGGTGGCGAACCGTATCAGCCGCCGCACTATATACAGCGGGTCCTCGCCCGCATGAAGCATCCGCGCCAGCCAGTACAGGGCGGCGTCGGGGTCGCCCCCCCGGATAGTTTTGTGCAGCGCCGAGATGATATTGTAATGCTCCTCGCCCGCCTTGTCGTAAACCAGCACACCGCGCTGGTGGACCTCGCGAAGTTTCTCGACCGTTATCTCTTTGCCTTCACCGATAAAATTGGCTGTGGTCTCAAGAAGAGTCAGCCCTCGGCGGGCGTCACCGTCGGCTGCCGTGACGATAAAATCCAGCGCCCCCTCGCCTAATGTCAGCCTCATTTTTCCCAGTCCGATTTCGGTATCGGTCAACGCCCGGTTAACGATATGCTCCAGCGCCTTGGTTGACAGGCGCTCCAGTACATACACCCGCAAACGCGACAATAGCGGCGAGATGACCTCAAATGACGGGTTCTCAGTCGTCGCCCCGATTAAAACGATATCCCCTTTCTCGACATAGGGCAGAAAGGCGTCCTGCTGGGCCTTGTTGAAACGGTGGATTTCATCGACGAAAATATAGGTGCGGCGGCCGGACATCTTGTAATAATTGCCGGCCCTGGAGATGATTTCCTTGATTTCCCTGATACCCGACACCACCGCCGAGAATGGGATAAACTGCCCCCGGGTGGAGCGGGCGATAAGCGCGGCCAGGGTCGTTTTGCCGGTGCCGGGCGGCCCCCAGAAAATAAGCGAGGTTACCCGGTCGGTCTCGATGGCTTTGCGAAGGGGCGTGTCCGGACCGATAACTTTTTCCTGCCCGACGAAATCGTCGAACGTCCGCGGCCGCATCCGGTCCGCCAGGGGCTTGATGCCGTTATCGGCCGCCCCGTCCCGACCATCTTTCGGGTTCCCGGTTTTCCGTTCCTCGTCATTCTCATTAAAGAAATCCATAGGTAGAATATAAGTTGTAAATCAAGGCAGGACAATCACAAAGTGGAGGTCGGAAATATCAAGCCCACCATTCCCAGCTTGATTTCGACACATGCCTCATGGTGTCATCTGAGCTTAATTGCGACACATGCCTTGTGGTCTCATACCCGGCTTGACCGGGAACCCGGGTTTCTTCTAAATCTGGATCTCCGCTTTCGCAGGGCTGACACAATCACGTCTTCCCGAGCGGAGTCGAGGGATGATGTCGGGTGGCCTGCGTCTTCAAACGCAGGGATATTAAATACCGCGCCCTCAGGAATCCTTCCCTGACGGCGCTTAATATAACTTAATCGCTGAAGAACCCGCGCTTTATCGGCGCCTCGGCCGCGCTCAACATCGCCTCGCACTCGACCACGCCCTTGACATCTTTGACCGTCGCAATCAGCTCCTGCTTGGTCTTCTCGTTTTTCACCATGCCCTTGAGCGTGACAATACCGCCCGAGGCAATAATATTAATCGGCTGGTTCCACAATTTCTCGTCAACTGCCAGCGCCGCCAGAACCTCATACTTCAACAGCTGGTTTTCCAGGTTGGTCTGCGACTCCGCCGTGGTCTCGAAATTACCCGATTTAAGTGTCTCCATAATCAGCTTGCAGATAGTGTCCTCGTTGAGATTGTTGCGGTTGATAGCCAAATCATAGAGCGCCGGGTCGTTCCAGTTCTCTCCGTAAAAGAGCTTTACCCACGAGGTCCGGACCTGGTCGGCGTTTTTCAAATATTCCACCGCCTCGTCCTCGCTCAAATCCAGCGCCTTCATCGCAGCCCGAACCCGCCGTTCGAACGGCGACTCGATTCGAATCTTGAACACGTGCCGGATATTCGCCAGAAAAAGCTGACCGGCCAGACCGTGATAGACGATTTTATCCTGCCGGGCGGCCTCCAGCACCGCGCACTGGATATAAACCAGACTGCGCTTGTGCTCATAAGTCAGTCTTTTCCAGAATCCGGGCACCTCCTTGAGGCGCTTGTTTATCTCGTCCTCGGGCAGATTGAACTTAATCGAACACCGTTTGACCACGTCCGTCGTTGTCAGGCATTTATAATCGAGCTTTTCGGCCAGACACTCGGCCAGGGCGCGGCCTCCCACCTGCGGTCCCCGCGATATCGTTACTATTGCCATCAGCTAACCCTCGCTTTTCGTTTTACAATCCATTGGAGATATTAACCAGAGCTACAATTCTAACACATATATTAATCTTCCTGCAATTCCTTGTCAAATTTAAAACCTTGTCTGTCACCCAAATTCAACTTGTCGGCGCGTTCTCGTAGCCAACCCGAGCATCACCGCCCTTACCGTCAGGTTTTGCCCACCGAAGGCGAGAGTTACCTGACAGTCCGACTTTAAAAAAAGTGTCAGTTCTCAGTCGCCTTCGGCGAACAGGAACCGACATTAAAAACCATGTTATTTTGAGCATATTCGTGGGATGACAACGATGTCTCCGGCAGATGTTTACCACTGCCGGAAAATCACTCCCTTGTTCTCGCTCGAATTGAATTGAGAGACGGAACCTCTAGAGGGTTGCCCTTTACTACGACTGGCGAACCTTTTCAGTTACGACAACCTCGTCGCCGAAAAATCTATTTCACCAGCCGCCGGGTAATTTCGTCAGCCAGGTAAATGCCTTCGTCGGAAAGGCGAACGGCGTCCTTCTCGCTCAACAAATGCCCCGAATCGATAAATATCCGGAACTGCTCGCGATCCAG
>JBMOKZ010000089.1:0-2909 GCA_049324195.1 Candidatus Zixiibacteriota bacterium | reverse complement strand
GACGACCGGCCCGCCTATACCACCGTCATGACTCTCCTCGGCCGGCTGGCGCAAAAAGGACTGTTGAAAAAAAATAAAGAAGACCGCACCTGTTATTACACGCCGGCCGTTGACCGGCGCACTTTTCTCGAAAGCAGAATCGAAAAAGTTAAAGCCTGCCTGAAAAGAAATTTTAACTCCGGTCCGTAAACAAGCTTCAAAATGTTCAGGTTCTTTTTTTAAGAATTCAGACGATAGAAAACATATGAAACACCCGGTATGCATCATCTCTTTAATACTCGTGCTCATCCTGTCCGGCCCGGTCGCCGCCAGCGGCTATCTCAAGCTGGCCGGAGAAATCAATTTGCCCATGCCTGACAACTGGCTGTTGGCTTCCGACAGCCCGGACTACCCCTTTCAACTGGTGGACTCCAACCTTACTTCGGAAATACTGATATTCAAATCCGATATCGCCCCGAACGAAGTCATTGCCAACGAAGTCGAACTGCAGGAAGCCGTTGACCGGGTCATCGAGGATGTCATTCTCAGTCTGCCCGAAGCGTCACTGTTGACCAACACGGGTTATTACGAAAAATATCGAACCGTTTTCATCCTGGAATTTTCGTCTCTGGACACGGTCAATCTGGTCACTCTGCGACATCGTTTCGAGGGTCTGATCTACCGACTGCCCGAGGGTGGTCAGGTGCTCTTCACCCTCTGGGCCAAAGCGACGGACGATAATTATGCTTCTCTGGAAGCCAGTATCAAAATGATTCAGGAGGGATTCAACTATAGCGGTCCTCAGGAAAGCAATGTCTTCGGTCGCAGCGAATCGATACCGATACAGTATATAATCGTTATCGTTTTGATTTTGGGATTGTTCTTTTTACTGCGGTTGAGACGCCGCGGGCAGGGGGATTTATCGTCCCGTGATGAAAAATTCTGGCGCTGCCCGGGCTGCGGAAGGCTCAACCCCCTGACGGAAAAAAACTGCCGCCGCTGCGGTTTGACGTTTACCGAGTACGAAAAAGACTGACGTCCCGGTGAAATGCGCGCGGCGTCAGTTGACGATTTTATCCCGCTTTTTCTTCCAGTTCAATCAGGACCCCGCCGGTTCCGGCCGGGTGCACAAACGCGATCTTATGACCCTCGGCTCCTAGACGCGGGGTTTCGTCTATCAGACGCACTCCGGCGGCTTTCAACGCGGCCAGTTGTTGCTCGATATCGTCGACATATAAACAGAGGTGATGCAGACCCTCTCCTTTTTTTGCAATGAATTTCGTAACCGGGCTGTCTTCGGAGGTTCCGCAGAGGAGCTCGATATTCCCGCCCTTAAAACCGCTGTCTTTGCCCCCGGTCGAAAAAATAGCCACCCGCACCTTCTGCGAGGCGACTTCTTCGATCTCTTTTACTTTGATCCCGGTCAGTATTTCGTAGCGGGCAATACTCTTTTCCAGATCCGAGACAGCTATCCCAACATGAGAAATTACAGCGTGATTCATCATCATTCAATCCTTTCCTGAACAGCTTATTGTTCGGAATCGGCTTTTTCCTTCTCGTATTCAATCTGTCCTGCATAAGAACCTAACGTCGGTTTTACCCAGCGGCCCTGATTGTAGTACACCATATACTCGTTGCTGTAAACCACCGAATCTTTGCCGGCTCCTTTCAGGACAACCTCGTCATGGACTTTGGCCGAATCCCGGTCGAAAAACGAAATATCCAAAATTTTGAAGGAATAAACCGAATCAGCCTGAGCCCAGCGAATGGTATTGTGTTTACGATACTCATCGAAAGTGTATTCCGCCCGCAGGAATTCCAGCTCGTTTTCGTACAGGGCGGCTTTATCGCGATACTTGAAACGCCACATCATCTCGTCAAGCATCGCCTCAATCGCTTCCCGGTCGGCTTTCTGAATACTTTCGACATCGGCGCTGTTGCCGCCGGAATCTCCGCCGCAGCCGGAAAAGAGCGCGAGGAAAAACCATAACGCTGTCGCTGTAAACAATAATTTTAAATAAAGCATTTTGTCAAACAACCTCCATCGTGAACGGAATTTAGCCTGTTATTCGAATTCCAGAAGCTTATCCCCTTTTTCGACCGATGTTCCTCCAGCCACGTGAATGGCTTTGACGGTTGCCGGTCCCTTGGCTTTGATAATATTTTCCATTTTCATCGCCTCGATTACCAGAAGCGGCTGGCCCTTGACGACCTTATCGCCCGGGGCGACCCTGACTTCCAGCACCAGCCCCGGCATCGGCGCCTTGAAAATCCGTTCGATGACAGCCGCCGAAGCCATCCCCGCCGTTTTGCGAATCTTCGCCAGGTGATAGTCCTCAATTTTCGCCGGAATCTCCAAACCGGTCATGAACACCAACCGGTCGCCGTTGTTGTCACCCGGCCGGATATCGACCTCATACGAACGTTCGTTCACAAATAACAAAGCCCGGGTATCGCTGAGCCGGTGCAGCACCACCTCCGAACGGCAGTCGTTGATATTCAGATAATATTTTTCCGACAAATACTCGAGCATGATGTCGAATTCCTTTTCCCCGATGGTAACATGATAACGCGGCATCAGCGGCTACCTCCGAAACTCCGGAGATTCCTACGGCGATGACAGGTTACCCAGTTCGAGCCCGAATGGTCTTTCATGTCCTGCCGTTTGACGATAATTTTGCGTTCGTTTAAAAACTTGTCGAGCGCCACCGCGATCGCGGCTTTTTCCAGCGTGTCCTCATCGACCCGGCTGAAATGGTTATGAGGATATTCTTCCTCAAGAAAACGGGTGGATATTTCACCGCGCTGAAATTTCTCGTCCTCCATCATCCTCAAATGAAAACCGATGGTCGAATCAACCCCGCCGATCCGGTACTCCTGCAGGGCTCGCCGGGTACGGTCGATCGCCTCTTTCCGGTCTTTCCCCCAGA
>JBMOKZ010000088.1:0-21829 GCA_049324195.1 Candidatus Zixiibacteriota bacterium | reverse complement strand
TATGTCCTCTGTTACGTGAAACTTTCATTGCGCGAATACGCCGCCGCCGTCGAGGTTGCGGAAAAATATATTGCGCTCCGTGAAAATATCCGTCAGGGCAAAAACCGCCCGAGATTGTTTTGCTCAACCGGCGCCCAGGCCGCCCAGCTTTACAATTTCCTTGGCGTCGCCTGCCGGGAAAAAAATGATATGCCCGCGGCGATCGAGGCTTATCGACAAGCCATCGCCATCGACCCCGGCAATCACCTGCCGTATCTGAACCTGGCCAACCTTTATATCCAGCAGGTGCAGATTAACCTGGCCCGGGAAATCGTCGCGCAGGGCCTCAAGAAGTCCCGTCAAATCCAGGAGCTGCGGATGCTGGCAGACAGTTTCGATAAACGGGTGTCGGTCTCGGCCTGCCTGATGGTCAAGGACGAGGAAGAGTTGTTGCCCGGATGTCTCGATTCGGTTCGGGACTGGGTCGAGGAAATTATCGTGGTTGATACCGGTTCCTCGGACCGGACGGTGGAAATAGCCCGCTCTTACGGGGCGAAAATATTCCATCAGCCCTGGGAAGGGAATTTCTCGAAACACCGCAATTACTCTATTGAGCAGGCAACCTCGGATTGGATTTTCATTATCGACGCCGATGAACGCCTCTGCCGTGAAGATGTCCCGCAACTGCTGCGGTTGCTGCGCCAGAGCGCCTCGCCGGTAATTGCCATCAATGTCTATAATCTCTATCGCGATAAAAACCAGTCGGTGACGTTTTTGCCTTCCGAAAGATTTTTCAAACGAAATTTGAACCTTCGCTATCATGGCATCGTCCACAACCAGTTGAAAATTCCGCCCGATATCCCGATCCTTCGCGCCGGGATAAAACTCCAGCACCTGGGCTATGACCTTTCGCCGGATAAAATGGCTAAGAAAATGGCTCGTTCCCGGGCTTTGCTGGAAAAGCAGCTCGAGGAAAATCCTGATAACACTTTCGCCCTGTTCAACCTGGCACAGTTGCATCGTTCCGGGTCGCACGGTTTCGACTTGGAAAACGCACCGCTCGTGCTCAAATGGGCCGGCCGGGCGGTGGCACTTACCGACCCCACCAAACGCGAGGAAAGACATCTGCATCTGATGTGTCTCGACCAGCTGGCCTGGACCCATTTTTATCTGAAAGAATACAACCGGGCTTTAGAATACGGTCAACGGGCGCTGAAAATAAAACCGGACTACCTCGACCCGTTATTGCTTTTGGGGCATATTTATTGCCAGATGCGAGAATTTGAAACCGCCTTTAAATGTTACCGGGAATATCTCGAGGTTCAGGCTCGTTTTGACGAGGCCCGCGAAACCGAGCCGATAATTCTGCTGCATGTCGACAGCCGCGCCAATGCTTTCTACAGTATGGGCGTAATGGCGGAAATGTCCGGGGATTTGGTGCAAGCCAAAGAATATTATCAGGAAACATTGAAAGTCAATCCTGATTTTCTTGAAGCCAATACTTTGCTGGGGAATATCCTGCTGAAGGAGAACAATCTGGCCGAGGCGGAAAAATATTTCCGACGACATCTGGAAACCGGCAACAAAATCAAGGACGCCGCCCTGCAGCTGGCTTTTATCAAGCAGCAGCAGAAAGATTTCGATGGTGCCGCTCGATATTATCAGCGGGTTCTCGATGAATACCCCGAGGACCGAGAGGTTTTGACCCGATACGGGGAATTCTGTCTTGAGGCCGGTCATGATGCTCAAGCGGTAAAGCTCTTTCAGAAAGCGGCGGGTCAGGGAGAGCCGACCGTAAATCTGGAAAAGAAATTGGCCAAAACTTATCTTAAGACCGGTCGTTATAATGAAGCTATCGAGCTTTACCGGCAGCTTCTTCAGCGGCACAAAGAGACCGCTGAATTCTTATATGATCTGGGGAACTGTTATTATAAAACCGATAATTTCGCCGAAGCCGAGCAATATTATTTGAAAACGCTTGAAATCGAGCCCGGTATGGCCGACGCTTATCGTAATCTGGGACTGGCCCGGGCACGGCAGAACCGGCCCCGGGAGGCTATTGTGGCCCTGGAGAGATTTATCGAGCTGAATCCCAATCAACATGAAATTCTTCATATAATAGGGGATTTGTACGGAAAACTGGGGGAATATGATTCCGCGATAAATTATTTTGAGCGTTTTCTTGGTTTCAAACCCCATGATTCGTTGGCCCTGTTCAACCTGTCCGAGTGTTATCTCCATATGGGACATAAGGATTCGGCGGTTATGGGGTACCGTAGAATCCTCGAAATCGACCCTGGTTTCAAACCTGCCCGGCATCGCCTGTACAGCCTGGAAGATGTCATGGAAAAGGCTTGAACGGCCGATAGGATTAAAAGACCTTAACGTTTAAAAAACGGGGGAAAGTAATATTTGCTATAAAGGTAGCTATAATATTGCCGATTAAAAGAGTATATAAAAATATAATGAATTAGATAAAAAAATTTAATTCAAGGAGGTAAGTGAAAGAGCACGACGGGGTGCGCATCGGATTAAGGCACCGGCATACTTTAACATGGGAAGTGACATGCACAAATTCAAATTGAACAAAAGAAATTGTAAGGAAACATAAAATCAATTTCAAGGAGGATTTGACGAATGTCATTTCGTATCAACCACAACTTATCAGCGATCGATGCCAATCGGAACCTGAAGCTGACGACCGAGGCCATGAACAAGTCCATGGAGAAGTTGTCGTCCGGTTTCCGCATTAACGCTGCCGCAGATGATCCTGCGGGTCTGATGATTTCTGAACAGTTCCGTTCGCAAATTGCCGGTCTTGACCAGGCGATTGAAAACTCGGAAGGTTCTATTTCCATGATTCAAACGGCTGAAGGCGCCCTGACGGAAATCAACGACCTGTTGACTTCCATGAGAGAACTGGCCATTCACGCCGCCAACGAAGGTTTCAACGATTACGATCAGCTCGCTGCTGACCAGTCTGAAATCAGTAACGCACTCAATACGATCGACCGTATTGCCGCCAACACTCAGTTCGGTACCAAGAAGATTCTCGACGGTACGAAAGAAAACATCGCTACAATTTCGACCGCCGGTTCTTCCGGTCTGAACATCAAGCAGTCGAATCTGACAACCGGTCTCCACTCAATCACCGCGACCAAGACCGCTGATTCCAGTGCTACTCTCAACACTTCATCGCTGGGTCTTAGCCTGAGCAACACCGATGGTGATCCCTATAACCTCGCCGAGCAGATTTATTCTGTAGACGTGGTTCAGTCCTCGGATACCGCCCAGAAAACTTCCGGCGCGATTACCCTGACCGACGCTTTCGGTAACGGCATGACCCTGGCGACCACCTCGTCGTCAGCTCAGCTCGTTTCCGCGGCGGCGTTCAACTCCGCCGGAGCCGCTAATGTCGGTACCTACACTTTCGTCCTGAACTATCAGGAAAACGGTGAAACCCCGACTGGCAACCAGACCCTTCAGATTGAAGTCGAAGAAGGCGACCAGGCTGACGAAATCGCGGCCAAGTTGCAGACTGAGATCAACCAGAACGCTGAGTTGTCCGGTAAGCTGACCGTCACCGGTACCAACGCCGACGGCAGCTCGCTGTTCATTTCGGCTGCCAACGCCGGCGCCCAGTACTCTCTCCAGGTCGACTCGGTGTCCTCCGACGCCACCACCGACCTGTTTACTTTTACCGCCAATTCCTCCAGCCGTGGTGTTTCCACCAACCTGTTGGAATTTGAAGTGGTCACCGCCAAATGGTCAAGCGGCAGAACCGCTACGGCGACCGTCAGCGGCACCTATACTTCGCTTGACACGCTCGTCGCAGATATGAATACCGCGTTGAGAACCGCTAACGCCTTCGGTACCATCACCGGTACCACCAACGATATCAAGGCGGAAGTGGTCAACAACAACCAGATCCAGTTCTCGACCCAGGACGAGGGCTCGACTTATTCCATTAAGCTGAACGCCCACAGCAGCGGCACCGATGACCTGACCAATGTTCTCAAATTGACCGAGGACTCCCTGGCCAACTCCGGGACCGACGCGCTGGTTCGTTTTGACAACTATACCAATACGATCAGCGAGATCAATTATGTCAATACCCTGACCAACACCGTCACCTTGTACAACAAGGATGAAGGTGAAGCCGGTCGCGGTTCGATATCCTTTAACGTCGATACCGCCCAAAACGGCGTCAATATCGGCAGTCTGCTGCTCGATGTCAAAGCGGCCAAATTCGACGTTCGTCTTGACGGTGGTCCGGCTACTTCGGTAACCGCCGGGGTCGACACGATTATCTATACGGCCGATCGTTCCGAGTCCGTAAAGGTCAACTATGACTTGGATTCTCTCGGTGGTTCGGAAACCATCAACAACATCGACCAGTCGCTGGTCTTCCAGATCGGCGCCAACGTCGGTCAGACGGCCAAGATCAGTATCGGCAATATGTCGTCCTCGAGTCTGGGTGACGGTATTGCCGGTAACATGTTCGCCTCTCTGGCTGACATCGATGTAACCACGGTTCAGGGCGCTCAGGACGCTCAGGCTGTTATCGACGCCGCTATCAGCGAGGTCACCAACCTTCGCGGTACGCTTGGTAGCTTCCAGAAGAACACTCTGGAATCCAACCTCAGAAACCTGAGAATCGCTTCTCAGAACCTGACTTCGGCCGAATCGAACATTCGTGACACCGATATGGCTGAAGAGATGTCGGAATTCACCAAGAATCAGATTCTGGTTCAGACGGGCACGTCCATGCTGGCCCAGTCCAACCAGCTGCCTCAGGTGATTCTGTCACTCTTCTAATTATAGAGCAAACTCCGGGGGGGGATTAGCCCCCTCCGGGACTTTAAACAACAGTATGACAGTGATGTCTTGACATTACAGGAGTTTAGCGAAAATGTCCTCTTTTTCTATTGACGGCATTATTTCAGGGATAGACACCTCCTCTTATATTGACGCCATTATCGAATTTGAGCGTCAACCGGCTGTTCTTATGGAAAACGAACAGGCCGAGAAAACCAATATCATCACCACCATCAAATCTTTACAAGCCCTGACCCTGGCGCTGGAAACCTCTGTAAAAAGTCTGACCCAAAAAAGCACGTTCGAGACGGCGTTCGTCAATATTTCCGACGAAGCTTATCTGTCCGCCACCGCCGATGGCGAGGTCAGCGCCGGCACTTACGATATTCAAATTTTAGCCAAGGCTCGTAATCATCAGTTGGCATCGCAGGGCATCTCCGATGAATCCGCCACGGCTTTCGGCACCGGCACCATTACTATCGGGGTCGGCGATCGTTCCCCGATAACGATTGATATCACCTCCGAAAACAATTCGCTGGTGGATATCAAAAACGCCATTAACGACGCCGACGCCGGCGTCTCGGCTTCGATTGTCAACGACGGCTCCGATTCCAATCCTTACCGGCTGATTCTGACGGCCGAAAACACCGGCGCCGCCAACCAGATTACGGTTTCCTCCAACCTTACCGGAGGCATAAATCTTAACTATGATACGGCCTTGTTCGACGCCCCGGAAGAAGTAAGCGTGAGTTCGAACTCGGACGCCGCCATATCGCTGGGCGCAACAGCGGCTTTTACCGGCAATGCCAACAAAACTTATACTTTTACCGTGCAGGGAACCGGTAGCCAGACGGTCGGCACCGATAACATCACGATCAACTGGACCGACGGCACCAATTCCGGGTCCATTCTGGTCACTCAGGCTGATACCGAAGTCGAACTGGTCGGCGACGGCGCTGATGGTCTGAAACTGACCTTTTCGGCGGGAGAATTGAACGCCGGCGATATTTTCGAAGTTTCGACGTTCGCTCCCCTGCTTCAGGAAGCCTTCGACGCCAAAATCGCGCTCGGTACCTCGGGAGGCACTGGCTCCCCCATTACCATTACCTCGGATACCAACGAGTTCGAGAACGTTATCGGGGGAGTGACGCTTGAAGTGCTCGATACAACCGAGGAAGGTGACTCCATCAGCGTCACGACCGGAACCGATACCGCGGCCATCGAGGAATCGATCAATAGTTTCATTACTTATTATAACAAGGTTATCAGCTTTATCACGGAACAGAACAGTTATGACGTCGAGAGCGGCGAGTCCGGGGTTCTGTTCGGCGATTACACGATTCAGTCGTTGCAGAACTCGCTTCGCAATACGTTGTCGTCACTTGTTGACGGTTTGGAATCGAACTACAATCAGCTTTACACCATCGGGATCGGTTTCGACAGCGACGGTCTTCTGACCATCAAAGACAGCTCCAAGCTCGAGAAGGCTTTGAACGATAATCTCAGCGAAGTTATCGACCTCTTCACCGATTCCGGCAGCAGCGATGTCGGCGGTATCGAGTTTGTCTCGGCGACGAACGATACCAAGGTCGGCGAATACGACGTCAATATTACCCAGGCGGCCACCCGGGGTTATTTCCAGGGAGCCGCTATCACCGATCCGTCCCAACAGGCAATAGTCCTGACCAGCGCCAACAACCGCTTGAAATTTACGATTGATGGCCTGGTATCCGATGAGATTATTTTGAACCAGGGCACCTATGACTCGGCGGAAGACCTGATTAGCGAAATTCAAACGCGCATAGACAACGACGATAAGATCGGCAATCTGGGACTAACGGTCGAGTGGGTCAGCACCGGCAATACCGGGTATATCAATCTGACCAGCGCTTCCTACGGGACGTCTTCGAAAGTCGAACTAAAAACCTCGATCGGCGACAGTGCTTTTTCCATATTAGGTCTTATGACCGGCGTCAGCTACAAGGGGCAGGACGTCGAGGGCACCATCAACGGTGAGGAAGCGATCGGGAAGGGCCAGTATCTCACCGGTAAAGAGGGCAACGAATACACCGAGGGTTTGAAGTTGAAAATCACGCTCGAAGAGTCCCAGCTGGGTGACGGCGCCGAGGGTACGATATCGGTGGTCAAGGGCGCCATGTCGAAATTGTATGCGCAGCTGGAAACGATCAATCAAAGCGAAGGCGGGATATTGAACAGCCGGATCGGCTATTATGAGGATTCGGTCGCGGATCTGACTGAACAGATCGAGGCTTTCGATGAACGCCTGGAACTGCAACGAGAGCGACTGGAAGATGAATTTGCCCAGATGGAAGAAACCCTCAGCGAATTAAGCACCCTGAGTGATTATTTGATTTCGCAGTTCACCAACGTCTGGAGCAACTGGGGTACGGGAAGCAGCAAGTAATCATAGGAGCATGACTTTGACAACGACTAAGGGATGTATCGGCGAGTACCAGAAAAATGATACTCTGGGAAAATCACAGCTTGATTTGATTATCAAGGTTTACGACGGGGCGATTAATTCCTTTAAGGAGGCTCGGGGTTTTTACGAGAAAAAAGATTTTTTCAAGGGGCACGAGCAACTGGACAGAGTGCGCAAGTTTTTGACTCATCTTTATACCACCCTTGATTTTGAAAAGGGCGGGAAAATTTCGGTCAATCTCGGTCAGCTTTATGTTTTCGTTCTGACCCAGCTTGATGTCATCCGAGCCACGAAAGATTTGAAAAAAATTGACGATAATATAAAAATACTGAATAATTTGCGTTCCGGCTGGGCCGGTTTGAAGGAACAGGGGCTGGATCGTCCGAAGGGTGTCCCTTCCCCGAAACCTTCGCCTGTCGGTGCCGGCGGACAATTTAGCATTTCAGGGTAACTGTCATTAGATGAACAACGCCAACAACAACGCTATCAATCAGCTGGAGCAGGAGTTACTTCAGATTTTGAAGGACGAATATTCCTTCTACCAGTCTTTATATATCCTCCTGGACAAACAGCGGGATTACATAAAATACAACCGGGACGAACATCTGCTGGACCTTTACGCCGAAATCGAACGATGCCAGCGAAGAATCCAGGAGTCGGAAAACAGGATCGCCGAAATCAGGGACCGGAACCCGAAACTGTTTCGTATCGCGGCGATTCACCCGGAAGTGAAAAAGATGGTCAACTGTATCGTGACCCTGGTTAAAAAGAACATGGGGCTCGTGGAAGAAAACCGCGAGTATGTGACCGACCGTCAGGAACGCATCAAAATGGAGCTGGACGAGCTGAAAAACAGCCGGAAGATATTGCAGTATCTGCGGGACGTGGACGATATCACGCCGCAGTTCGTTAACGGTAAAAAATAAGTATTGACATATTTTGTTCACCCTTATAGGAAGAAGGTGAGAGCATGGATATCGGACCATTGAAAAGCAACGGGTCTGTCTTAAATGATAACCCGGAGAAGAGGAAGCGGGCGGTAGAGAACAGCCCCGGGCAGTTAAAGGACACCATTGAGATTTCTGAAGATGCCAGAAAGAAGTTAGCTGAGCTGGCCGATGCGGCGTTGCTCAAGACCCGTGCCGATGAGGCGCGGACCGAGGCTGACCTGCCCGTCGAGGGGGGCGAATCAGGGGAAAGGGCTGAACTCAGCAAGGAAGTGATCGATGAAATCCGTCAGCGGATGGAATCGGGCTTTTACGACAACCCGGATGTAAAAGGGCGAATTGTCGATAGAATAATTGACGATTTGGCAGAGGAATGAAAGGTCTTAAAGACGCTATGACAACTTTAACGATGGATAACAAAGTCAAGCAGGTAGTCTCCAATATTAGAAACCTGCCGACCCCACCGATAGTCTTTCATCAGATTCAAAAAGTGATCAACGACCCGAAGGTGTCCGCGGACCATATTGCGTCGATCCTCTCCGAGGACCCGGCCATGTCGGTCAAGGTCCTGAAGCTTACCAATTCCGCTTTTTACGGTCTGTCCCGGGAAATTGAGTCCGTCAAGCAGGCGGTAGTCATCGTCGGGATGGAAGCTATAAAAAATCTGGTCCTTTCAGCCTCGGTTCTGGACATGTTCAAGGGCAAAAACATGGACCAGGAATTTCAGGAAAAATACTGGCGGCATTCGCTGGCGACCGCTTTTTGCAGCCGGATTCTGGCCCGTAAGCTGAAGAACCGGGGAATAGTTGACCATGACCTGGCATTCTCCGCCGGGTTGCTCCATGATATCGGAAAAATTATTCTCTGCTGTTTCCTTCAGGACGAGTACGTTAAATTTGTCGAAGCCCGGAAACAGGATAAAGAGTCGCCTACTTATGAAGTCGAAAACAACACGCTCGGATACAACCATGCCCAGATAGGCGCCCTTTTGGCTGTTCAATGGAAATTACCGACCAAAATCAGTGAGGCGATTACCTTTCATCATCATCCTCAGTTGTACGAGAATCAGGATGCGATTCCTTATATAATTCATATCGCCAATTATATCGCTAAAAAGACTTTCTACGACCAGGACGAGGCTTACCTCATCGGCACTCTGTCTCCGGAAATAAGGGACTATATGGGTTTCCCGGAGGAGCGTACCGATGAATTTTGTCAGCTTCTGCGCGAGGAATACCTCAAGTCGGAAACCTTCATGCAGATGGTCGGCATCGGCTGAAGTCCGTTTCGGACGTCAAGGGGCTAATCATTATTCTTTCTTTTAAATTTTCCCGTCAAGATATTCGCGGATGGTTGACACCACTCGTTTTTGCTCCGGTTCGCTCAGGTCGTAATAAAGCGGCAGAGTGATCGTCAGCCGGTCGGCGAGATAGGCGAACGGGAAATCGAAATCGGCCAGACCATATTTATTCTGGTAATAACCGAGGGTATGCACCGCATGAGTGCCCTGGCGGACGGAGATGCCCCGGCTTTCAAGGTGAGCCATGAGCCGGTTGCGGTCGCGGTTAAGGCGGTCGATTTCTTTCCGTGAAGGCTTTTCTATATTGTCCGGTCGATAAAGACAGACAAAAGACTGGTAGGCGTGATGATATTTTTCCGGGACGACAGGGGGAACGAGTTCCGGAACGGTCTCCAGTAGCTGGTAATATCTTCGGGCGGCTTCCTGTCGTCCCCGGAGAACAGTCTCGACTTTATTCATCTGATTGACCCCGAGCGCGCCTTGGATATCGGTCAGCCGGTAATTGTAACCGAGGAGATTGTATTCCGGCAGAAGCGACCCGCCGTCGCTGAGATGTCTTTCCAGGTCGGTTTTGGAAGCGCCGTGGTCCCGAAGTTTTCTGATGCGGTCGGCGATCTTGTCGTCGTTGGTCAGAACCATCCCGCCCTCGCCGGTGGACAGGGCTTTGCGGGGATGGAAACTGAAATTCCCGGTCAGAGCCTCGGTGCCGGCGTGACGCCCGTCGCGAAACGCTCCCAGGCTGCAGGCGGCGTCTTCAATAACAATCAGGCCGTACTGTTCGGCCAGGCGGTTGACAGCAACCATGTCAGCGCTCAAGCCGAACAAAGACACCGGGATTATTGCTTTTGGCCGGGTCAAACCGGCTGATTTATGGTTTTTAAGACAGGCTTCGATTTTATTCGCGTCGATGTTGTACGTCGCCGGGTCGATGTCGACAAAGACCGGCCTGGCTCCGGTATATTCCACGGCGTTGGCGGTGGCGATAAAAGTGAACGATGGCAATAAAACCTCGTCGCCGGGACCGATACCTGCCGCGACCAGTGACAGGTGCAGGGCGGAGGTGCACGAGTTGGCGGCAATGGCGTGGGCGCCGCCAGTAAATTCACAAAACAGGCGTTCGAACTCTTTCACCCGGGAACCCTGCACCACCCAGCCGGATTTGAGGACTTCGGACACCGCCCGGATATCATCGTCGTCAAAAACCGGTCGCGTGATGGGGATGGGGTCAAATTTGGATTTTTTTTCAATCAAATCGTTCGTCATAAGAACCTCATATCTTAATCGTCAGTTAAAACCAGGCCAGCTGGCCGATGCGCGACGGCACCGGATTAGCGGTGGTTTCTTCCGCCGTCTGCGGTCGTCCGCGCAGAACGATTTTGCGTTTGCCGGGACGGTTTATTTCGTTCTGAGACATATCCCGCCGACCGTCGAGAAAAATGCGGTTCCACCATTCGAAACTCAGCAGCGACCAGATCAGAAGACGATGGTTGGCTTTTCCGGCGATATGCTGTTCGAGCATGTTTTCGATAAATTCACGCCGGAAATATCCACGGTCCAGACTCTGTTCGGTCAGGATGGTGTTTTTGATATAGCGCACCAGTTGCTGCATGTACCAGGACTGGTCGGGCGGGCTGAAGCCCTGTTTGCGGTTTTCGATGATTTCGCGGGGGAGGATGTTTGCCATCGCCCGCCGCAGGATATATTTTCCGGAAACGTTAATGTCGGTTTTAGCGGTTTCCACCCAGGAATCGTTGAGCAGGTACCGGGAGGGGATGCGGGTGGTGAAATCGACCAGCTCATTATCCAGAAACGGCACCCGCGACTCGAGCGAATGAGCCATGCTGAGTTTGTCCTCTATAACCAGAATACCGTGCAGGAAAGTTTTGGCGTCGACATAGAGCGCTTTACGGAAGAAATTATTAAACGAATTCTCATCCAGCACCTTTCGCAGCGATTCCCGCGGCGAATATGAACCGAACCGAGAAAGCATCTTCGAGGTGAAGAAGTTTTTGAATTCCGGGTCGGGCACCAGCCGTGACCAGTAGTTGTAAATGGCGCGTTCGAATTCATCGGCAGTGCGGCAGTTTTTGAAGGTTGCATATCGCCAGGGGTAGCCGCCGAGCGTTTCATCGCCGCCGGGACCGGCCAGGACCACTTTTACAAACTTGGAGGCCAGTTGCGAAAGATAATAATGGGGATAGGACATTCCCACTCGTAAATCCTCGCTGTGCCAGATGACGCGGGGGAGCGCCCATTCCAAATCGCCGGCGTGAATGACCATCTGGTAATGTTCGGTGCCGAATTGGCGCGAAAGCAGCTCGGCTTTTTGCCGTTCGTCGAACTGGCCCTCAATACTCACCGCCGTGGCGACATCGAACCCCCCCGTGAAAGTCATCAGCCGGGGAATTCGTTTCGAGGCCAGAGCGGTGATACTGCCAGAATCCAGACCGCCGCTTAAATAACTGCCGACCGGCACGTCGGACACCAGCTGTCGCGACACGGCTTCATCGAGACGTTCATGCAGCTGCTCGATAAAATATTTTTCGCCGCGGTCGTCCATCTCTTCATAGCTGAAATCCCAGTACCTGATTTTGAAGATGCGGTCGTTTTCGATAGTCAGAAAATGTCCCGGCTCAAGCAGATTGATATTGTCGAACAGGGTCGTATCCCCGAAAGTGTTCTGGAACGTGAAATATTCCCGCAGCGCCGCTATATTCAGTTTGGGGCGAACACCCTCAACTTCCAAAATAGCTTTTATCTCCGAGGCGAAACTGAGGATGTTATCCTGCACACTGTAATAGAGGGGTTTCGCCCCGTAGCGGTCGCGCACCAGATAGAGCCGGTTGATGCGGCCGTCCCAGAGCGCAAACGAAAAGATGCCGTTAAGCATTAAGAAACTCTTATCGCCGTATTCTTCGTAGAGGTGAATGATGACCTCGGTGTCCGACTGGGAGAAGAAATGATGGCGACGGGTTTTGAGTTCGTCGCGGAGTTCGCGGTAATTGTAAATTTCGCCGTTGTAAGAAACCCAGATGCCGTTAGCCCGATTCGACATGGGTTGATGAGCAGCCGAGGACAGGTCAATAACGGCCAGCCGACGGTGCCCCAGAGCGAAATTGATATCATCGTGGTGGTTGAGAATTTGAAACCAGTCTTCCTGGCGCCGGTTGGCGGGCATATTATTGCCTTTTTCCATCCAGTAGCTCTCATCCTTGTAGGGATGGTTGCGGACATGGAAAAACACGTAGCCCTCGTCGTCCGGTCCGCGATGTTTCATGGCATCGCACATCTTTTTCAAAGAATAAGCCGGGACGGGCTTACGTTGCAAATGATATATGCCAGCTATTCCACACACACTCTGAGTATTCGCATATGGTGTGCCGGCTGTCTGAAAATCTGCCTGAAAAATCAACGCCTAAGATGCTGTTTGGCTGCAACTTAGGCGCTGTGCGACTCAACTTCGGGCGGCTCCGCAAAAAACCAGAGAAATTCTGGAATTTCTTTCTATCTTTGAAGGAAATTATTTCTCCCGGTCTGAATCAGTTAACCGCCAGGGATAATCTTTTTAATTTATTTTTTTCGTTTTTAAAAGCCAGCTGGCTCTGGCGCCAGTCAATCAATTGCCGCAAACCGTCCTCGAGTTCGACTGTCCAGGTGAACCCCAGGTCGCGCTCGGCCGCCCGAGGGTCGCCGACCCGGTTGGTAACGAACGTTTGCCCGGCCGGTTCGTAACGAACTGGCAGTTTGGAGCCGGTGAGTTTCAAAATCGTTTCGACCAGTTCCTTAATCGAGGTTTTGATGCCGCGGCCGATATTGTAAAACCCGAATGGGATATCGCTTTTAAGCGCGCAGACATTGGCCCGGGCGACATCGTTAACGTATATGAAATCGTACGCCTGAGAGCCATCGCCGTACACGACCGGGGCAAGGTCCTTGTCGAGATTGTCCAGTATTTTCATCATCACGGCAATATAGGCGCCGCGGTAATCCTGGCGGGGACCGTAGACGTTCATATAGCGCAGCCCGACGCCTTCGAGACCGTACCGTTTATGATAAGCCCGGAACATGTGTTCGCCGGCGATTTTGGTCGCGCCGTAGAAGGTCCAGTTGTGATAAGGATGATTTTCGGTCATAGGTTCCTCGACGGCATCGCCGTAAACCGAGGCCGATGACGAGTACACCAACCGTTTGATATGGTTGGCCACGCAGGCTTCGAGAACGTTGAACGTACCTTTGATATTGACCTCAAACGCCGAGCGGGGGTATTCATGACACTGCAACAGCCAGAGGGCGGCGAGATGCACCACGCTGTCGATATCTTTCATGGCGGCGTCGAGAATGTCGGTCTGTAAAATATCGCCGCCGATTTCAAAGATACGACAGCGGGGGTCGTTCAGCGCGTTTTCGATATTTTGGCGCGTGCCACGGCAGAAATTGTCATAGATGATGACTTCCTTAACGTCTTCTTTGAGCAGTTCCTCGACCACGTGGGAGCCGATCAGCCCCGCGCCGCCGATAACCAGAATCCGTGAACCTCTGATATCCATTTTATAATATTGCCTTTCATTGTCTTTTTTACAGTCTGTCAAACCGGAATAAACCGGGCGCGGGCGCCGAGATGGAAGCGGATATAAGCTTCTTCGAGTTCGGTCCGCTTTTTGGTGTATTGTTTCGACTCCAGCGCGAAACTGGAAACCCGGCCGCCGTAATCTTTAACCGCGCCGCTTTTAGCGATAATTAAAACTTCCTCGTTTCTTTGTGAAAAAGCGTCCGGGAAGCGGTTGACGAATATCACCCGGCCGCGGTATTCCGGGCGGGCGTCGTAAAATTCCTCGGCGTATCGTTTCAGACGTTCGAATTTTTCATCGTACGTTATTTCGTGGTACGGTTTCAGTTTGTCGGTGACATCGACCGCCGGCACCCCGGAATAACAATGCCGCGGTTCGGTCGAGCGGGTGACCACCGAGCCGTGCAATATAATACTGCCGTTGCGGAGGGTCACGCCGGGCGAGACCGAGATGTTGCAACCCGTCAGCCAGACATTGTCCTCGATTGTGACCGGTGACCGGCCATAGAAATTGCAGCCCTCGAGCAGTTCCCCGCTCTCGACATGGGTCCAGATGTAGCCGTTGAGAGCCAGGCGGACGTTGTTGCCGATGGTCAGTTTTTCCGAGGCGTTCAACACTGAGTGCTGGCCGACATAGCAGTTGTGGCCGATGACGCAGGGGGCGTAGCCGTTCAAAAGCAGATGGTTATGAACCGCGCCGTAGTCACCGACGGACAATTCCGGGACGAGCACGGTCGAGTCGTAACCGATAAAAGTATAATCGCCGATGATGATTTGGTCCGCGCGGCCGCGTATCGCCGCCAGGCGGCAGTTGTTTTCAAGGCGGGCTTTGTAACCCAGCTGAAACCGGGAGACATTGAGGGTGACGTCGTCACCGATAACGGCCTGGTCCGCAATAGCCAGACTTTCACCCCGAAAATAAAAATTACGGCCGATTCGCACGCCCCGGCCGATCGTGATATCGTCGCTCTCAATCCGGCAGTTTTCGCCGAAAGAGGCTTCGGGGTCGATATCGGCCCGGCGGGCGTCAATAAAAGGCCGTCCGGTTACCTTTTCGTTGCTGACAATACTTTTCATATACCTTTCCTGTATCTTCGGGATCGTTCCGGGGTTTATGTCGGTACCGAAACGGTTTCCTGTTTTTTCCTCGTTATTTGTTCGAGCTGTGCGAACACGCTCTCGGTCACCTGCCTCGGTTCATAGTGGCGGGCGCGCTCGGTCATGTCCCGACTCAACCGTCGACGAAGATCCTTATCTTTAAGCAGCCTTTGCACGGTAAGCCGCCAGCGGGGATAATTTTTGACGGGGATTACCAGTTCAGGGTGGTTGACGAATTCTGCTCCGAGAGAGTTTTCGGCTACCCGGTAAAGGGTCCCGTAGTCTTGCGCGAAACAAACCACCGGCAGACCGGCCTGCATCGCCTCGATGAGCGATGACCCCGTGCCTGCAGGGAAAAGGTCGATATAAACATCGGCCATCTTCAAAAACTCCATGACATCGGTCCGGAAACCGGGGGTGATAATCCGTGACCGTTCGGGGGCGCTGGAATGCACCAGTTCGTTGGTATCCGCAAGCCCCACCGCTACGAAATATACGTTCGGGTTCTTAGCCAGCACCGCCTGAATTTCGCGCCAGAATTCCGGTTGGTGATAGCGCCGTTCGCGGTTGACGCTGATCAGCACCGGAGCCTCATCGGGGATGCCGAAATCCCGCCGCCGGTGTGCGGCGACATCCGTTTTGCGGGTAAAAGGAATCACGCCCGGCGCGGCCAGGGTCGAACTTTCAGAATATTGTTTACGGGTGGTGAAAATCAAATCCATCTCTTTCGAATATTCGGACTGCTGGTGTTCTAGGGCGGCCTGGCAGGGAGCCGGGTGCAGGCAGGAGATAAAATTATACACCGGGACGAAATAGGTCGTCTGGTAAACGAGAATATCTATCTCGTCGCGGACAATTCGCTTCGTCAGGAAGGCCGCCTGTTCCGTCGGGCTCAGCCGACGGTCCGGGCAGACAGCCCGACAATTCTGCTCCTGTAAAAATTTGACCGTAACATCGTAATTTTCCTTTTTCGCCATAGCTTCGTCGAGCGACCAGCGCGAGTAGAAAAAGAGCTCGTATTTCTCGCGGTCATGGTATTCCGCCAGAGGATAATAAGTTCGTGAGGGCGCCTGGGTTTGTGAAAAGCCCTCGAGTAAAAATCCGACTTTAAGCTTTTGACCCGGCAGTCTGTCGACGGGACGGTTATCGCGCACCCATTGTTGCAGTGGATGGCGCGCCGCTGCCAGCCGGATATAGGTATTGATGTCCTCGTCAACCCGGGCATATTGGTAATTCGGGTTGCGGCTGAAGAGGTTCTCGGCGTATATCGACAGGTAAGCGAAATTGAGAAACTCGTCGTATCTGTCTTCTTCCAGCGCTGTCGTCGCCGCCCGTTTGAAAACCTCCTGAATAGCCGGGATATTTTCATTCGCCTGGTATATTTTTACGAGGTTCAAATTGACAGCTTCGTTTTCATAACCCGTCATTTTGGCCAGCCGCAGCAGAGTGGTTTCGGCGAGGTCCGGGCGTTTTTGCTGAATCTGGATTGCGGCTTCGCGTGTCAAAGATTCGATTCTCAACTTCGGGTCAGGAGAAAACATCGCATCAGGATATTGCCAGCCGTTGTCGGGAGAAGCTTCGGGCGGTTCGCTTACGGGTGGCAGTTTGAATTCATCGGCGCCGGCGGCAGGCTCGTTTTCGGAAACAGCGATTTCGGAATTGTCATCGTCGATGATCTGTTCCAGTGATGCCAGCTGGCGGTCGAGAGAGAATTTTCGTTCGATATATTCGCGGTAGGCGGCCGGGTTATAATCGTTAGCGGTAATCATGCCGGTGAAATCATCGATCGAGTTCCAGAGATATTCTCCGGGATAGATACCGTCAGCCCCGACGAAATTATGGATGACCGGTTTACAGCCGCAGGCCATCGCTTCCATCAAACCCACCGGGTGTCCCTCGAGCGGCGAGGTACAGACGATATAATGTTTGTCCACCAGCCAGGCGGGGACATCGTCAATCCAGCCGTCGAGAATAATTTTATCTTCGAGATTCAATTCGCGCGTCATCCGGGAGAAATACAGCGCATAACGGCTGTCCTTGATTTCGCCGCCGATATGAAGACGGTAGCCGTCATAACGGTTGACCAATTCCCGGAAGGCATGCAGAAGCAGCATCGGTCCCTTTTTGAAATTCACGTTACCCAGAAAAGCGAGATTTTTCCCGCGCTCTTTTTCGACCAGCTTGAAGCGACCGAGATCGATGCCGTTCGGGACGGTGTGAATCCGGACTTTCCGTCCCAGTTCCGGCACCTGCTGCTGTACCAGAGTGCGGATATGGTCGGCCACGAAAATGACATCGTCGATTTGCTTCCAGTTTATTTTTTGGGCGTAGCCGTTGATAGCTTCGTAGCTGTGCAGGCGGCAGATAACCCGTTTATATTTGAAAATATGCGGCTGTTTAGTCAGGGCGATGGTCATCTCGTTGGCCCATTCCAGCCAGATAATATCGCCCCAGATGATGGCGGCTTCGATTTCTTTCAGGTCGTTGCTGATGCAGGCGCGGACCTCATAGCGGGTCTGGAAGTACTTGATGATATCGCCCAGGAATGCGTCCATGGTGGGCAGGCAGATAAACGAGATTTTGGGTCTCTCGCGGAACACGGTTTCGAACTTCTCAAGTGCGTCGGTAACTTCCCGGTCGGCGGGATAACGTTCCAGGTATCTCTTAAGAATCATTTTGGCCGATGGAGATTTGACGGTTTTGGCGATTTCGGTATAATTTAAAAGAGCGATTTTGTAAAGCGGATCGATTTCCAGCGCCCGCTTGAAAAATTCCAGGGCTTCGTCGAGATCTTTTTTCTGCAGGGCCAGTACACCCAGATTATTGTAAGCTTCCTTGTCGCGGGGGTTGTCCCTGAGGATATTTTGAAAGAAATTTTCAGCTTCGGCGTATCGTCCTTCGTTAAATAGCCGTTCGCCGGTAATGTTTTTCTCCATACAGACCGGGTATCCTATACATAAATGATTGTCATATACTATAATATTCTATCGGCAGACTGTTCAAAACCTGAACAAGGAAGGGGTAATTTCCCGGTATCGGGGTGTTTGGGAGGAGGAAAGGGGATGGTTTGGGTGGGGTATTATATTTGAAAATGAACTTCAGCCGGTTTAAATTGTTAGCTTACAAAGGATTTATAATGCCCCGACAGGTAAAATTTGTGTTGACAAGTTCGATATTAATTTATAAATTTAAAATTCTCAATTTTGGCTGAAATAGGTCAGATGGGCGATTAGCTCAGTTGGTTAGAGTACTTGCTTGACATGCAAGGGGTCACTGGTTCAATTCCAGTATCGCCCACCATTAATTTGCGGGCTGCCGTGGTCAGAATTTCAACCAGGCACCCGCGTTTATTTAAAAGGTATGTAGGGAAATGTCACAGGTTAATATCAAGTTTCCGGACGGCTCCGTAAAGGATTTCGCCGCCGGGACAACCGGTTATGAAATCGCCATGGCGATCTCGCCCCGACTGGCCAAGGAAGCGGTCGTTGTCCGGGTGGATGGTCAGTTACGCGATTTGAGTTATCCCATACCGAAAGACGCCGAGGTCGAGATTTTGACCTTTAACGACGCCGACGGCAAGCAGGTGTTCTGGCATTCCAGTTCGCATATCATGGCCCAGGCGGTGGAAGAGTTGTTTCCCGGGGTCAAGCTGGCAATCGGCCCGCCGATTGCAGAGGGCTGGTATTACGATTTCGATGTCGCGAAACCGTTTACGCCCGAGGACTTGGAAAAGATTGAGAAGAAAATGGCCGAGATTATTGCCGAGGACGCTCCTTTTGCCTGTGAGGTCAAACCCCGGCGGGAAGCAATCGAGTTTTACAAGAAGCTTGACGCCGAATACAAGGTGGAGCTGCTCGAAACCATGGTTGACGATACGGTGACGTTTTATCACGATTCCCGGTTTGTTGACCTGTGCCGCGGACCGCATATTCCCCGGACCGGCATCGTCAAGGCTTTCAAGCTGATTGCGACTTCGGGCGCCTACTGGCGCGGAGATGAAAAAAACAAAATGCTCCAGCGTATCTATGGGGTGTCCTATCCGAAAAAGGCTATGCTTGACGAGTATCTTACCCGACTCGAGGAAGCCAAGAAGCGCGACCATCGTCTGCTGGGCAAGCAGCTCGAACTGTTCACGATCAGCGAGGATGTCGGAGCGGGTCTGGTGCTGTGGCTGCCGCGCGGGGCGCGCGTCCGCAACGAAATCGAGGATTTCTGGCGCAAGGAGCATCTAAAATACGGCTATGAGCTGGTCTATTCGCCGCATATCGCCAACCTCGATTTGTGGCACCGGAGCGGCCATACCGATTTTTACAAAGACGATATGTATAATCCGATCGATGTCGACGAGCGGCAATTCCAGATAAAGCCGATGAACTGTCCTTTTCATATCATGATGTACAAATCGCGGATCTGGTCGTATCGCGACCTGCCGCAGCGCTGGGCTGAGCTGGGGACGGTTTACCGCTACGAAAAACCGGGTGTTCTGCACGGCTTAATGCGGGTGCGGGGTTTTACCCAGGACGACGCCCATCATTTCGTCACCAAGGAAAGTATGGAAGACGAACTGGTCTGGTTGCTCGATTTCTGTGCTCATATCCTGCGTTCGTTCGGGTTTGTTGATTACAAGATTATGCTCTCGACCCGTCCCGAGAAAGCTATTGGCGATCCGGCCGACTGGGTCAAAGCCGAAGATGGTCTGAGAAGGGCACTTGACAAAATCGGCTTTAAATACGATGTTGACGAGGGCGCCGGAGCTTTTTACGGTCCCAAGATAGATATTAATATTACCGATGCCATCGGCCGCAACTGGCAATGCTCGACGATTCAGTTCGATTTCTCGTTGCCGGAGCGGTTTGATTTGCATTATATTGACAACAACGGCCAACAGCAGCGTCCGTTCATGATTCACCGGGCTTTGCTGGGTTCGATTGAGCGCTTTTTCGGCGTTTTGATAGAGCATTACGCGGGGAATTTTCCGCTCTGGCTGGCGCCGGTTCAGGTCAAGGTTCTGCCCGTAACCGACAGCGCCAACGATTACGGTCGTGTGGTGGTCGAAAAGCTGTTGGAACGCGGTTTGCGGGCGATTCTCGACGAACGCTCGGAAAAAATCGGCGCTAAAATCCGTGACGCCGAACTGCTGAAGGTTCCTTATATGTTTATTATCGGCGCCAAGGAAGCCGAGGCGAAGACCGTATCGGTCCGCCGGCACGGCGCCGGTGATATCGGTGTGAAAACTGTCGATGATAGCATCGCGTTTTTGCTCAAGGAAGTTGAAAGTAAGGGTTTATAGTATTTAGGCTCAGGAGGATTCTATAGCCACCAAAGATGTACGGGTCAACGATCGTATTCGTGTCTCGCCGGTTCGTTTGATAGGACCGGACGGAGACCAGTTAGGCATTATCCCCACCAGCGAAGCTCTCAACCGAGCCGCTGAAGCCGGGTTGGACTTGGTCGAGGTATCGCCCAATAGTCGTCCACCGGTTTGCCGGATTATGGATTTTGGAAAGTACAAATATGAACTATCCAAAAAAGACAAGTTGGCCAAAAAGAAACAACATACTTTCCAGATGAAAGAGATGCGGTTTCGACCGAAAATCGAGGAACATGATTACCAGTTCAAGACCAGACATGTTCGCGAATTTTTGGAGTCGGGCAATAAAGTAAAAGTTTTCGTGATTTATCGGGGTCGGGAAATGGCCCATCTTGAATTCGGACGAGACGTTCTTGACCGGGTAATCAAAGACCTGGAGGAGATCGCGCTAGTTGATGTCCCGCCGAAACTCGAGGGCCGCAACATGAGTATGCTTCTCAGTCCGAAGCCGGAGGTTTTGAAGAAGATACAGGCCGCCAAAAGCTCCCGGAAAAAGAAGGGCGGCGATAAGTCCGGCGGAGAGTCCGAAAAGAAATTGACGAACCGGGATGAAGAAGAAGAACAAAAACAAGTTGACAGTAATTCATAGATGGGATTTTTAAGTCATGCCGAAAATGAAAACGAAAAGCAGTGCCAAGAAACGGTTTAAAAAGACCGGTAGCGGAAAAGTCAAACGGGAAAAGGCTTATCGGACACACAAATTCACCAATATGTCCCCGAAACGGAAACGTCAGTTACGTAAAGCAACCCTTGTTTCGGATGCTGATTTTGCCAGTGTCAAGAGAATGCTGCCCAATTAAGCTAATTTACAGGAGAATGATAAATGCCACGCGCGAAAAATAATGTTCAGGCTAACCGCCGTCATAAAAAAGTGCTGAAGAGAGCCCGGGGTAATTTCAACTCTCGGGGCCGTCTGTATCGTACTGCCCTGGAAACTGTCCACAAGGGCTTGAAATACGCTTATCGCGACCGCCGTGCCAAAAAACGGTCCTTCCGTTCGCTCTGGATTGCCCGCATTTCCGCCGCGGCCAAGATTTGCGACATCAATTATTCTACGTTTATCAACGGCTTGAAAAAAGCCGGCGTCAATCTCGACCGGAAAGCTCTGGCCGATATCGCCGTCCGGGATATGGCCACTTTTTCCAATCTGGCCAAAATGGCAACAGGTAAATAAACTGTACGTGGACAATGTCGCTGCTTGACGATGTAGCTGCGTTAGAAAAAAAAGCACTCAACGAGATTGAGGGGGCGGACTCGCTCGAGTCGCTGAAAGAACTCCAGGTCAAATACCTGGGGCGCAAAGGAC
>JBMOKZ010000087.1:0-21928 GCA_049324195.1 Candidatus Zixiibacteriota bacterium | reverse complement strand
AAGTCGACTTTCGATTGCATTCTTTTTTTGACCACAACCAGATAAACTGGCAAGAAATACGATAAGGACAATCAGAATTGCTGCCAAAAGCCATATTAAAAACCCCTTGTCATGTCTCGTTTCAGGTGATTTTATAGCCATGAATCAACCTTTTCAAATCTCTTAAGTCAGTAAAATAGAATAATATAATTACGGTATTAAAGACTGTCAACGACCTTTATATCGTTCTTTTTTTCACAATTCGACTTGACTTTACCCTGATTTTTAACGATATTTTACGAGAATGAAATAGGATGATTTTTGTTTGTTTTAGATTGATTAGGAGAAGCTTAACTTATTCTGGATTAAACGGTTAGGTTTTCATATTTCTTATGGCTGGTGTTGCTGACAGATTCCGGACCCCTACCTTTTCTAAAGGAATAATCACCATTGTCGGCGGTTATGGAAGCGGCAAGTCAGAAGTGTCAGTCAACCTCGCCAAACTCCTGATTCACAGCCAATCCCAACCCGTAGCAATTGCCGATCTGGATATCGTCAATCCCTATTTCCGTTCCCGCGAAGCTGTCCGGGAACTGGACGCCCTGGGTATTAAATCGTTGATTCCGCCCGGATCGCAATCCTACGCTGACCTTCCCATAATCATCCCGGAAATCAGGGGCGCGATAGAAAGAAATGAGGGTGTGCTGATACTCGATGTCGGCGGTGATGATACCGGCGCCAAGGTTTTGAGCTCGCTGTCCGACGCTTTCGCCGCCGACAGCTACGATTTACTTTTAGTGCTGAACGCCAACCGGCCGTTTACAGCCAATCTTGAGGGTTGCCTGAAAATGATTCACGCCATCGAAGCGGCGTCTCGTTTGAAATTCACCGGTATCATTTCGAACACTCATTTAATGGACTATACCACGCTCGAAATCGTGCTCGATGGTTTGAAGCTGGCCGAGAAAGTCAGCGCCGCCACGAAATTACCGGTTTACTTTTTAAGCTCGACATCAGACATCATCGATAAAATAAATCCCCGTAATTTTACCTACCCGGTTTTAACGCTGGAACGCTCGCTGCTAAAACCGTGGGAAAGCAAAAAAATATCGGGGACGGATAAAAAATAGAGGAAAAGTTAATGCCAGGTGTAATAATTGATAAAAATCATTGCAAAGGGTGTGAGTTATGTGTCAGGGCCTGTCCTATGCAGGTTTTGTCGATGTCGAAAGACATAACCGTCCGCGGCTACTTTTACGCCCGCATGCATGATACCTCCCGCTGTATCGGCTGCCGAATCTGCGCGATCACGTGTCCCGATGCAGCCATTACCGTGAAAACCAACGGCCTCATGTATAACCTTTTTGATTATTGAGGAACAAGGGAAGGATAGATTATGGCAAAGATATTGATGAAAGGAAACGAGGCCATAGCCGAAGCCGCCATCCGGGCCGGGGCGACCAATTACTTCTGCTATCCCATCACGCCTCAATCGGAAGTGGCTGAATACCTGGCCCGCCGCATGCCGGAGGTGGGCGGAGTCTTTTTGCAGGCGGAAAGCGAGGTTGCGGTGGGTAACATCCTTTTCGGCGCCGCCTCGACCGGTAAAAGAGTTTTCACGACCTCGTCAAGTCCGGGTATCAGCCTTATGCAGGAAGCGATTTCGTACCTGGCCGGGGCGCAGCTTCCCTGCGTTCTGGTCAACATCATGCGCGGCGGCCCGGGACTGGGTGGAATTCTCCCGGCTCAGTCGGATTATTTCCAAGCTGTCAAGGGCGGCGGTCACGGCGACTATCACCTGTTGGTTTTGGCCCCGTCGACCATCCAGGAAGCCGTGGACCTGACCATGTTGTCGTTCCACCTGGCCGACAAGTACCGCAACCCGGTAATGATTATCGGCGACGGGATGATTGGCCAGATGATGGAGCCGGTGGAGTTCCCGGACAAATACGAGGAACCGCCCCTGCCGCCGAAAGACTGGGCGGCCACGGGTGCCCGCGGGCGCGAGCCGCACATTATCAAGTCGCTTTTTCTCGACCCCCTGGCGCTGGAAAGAAACAGCCAGATTCTCTATGACAAGTACCAGGTGATGAAAAAAGAAGAGGTCCGTTATGAACTGTACAAAACCGGGCCGAAAAACGAAATTTTGCTTGTCTCGTACGGCACGATGGCACGTATCTGCCAGACGGCTATAGACGAATTGGAGAGCGAAGGCATCTCGGTCGGGCTCTTCCGCCCCATCACCCTTTTCCCATTTCCCGAGCATGAACTTTTGAAAGAAGCCAAGAAGACGAATATCCGTACCGTCCTGGTTATCGAGATGAGCACCGGCCAGATGGTGGAGGACGTGGAACGGGTGGTTGCCGGCAACAAACCGGTCAGGTTCTTCGGCCGCACCGGCGGCGTGGTGCCGTCCCCCGAGGAAGCCAAGGAGCAAATCAAGGAGCTCCTGAAAAACCAAACCCGGTCCAGAAAAAGCAAAGCCAAGAAATCTTGAGGGTACTATGATTGATAATAACGTAATCTTTTCGAGACCGGTTGCACTCAAAGATACCGTCACCCACTATTGTCCCGGCTGCACACACGGCGTAATTCACCGGCTGGTGGCGGAGATACTCGATGAACTGGGTGAGCGGGAAAACGCTCTGGGTGTGGCGCCGGTCGGTTGTTCGGTGTTCATTTATAATTATATCAACACTGATTTTCTCGAGGCTCCTCATGGCCGTGCCCCGGCTCTGGCTACCGGGTTCAAGCGGCTTCGCCCGGACATGACAGTCTTTACTTACCAGGGTGACGGCGATCTGGCCTCAATCGGCATGGGCGAAATTATTCATGCCGCTAACCGGGGTGAAAAAATCACGGTGATATTCGTTAATAACGGCGTTTACGGCATGACGGGCGGCCAGATGGCCCCCACCACGCTCGAGGGTCAGATAACGACCACCTCACCCATGGGACGGAATGTCAAAGAGGTCGGGATGCCGGTTCGCGTCAGCGAACTTTTATCTGCGCTGGCCACGCCGGGATACATCGAACGAGTCGCAGTCCATACTCCCCGTCATATCATTCAAGCCAAAAAAGCCGTTCGGAAAGCTTTCACTTACCAGCTCGAGAAACGCTGTTTCTCACTGGTGGAATTTCTCTCGACCTGCCCGACCAATTGGGGCAAAACCCCGTCGGAATCAGTCGACTGGATTACCGAACATTCGATGAAATACTTCCCGCTGGGTGTTTATAAAGATCCCGAGAAGGGGGGCAGGTGATGGCTCAGTATGAAGTCACTCTGGCCGGTTTCGGCGGTCAGGGCATTATGACCGCCGGTCAGCTTTTGGCTTATACCGGTATCGAAGAGAAAAAACAGGTTGTCTGGATTCCCTCGTACGGTCCGGAAATGCGCGGTGGTACCGCCTATTGCACGGTTGTTATTTCCGACGTTCGGATCGGTTCTCCGATTGTCAACAACCCCCGAGCGGCCTGCGTTTTCAACCGCCCCTCGTTTGACAAGTTTTCCCCCATGGTCAAACCGGGCGGCATCCTGGTGGTCAACTCGTCGCTTATCGACGTCGGAACCAGCCGTACCGACATCACGGAAATCATGGTGCCGGCCAACCAGATGGCTATTGACGCGGGTAACGTCAAAGCCGCCAATATCGCCATGCTCGGCGCTTTTGTCGCCGCCAGCAAGGTCGTCAGCCGGGACAACCTGGTCAAACTCCTCAATGAAAAACTGGGCAAGAAAAAGGCTGTGCTCGATATCAACCTGGCGGTGTTTGAAGCTGGTTTCAAAATCGGGCAGGACGTCATGAAAAAAGCCGGAAAGAAGGAAAAGGTATGAAGTTAGATATGACCAAATTGCCGGATATTATCGACAAACATCCCCGCAAACCAAGCTCCCTGATAATGATTCTGCAGGACATCCAGAAAGAATATCATTACCTGCCCGGTGAAGCGCTGCAGAAAACCGCCGAGGCTCTACATTTGCCGTTGAGCAAGGTTTATTCGGTAGCCACCTTCTACAACGCCTTCAGCCTCATTCCCCGCGGAGAGAAAGTCATTCGCGTCTGTGTCGGCACCGCCTGTCATATTCGCGGCTCCAGGCAGATTCAGGAACAGTTCGAACATCACCTTAAAATCAAACCGGGACAAACCACTCCCGACATGAAATACAGTCTGGAGGTGGTTGGTTGTGTCGGCGCCTGCGCCATGGCCCCGGTGGTTATGATCAACGACAAATATTACGGCAATCTCAAAGCCAACCGCGTCAAACAGCTGATAGGGAAATAGCGCCATGCAGATAACCACTCCCAAACAACTGAAGGACCTTCAGAAAAAACTTCAGGCTGACGAAGACAAACTCGTCAAAAAAATCATTGTTTGTCACGGGCCGGGTTGTCTGGCCAGCGGCGCGGAAAAGATTTACGAGGAGTTTGAGAAACTGCTCGCTCAGAAAAAAATCAAGGGTGTGACGCTGGAAGCGCTCAAGAAAACCGGCTGTCACGGCCTGTGCGAAAAAGCCCCCCTGGTGGCGATCGAACCCGATAAAATTCTTTACACCCATGTCAAACCGCGCCATGTTGAAGACATCCTCGAAAAGACCGTAAAAAACGACGAGCTCATACCGGAACTTCTTTACACCGACCCCGACACCAAAGAACAGATCGCCAAGTACAGCGACATAAAATTCTACTCGCACCAAACCCGTATCGCCCTGCGCAATCTGGGTCATATCAAGACGGCCGATATCAACGATTTCATCCGGGTCGGCGGCTATCAGGCGATGGCCAAAGCCATTTCCAAGATGACGCCAGAAGGGATTATCGATGAAATATCCAAATCGGGTCTTCGCGGCCGCGGCGGCGGCGGTTTCCCCACCGGGAGAAAGTGGGCCACCTGCCGGAAAGTCGTTGACGACGTTCATTACGTCATCTGCAACGGCGACGAGGGTGACCCGGGCGCGTTTATGGACCGCGCTATCATGGAGGGCGACCCGCACTCGGTTCTCGAGGGTATGATAATCGCCGCGTACGCCGTGGGCGCCCGCGACGGTTATATCTATGTTCGCGAGGAATACCCGCTGGCGGTGGTCAATCTCCAGATTGCTATCGAGCAGGCGACCGCGTACGGCCTGCTGGGCGAAAACATTCTCAGCACCGGTTTCAGTTTCGATATCCACATCAACCGGGGCGCCGGGGCGTTTGTCTGCGGCGAATCCTCGGCTCTGATGCGCTCCGTCGCCGGCGAGGTCGGCGAACCCCGCGCCAAATACATCCGATCGGTGGTCAAGGGCTTGTATGACAAGCCGACGGTGCTGAACAATGTCGAGACCTTCGCCAATGTGCCCGTTATTATAGAAAAGGGAGCCGACTGGTTTACTTCCATCGGCGCACCCAAGAATTCCGGCACCAAGGCTTTCTCGCTCGTGGGTAAGGTTCGCAACACCGGCCTCATCGAGGTTCCTATGGGCACCAGTCTGCGCGAGATTATTTACAACATCGGCGGCGGTATTATCGACGGCCGGCCATTCAAGGCCGTCCAGACCGGCGGTCCCTCGGGCGGCTGTCTTCCGGAATCAGCGTTGGATTCCCCTGTCGATTTCGACTCGCTCACCAGGGCCGGGTCGATGATGGGTTCCGGGGGCATGATTGTTCTCGACGACAAGACATGTATGGTCGATGTCGCCAAGTATTTCCTGTCGTTCCTCGTTTCGGAATCGTGCGGCAAATGCAATCCCTGCCGCGAGGGTCTTTACCAGCTCTACAAGCTGGCGATAAAAGTCAGCGAGGGCCGGGGCGAAGAAGACGATTTGGAAAAAATGGAAAAACTCTCAAACAACATCATTATCGGTTCCCTCTGCGGACTGGGCAAATCCGGTCCCAATCCTTTTCTGAGTACGATTCGGTATTTCCGTGACGAATACCTGGCGCACATTCGGGACAAGAAATGCCCCGCCGGGGTATGCCGGGAACTGATTCGCTTTGAAATCAACGATAAATGTGACGGCTGCACGGCTTGTGTGCTGGCCTGCGCCTATAACGCCATTGTCGGCAAGAAAAAACAACCTCACGTGATCAACCAGGAACTCTGCACCCATTGCGGAGCTTGTGTCACCGTCTGTACCCGTCAGGCGATAGATGTAATTTAGGAGAGCGATATGTTAAACATAACAATAAACGGCAAGATGGTTCAAGTGTACGAGGGCGAGATGCTTCTGGCGGCTATCCGCCGGGAAAATATCGATATCCCGGCGCTGTGCCATCATGAGGCGGTGGAACCCTACGGCGCCTGCCGTTTATGCATGGTGGAGATTACCAAAAACGAGTGGAACGGCTGGAAAAACCACGTAACCTCGTGCCTCTACCCTGTCGAGGAGGGTCTCATCGTCAACACCCATACCCCGACCGTGATAGAGCTGCGCAAGACCATTCTCGATCTCTTTCTGGCCAGTTCCCCCAATTCGAGTGTGGTACGAAAGCTAGCGGCCGAATACGGCATCACGAAAACCAGTTACGAAGAGGTCCCGGACGGCACCGACTGTATCCTCTGCGGACTCTGCACCCGCATCTGCGACAAAATGGGTTTCAGCGCCATCTCGGCGGTTAACCGCGGTCACGGCAAGAAAATCGCCCCTCCGCTGGATGAACCACCCAAAGACTGTGTCGGTTGTCTCAGTTGTGCCTATATCTGCCCGACCCATTACATCAAGTTCGAGGACAATGGTTTTACCCGCAAAATTTGGGGCAAGACTTTCAAAATGCTCAAATGCGAAAAAACCGGCCAGCCAACCATTACCGAAGAATTCGCCGACTACCTTAGCGCCCACCGGAACATTCCGATAGATTATTTCAAGGTCAACGACCTGACCCACCGGAAAGAACTCGCCCTCAAAATGGGCCAGATAACCAACTGGGGCAGAGAGGAGCCGAAGTCATGAAAGCGCGTTTAATCGTTAACCCTAATCTCTGCACCGGCTGCCGAACCTGCGAACTGGCCTGTTCGTTCACCCATTCCGTGAACGGCAAACCCGGCTTGAGCCGAATCTACCCTCTTGACGGCGGTTTTAAGGACTTATTCGTGCCGGTGGTATGTCTGCAATGCGAGGATCCGGCCTGCGCCAAAGCCTGCCTGGTGGACGCCATCACCCGCAACGAGGAAACCGGCGCGATGGAGCTCAACGAGGAAAAATGCGTGCGCTGTCTGGCTTGCGTTGCGGCCTGTCCGTTCGGCTGTTCGCTTTTCGATCAACACAACAACCTGGTGGTTAAGTGCGACCTCTGCGGCGGCGACCCGGCCTGCGCTCATTTCTGTCCGACCAAAGCGCTTGAGTACAAACCGGTTGTCCCGAAAACCCTGAAGTCAACCGGTTAACCGGCGCGGTCGAAAACAGTTTTACACCCGCCCGCAGGATTTTTTCTGCGGGCGGTTTTATCTGTCTCTCAACCGCTGTGATATATCCAACCGGGGAAAAAAGCCTTGACTTTAAATGCTACAAATGGCTAATTTATTTTCAGTTAATTCTTTGCCTCACAAAATCTTTCAGGCACTCAGCCCGAAACTTGAGGCGCGATGATACGTAAACAATATTATCGGAGGCAAAAGGACATGAAGCTTTCAGACCGCATCCAGGATGATATCGTTATCCTTGAACCCAAAGGAAAAATCATGGGTGGTCCTGACGCCAGTCTCTTGCACGACAAACTGCACGAGTACATTGAACAAAAAAAAACCAAGGTGGTCGTGGACCTGAGCAAAGTGGACTGGATGAACTCCACCGGTTTGGGCATTTTGATTTCCGGCTTGACCACCGTACGCAACAATAACGGCGAATTGAAACTCGCCAATCTCACGAAAAAAGTCCAGTCGCTGTTGACCATCACCAAGCTGGTCACCGTCTTTGAGGCTTATGATTCGGTGGACGAGGCTATTGGCAGTTTCAAATAACCTAAAGATGAGAGAATAACGTTAATCTTCAGATAGAATAGGTAGATGCTCGGGCGTCTGCCTGTTTTTTTGGAGTCTGTGCTTATGGAGAAACCCAAAATATTCGACAACACGATCATGATTCCTTCCAGCCAGGACTACCTGCCCGATGTCGATGTCTTCCTCGAAGGCATTCTGCGCGGCTATGAGGTGGACGAATCGACCATTGCCGATATTGCCATTTCTGTCTCCGAACTGGTCAATAACGCCATTTTCCACGGCAACAAAACCTCCCGGGACAAGACTATCACGGTCAGGATCATAAAGGAAAAAGGCAGGGTGAAAATCGAGGTCACCGACGAGGGCCGGGGATTTAAACTGGAAGAAATCGAAAGTCCGATAGACGACGACAACCTGCTTAAGGAAGTGGGCCGCGGTTTGTTTATCGTCAAATCTTTAATGGATACGATTGAAATGGATATGACCGACACGGGGACGAAAGTCGTTATATCCAAAGCCGTATAAAACAATCAACCCTTTTACTCTGCAGTCAATGAGCGGATGAATATTGAGCTTATAAAAACGCTTATATATTTTCTGCCCGGCGGGTTCCTGATATTCCTGGCCATCACCATTACCCGGGATAATTTCGTCAGCCGGTTGAATCGGGCCACCGGAATCATGCTATTTTTCGCGGGTATCGGCCCGATTGCGATGGTGCTCGGGAGTATGATCGAACGGAGCTCCACCGGCGCGGTCCCGTTCAACGAAACCACCCTGTACAATCTGTATCTGATCTGGGAATTTTTCTTCCCGGCTTTGCTGGTGTTCGCCTGGCTCTTTCCGGTGGACCGTCTGCGTACGTTTAAACATCCCCGGCTCCGCTACTTGATTTATATACCGCAGTTGATGCACCTGTTGATTGTCATCTTTTATACGGACATCAATCGCTTTTTGAATTATCTCAGTGCGATGGGTCAGAGCGAGGGTTTCGCCAGCCTCATTTTGAAACCGCTATCTCAGGTCTTTGCCTACCTCTCCATTGTCGTCGGTTTCGTCCGCACCTACGACACCAATATCTTCGGCGGCCTGAACCTGTTCTATGTCCTGACCGCCATATATTTCATCGAATCGGGCCGTAAATATATCACCAATCCACGTCTGGCGACGCAGTCGCGGGTAGTGATCTGGGGTATCCGCGCCGGACTGGGACTTCTGATTGTGGCTTATCTCGGCACGGCGGTTCTTCCTTACAAATTCACACAGAACCTCGAAACGGGTCTGCTCATGGCGGCGCTGCTGATTGGCGGCGGCATTATCACTTATGCGATTATCCGTCACCAGTTTCTCGATGTTCAGTTGTTTTTCCGCCAGTCGTTTATCTATACCGTCATCTCGGCCACCCTGGTCGGCGCTTATATCATTCTCGGATTCCAGGCGAAAAAAATGCTCATGCCGATTTTCGGCGACAGCGCGGAAGTGGTCAGTTATATCCTGATAATCTGCCTGTTGCTGATATTCCAGCCCCTGTCGAACTGGATCGACAATTTTATCCGGTCGATGTTCATGCACACTCGGACCGATTACCGCAATATTTTGGAGCGGTTTTCCCGCCAGGTTATTTCCATGTTCGACCCGAAACAACTGCGCTCGACAATCGAGGAAACGCTCAAAACGGCCCTGTTGGTCGAAAGAGTTTATTTCGTCCTTTACGACGACAGCGTCGGCGAGTACGCTGTCCAGCCCAGCGAGGATTACGCCCGGCGGCGAATTATCAACCGTGAGGACCTGATGCTGCGCGGCATCAACCTGCTCAACTCGCCGACCAATTTCGAGTCACTGAGCAATTACAAGGAAAATTCCGAGCTGGCGGAAATTCTGGACGAGCTGAAAATAAAACTGATTCTGCCCATGAAAGACACCGAACACCTGCTCGGCTTTCTGGCTCTCTCGGCGAAAGTCGCCGGGTATCGCTATTCCGCCGAGGATTTCAACCTGCTCGGGGTGCTGTCCAACCAGATGGTTACGGCTTTGACCAACGCCCGGCTATACGTGGAATCGCTGGAAAAACTGCGCCTCGAAGAAGAAGTCAACATGGCTCGCCAGATTCAGCTCGACCTGCTGCCGTCCTGTCCGCCGCAAATGCTCTGCGCCGTCATTTCCGCGCAATCGACGCCTTCGCGGACGGTCGGGGGTGATTTTTACGATTTCATCCCTAACCGGGAAAACCACCGCATGGGTATTGTCATCGCCGACGCATCCGGCAAGGGCATGCCCGCCGCACTGCTGATTGCCCAGATTCACGCGATGATTCACAGCGAGGTCAACAACGGCAACAATATCGCCACCATGCTTAAGAATATGAACAACCAGGTAGCGGTTTCGACCTCGTCGGAAAAATACGTCACCCTTTTTTACGGCGAACTCGACCAGGAAAACGGTCATTTCCAGTTTGCCAATGCCGGGCACAACTATCCGATCCTGGCCAGGGCCAACGGCGAAATCGAACTGCTCGACGTCGGCGGCCCGGTCATTGGCGCCTTCCCCAACATGCAGTATGAATCCTCGGCGGTCGTGCTCAAGCCCGAGGATGTCCTGTTCTTCTTCACCGACGGCCTGTCCGAAGCCATGAATGATCATGGCGAGGAATACACCGAGGACCGGGTGCGCAGTTTTGTGGCTTGCTGCCGCCATGAGGAACCGACCTCGATTATGAATAAAATACTCGATGATGTTTACAAATTCTCGCCCCATATCCCCCCGCAGGACGACACGACCGTCATAGCCTTGAAAATGACAAAGGATGGATTAAAAATAAATGAACGACAAATATAGAAATTTCGACGCCGAGAGGTTGTTCGCTCGCAAGGACAACTATTGCGGTTTCAAGTACTGTCCCCTGTGCGGCGCTCAACTGGTCAAAGCCGAAGTTGACCACCGCATGCGTTTGAAATGCCCCGATGATAACTGCCATTACGTCTTCTACCAGAACCCGATCCCGGCGGCGGGCGCCATTATTGTCGATAACGACCGGGTCCTGATGGTCAAACGGGCGCATCCCCCGAAACTCGGCTGGTGGTGTTTCCCGGCCGGCTTCATGGAATGGGATGAGCACCCGGAACAAACCACCGTCCGCGAGGTCAAGGAGGAAACGGGCCTTGAGGTCGAACTAACCTCGTTTTTCGAGGTTTACAACGGGCACGACGACCCCCGCAATAACGCCATCCTGCTTTTGTATCTGGCCCGGATTATCGGAGGTAAAATGACGCCGGGCGACGACGCCGAAGAGGTTCGATATTTCAGCTTTGACGCCCTGCCCGAAAACATCGCCTTCGAATCGCATATTCAAGCCCTCAGAGATTACGACCAACGTTTTCGGAAAAGGGTCTGAGGGAATAAAATGCTGTCAAAATCATTCGCCCGGAATCTATTTTTTCTCTTTCTGCTGTTCGCGATCATCCCGGCCGTTATCCTGACACTTTTCGGTTATTATCTGCTTAACGAGACCGGTTCCCCGACCGACAGCGAACGTATCGCCGACCCGGAGGAGCTTACCGCCTACTTTAACGATTATCTCTTTGACCGTCTTGAAACCGGCCTTGATAATTATCTGGCTTCGGCCCGGGTCGATTCCCTGTTTCTCGATTTTCTGTTCAAGAACGGTCCAGGAGGACTGGAGATATTGCAGCACCCTGACCTGCTGACGCCCGAGTTGATCGACGACATTATCGCGACCGCCACGGACCGTCCGCGCGGCTTCATCGAGAGCGGCCGCCAGTACTATCAGTTCACGGTTAAAAAACTCCCCGGCGGAGAAACCGTTTACGCCGGGCTGGTTCACGACCTTCAACACAAAGCGTTGATGGACATGATGCAGTCCGACCATGCTTCGCTGTCAACCCGCAAGACGCTACAGAAAAAATATCTCTTCTTTCTTGCCTCGCTGTTCGGTATTCTGGCGGTTCTGACAGTCGTAACCGCTTATGTTTTCTCGCGCAAAGTTTCTCGTAATATCGCCCGGCCGATGAGTGAATTGTCCGAGGCCTCCCGCGAAATCGCCACCGGCAATTTCAAGCCGCGCATCACTCCCGCCGGGCAGGAGGAAATCAAAACCCTGATAGAAAATTTCAACCTCATGGCGTCGCAGCTCGAAGAGATAACCGCACGGCTGGCTCAGACGGAACGAGTGGCGGCCTGGCGCCAGGTAGCCCGGCGTTTCGCCCACGAGCTGAAAAATCCTCTTCAACCAATGCTTATTTCGCTCTACCGCATCGAAAAACAACTGATCGACACTCCGGCCTACGACTCTATTTACGAACCCCTCAAAGCCGCCTCGGAAGAGCTTAAACATTTAACCGGTCTGGCCGAGCGCTTCTCTCATCTCGCTAAACTGCCGCCGCCTCAACGCGAGGAAATCAATCTCAACGCCCTGATAAACTCCATCGCCGATTTATACCGCGACCGCCTGGCGGGATATCGTTTCGAGAAAAATCTTCCGGCCGAGGAAATCGTTACTCTCACCGACGCCGCGTACCTTCGCGAAGCTCTCCACAACCTGCTTCAAAACGCCATCGACGCCTCCTCTGGCGGCGACCGGATTATTTTAAAACTTGAACGGGAATTCAGGAAAACCAATATTTCCGTAACCGATTTCGGCGAGGGAATGAACGATACGATCGTACGTTCCGCACGCCTTCCCTATTTCACCACCAAAGACCACGGCACCGGCCTCGGTCTGGCGATTGTCGAAAAATCGGTCAACGAACTGAACGGACAGCTGCTTATCGAGTCGCAAAGCGGCTACGGCACGACTGTCACGATTGTATTGCCGGACAGGGAATAAAACATGCCCGAGACGATTCTCATAGTCGACGACGAACCCAATATCCTGCTTTCTTTTTCCTCGTTGTTGAAGGACGAGGGTTACATACCGGCTACTGCCGAATCGGCTGAGGACGCCGTTAAGGTACTTGCCAAAAAAGACTTCGATTTGATTTTACTCGATATTCAGCTGCCCGGCCGCTCGGGACTGGATTTATTGAGACATCTGAAAAACGAACCCGCGTTACCGCCGGTGCTGGTGATATCCGGCCAGGCGGATATCCCGATGGCGCTCGAGGCAGTGAAACTGGGCGCGGTCAATTTCCTGGAAAAGCCGGTTTCCCCCGAAAAATTGCTTACCAGCGTCAGCGCCGCGCTCAAGCTGGCGGCAGCCAACCGTCAGCGGAACTTGATGGTCGAGGCTATCGACGACCGCCATCAAATAATCGGACGGTCGAAAGCCATGAAAAAAATGCTCGACACCATCAACCGCGTGGCCCCCACCAATACCACCGTTCTAATCACCGGCCCCAACGGCACCGGCAAAGAACTGGCGGCAGCGCGGCTTTATCTGAGCAGTCAACGCCGTCACAAACCGTATATCAAGGTAAATTGTCCCGGGATACCGGAAAACCTGTTCGAATCGGAACTGTTCGGACACTTAAAGGGTTCGTTTACCGGAGCGGTGAAGGATTATCCCGGTAAATTCATCCTAGCCGACGGCGGGACGATTTTTCTCGATGAAATCGGCGACCTTCCTCTGAATTGTCAGGCCAAACTGCTAAGGGTGCTCGAGAACGGCGAGGTGGAAACGATCGGCGCGCCGGAACCCAGAGCGGTCGATGTCCGGTTGGTGTGCGCCACCAACCGTCCGCTCGAACGACTGGCGCAGGAGGGGAAATTTCGACCGGACCTTTATTATCGCATCTCGGTATTCGTAATCGAGGTGCCGCCGCTTTCGGACCGGCGCGAGGATATCCCGCTTCTGGCCGGCGAATTTTTAAAACGCTTCGACCCCTCGGGCCGCACCTCACTCTCCGCCGAAAGTCTGGCTTACCTGGGAAATCTCGACTATCCCGGCCATGTCCGCCAGTTGAAGAACATTATCGAACGCCTGACTATTCTCTATCGTGACCGAACGGTCGAGCTTGATGATTTACTGAGGCAACTGGAACCAATCGGCGAGTGTAACGAACGTCAAACCGAGACCATGGCGCTGCCCGAACGACTGGCGCGGTACGAAAAGCAATTACTCGCGAAAACGCTGGCTGATTGCGGCGGGAACATTTCCGAGGCGGCTCGTATTCTGAAAGTCAACCGGGCAAATCTTTCGAAAAAAATCAAGGATTTCGGTTTAAAATAAATGAACATTTTTTGTGCAGGGATGTGTAATTATCACACGCTCCTGACGAAAAAGACATTGTGAAATAACAAGTTGACTCGACGGCATAAAATTTGTTGTATATCCCCGTAAAACGGAGGAATCATGAATACAAAATATCTGTCATTACTTATCCTGCCGGTTTTGTTAATTGCCTTCGGCCTGCAGACGGTCGCGGGACAGGAAACGGAATATAAGGATTATCAATTCACATCCGGCAAAATCGAGTACTTCAAAATAACTCTCCAGAAGGGATATATCAAAATAAGTGTTCCCCACGAAGACGATTATACTACCGTGCGGCACCCGGCGAAAGACATCACCCAAAAGAACGATGTCTATTACGGCGGTGAGATGTTCTTTTTCGATGAGGATGGATTAAACGTCGACGGGGTCGAATATCCTTACTCCAATATCTACGATATCAGCGTCAACGACCGGGAAAAATCAATCGAGTTGATTTTTTATACCAAGGAATCAGCTACCAGCAAACTGTCCGGTACCCGCCGGGGAAACGTCATCTCCTTCACCAATAAAGTCACCGTTAAAGCTGATGATTTTATCCGGGGGATGATTTTCACAGTGCAGGGGGATATCGATGTTTATGGCGAAGTCAACCGGGATATCGTCTCGTTGTTCGGCGATATATATGTCGCACCCGACGCCGTGGTTCAGGGGGATATCGTCTCTCTGACCGGCCGGGTCAACGCCAGCCGCAACGCCTCGGTTTACGGCGAAATCTTTACCGGAAAAGATAAAGAAATCGTCCGCCGCCGCCGTTTTTACAGCCGCGATAACGAATTCAGTTTCACCCCCTGGTTTCGCTATAACCGCGTCGATGGCGCCGGCTTCTATGGCACCCTGAAATTCGAAGACCTTGATTCTCTGCTGCCCTCGATCTGGTTTACCGGCGGTTATGCTCTGGAATCGGAACGCTGGCGTTACGAGATCGGGGCGGAGCAGACCATCTGGAGGAAAAAATCGCTCGGGGCAGGCGGAGCTTTCTATCGCCGCCTGGCTTCGGGGGACGACTGGTACATGAGCGACCAGGAAAACCTCTTTTTCGTTTTGGCCGTCACTGAGGATTTCAAGGACTATTATGAAGCCGAGGGAGCTAATATCTACACCAAAATAAAGCCGTTCGAGGATCTGACGTTCGAGGGCGGCTACCGTTATGAAGAAACCAAATGGATCCGGGCGCATCAAAATATCTGGTCGCTGTTCGGAGGCGATAAAATATTCCCGAGAAATTTCGCGACCGTGGCCGAGCCTTACTGCGAGAGCGGTATCCGGGAAATCGACAGCACCACCAACGGCGCGCTCTATGCCCGTCTCGGCTATGACACCCGTGACACCGACGAGCCGTTCGACCGCTCAGCCTGGGCCGTGTCGGGGGATATTGAATGGTCGCACCCCGACCTGCAATCCGATTTCGATTACCGCCGCTACATGTTAAAAGCCCGACGCTACCAGAAGTTGAACCGCTATATCATGTTCCTGTTGACCGGCACTTACGGCGGCAGCGACGGTTATCTGCCGATGTACAAGCGGTACTTTATCGGCGGTCCGGGGACACTCGAAGGTTACAAGCGCAAGGAATTCATGGGCTCCCGTTTCTGGATGATAAATTCCGAATACCGGATCACTTTCCCGGGCAGAGATTTCTCCTTCTCATTGCTGTACGATGTCGGCCGGGTTTCCAACAGCAGCGGTTTTGAGGATTATGACGAAATCAAACATTCGCTCGGTATCGCCTTCTATATCGAAAACGATTTACGCCTGAGTTTGTCGAAAAGACTGGATTCAGCCGAAGACAAAGATCCCAAGTTTTACGCCCGGCTGGTACACCATTTTTAATTCAATAACCGTTGGGTAATGACATGAACCGACGGGTCAGACCGATTATAGCAATATTTTTCCTACTCTTGCTGCCGCTCTGCCCGTCACTGTCCGCGTCTGACCGGGACGATTTCGAATACGATATCTTCTGCCGCGACACCGCTCTGACTGTCTGGATAGACCTCTCTTTTTACCTGTCCGAAATCAACCGCAACAAACTGGCCGAAGGTATCGATCTCGCCCTGGAAATCGAGCTGACCCTGGTCGTTCCCAGACGCTTTTGGGGCTCGACCAGCATCGCCCGCCAATCCGAAATCATGAAAATCAGCTACCACCGGATAACCGAGAACTACTTGCTGAGTTCGTCCGAAAAACAACCCGACCGCAACCGCCGTTTCCTGGCTTTTGATAAATTGTTCGATTACCTGTCTGATTCCGTAATGGTCATTCTGACACCTTTTGACTCACTCGATAACCAGAAAAGATACACCCTGGAAATAAAAATAACCGGTATTACCCTGACCGCTCTTAATCTGATTTCCGGAGACGACCAGGACGAGGACAACCAGACAGCGCTAAAATCGCTTTTCAAGGAATTTTTAAATCTCACCGGGTACGGCCGGAAAGAATTCAAGGTCAAATCCCGCCCCTTTTCTCTCGAAGAAATCTTTCCTGGCCACTGAATCTCCCCGGTTTGGATACATTTTATTTCCTTAAGCCCGGATACTTTCTTTCCGATAATCTGAATAACTGGAAAAATATACAGGATAGGAAACAGCCATGAAATCAAGCCGGGGACAAGACATCGTGCAGACACAGGACGGTATTCCTGCCGGTCCGTCACCCAAAGCATCCTGCTTTTCCTCCGAAGATTTTTCGGAATTCGAGCGAATTCTTGAAAAAAATGCCGGTTACCGCAGCGATTATATCCAGAGCGAACACCAAAGCATCGCCCGCTATATTCAGATTCTGGAGGAAACACTCAAAATTTCGGCGGAAATCAACGGTGTCAGCGATATCGACATCATTCTCGACCGGGTCATGCAGAGACTCGGTAAAATCCTGTCCGCCGAACGGGGTTATATTTCTTTATACAATATCGAGAACAAACTTCAGGTCGCGGTGACGTACCGGGTTGCGAAAAGCGAAATCAACGAAAGCAAAACGTTCGACTACGATTACGTCGTCACCCAGGTGGTGGTTTCCGGTGAGCCGGTCTTTTCCTCCGATGCCGCCCACGACGAACGCTTCGCGCATCTGGTTTCCGTACCCTCACCGCAACATTCGTTCCTCTGCGCACCGTTTAAAATCGGGGATGAGGTGCTTGGCGCCGTCTTTCTGGAAAGCCAGAATAAAACGAGAATTTTCACCGAGTCCGACTTTTATCATCTCCGGCTTCTGGCCGGCCTGGTGTCCCCGGTGATAGCGCAGGCGAAGCGTTTTCAAACGACGACCAGATTGAAAAATTACAAGGAAGCCCTCACGACCTCGTCACCCGTCGGCACAGTCGTTATCTCCCCCGAGGGCTGGATTGCCGATATCAACCAGGCGGCATTCGAGGTATTCGATCTGAATGTCGACGATGTCAGGACTTTCGAAGAAACCAGCCAGCCGGCTAATTTTATCGAGATTCTGCCCGAGAGCGAAAAACCCCGCTGGTCGCGGATGATAAACACCGTCCTGACCACCCGGCAGGTATTTGCCGATTCGCGCTTTACTCATCACACCGGCTACATGGAAAAAATTCTCTCCATCAAAATTTACCCGGTGGCGAATTTTCCCTACAGCGATTATGGTTTGACGATTCTGGTCGAGGACGTCACCGAGCGGGCGATGATGGACAAGTACATGATTATTTCCGAAAAGATGGTCGCACGCGGCGAAATGGCTGCCCGGGTGGCTCACAAATTGAATAACTTCCTCTCAGTAATCGCCAACAATACCGAACTTTTGAATTTGAATTTTGAAAAAGGCCGCACCGACAAAGTCAAATTCAACGTCCGGACAATTATTAACTCCGTTTTCAAAATCAAGGATTTCCTCGAAGAACTGGCTCAGAGCCCGCCTCGGGACAGCCGTGTAATAAGTTTCAATATCAACCATTTGATCAACGACCTGCTGTTCTCCCTGAACGATAAGGCGCATTTCAAGGAAATTTATTTCACGCTTAACTTGCAGGAAGATATTCCCAATATCGAAATCGATGTCGGTCAGGTGCAGAACGCCCTGCAAAACCTGTTGACCAACGCGGCTGAGGCTATTGAGGAAAAATCATTGAAAGACCACGACGAAAACTTCAAACGCCGCCTGACCATCGATACGAAATTCGAAAAAAGCACCAATATCGTCAGTATCGTCATAACCGACAATGGCACCGGCATCAAAAAACGGCATCTCGATAAAATTTTTAATATTCATTTTTCGACTAAGAAAAACGGTCACGGGCTGGGTCTGTACCACGCCAGAAGCATCGTCGAACGGCATCACGGTCGGATATTCGTGACTTCGAAACCCGGCGAAGGCACGACGGTAACAGTGACATTTCCGCGTTTTCAGCCCCGACAACCCGATATCAATGTTTAAAATCCAGAACCTAAGTGCGAAGGGTTTCGATGAGACGCTTGTTGTAATAATCTACCAGTTTTTCCCGCCGAACCACTCCGATAACCCGGTGCGGTTGCCCCCGATTCACGACCGGCACCAAACCGAAATCCCGCTGGCCGAAGATATTGTAAGCGGTTTCTAGCGTATCATCGTCGTTAATCACCACCGTTTCCGGCTCGACCAAATCCTGGGCGATAACCAGATAATCGAGTTCGTGCTGACTCAGAAGATTGCGGATATCCTGAAACGATATGATTCCCTTGAGGTCGTTTTTACCGTCGGTAACCACAAAATAGGTTTCTTTGGAATGCGTGATTTTATTGAAAATATCCGCCAGCGTGGCGCTGGTCAAAAGCGTTTCGAATTCAGTGGACATGACCTCGGCGACCTTATGGGTGCGCAGGACATTGATATCCTTACCGCCCCGCAGGTCGATACCGCGTTTGAACAGCTTAATGGTGTAGATGGAATGCGGGAACAGATGTCGGGCAACCAGGGTCGAAAAAACCACCGTAACCATCAGGGGTAAAATAATACGATAATCCAGGGTCATTTCATAAATGATGAAAATCGCCGTAATCGGGGCATGGGTGGCGCCGGCCACCATCGCGGCCATCCCCACCAGAGCGTAGGCTCCGGGAGTGGCGGTTATTTCCGGGAATAAGTAATTGATCACCACTCCGAAAGCGCCGCCGCTGACCGCACCCATGAAAAGCGAGGGGGCGAAAATCCCACCGGAGTTGCCCGAGCCGAGTGTCAGCGAAGTCGCCAGCATCTTCAAAAAAATTAACACGAACATCAACAGTAGGCTCATATCGCCCAGCAGGGTCAGCCCGATCGTTTTATAGCCGTCGGCTAAAATCTGGGGAAAAAAAATCGCTATCACCCCGAGCAGCAGACCGCCCAGAGCCGGTTTGTACCAGTTCGGCATTCTGAGCCTGTCGAAGAAATCCTCGAAAATATCGAGCGACCGGGTGAACGCCACCGCTACCAGCCCGATAACGAAACCCATAACGACATACATAGGTATTTCCCAGGCGGAAACCAGCGAATAACTGGGTACTTCAAAGGCTGGATTATTGCCGAGGAACGCCCGGGTTATGACCGAGGCTACCACCGATGATAAGAGTACCGGCGCGAAAGTCCGAATAGCAAAATCCCCGAGGATGATTTCCATGGCAAACAGGACCCCGGCCATCGGAGCGTTAAAGACAGCTGAGATACCCGCAGCCGAGCCGCAGCCGACGAGAATTTTTACCCGGTCGCCGGACATCCGAAACAACTGCCCGATAGTTGATCCCAGCGCCGAGCCGATCTGGATAATCGGACCCTCGCGTCCGGCCGAACCGCCGGAACCGATACAGATAGCCGAGGCCAGCGCTTTGGCGGCCGCCACCCGGGGACGGATTATCCCGCCCAGACGCGCCACGGCGTTCATCACCTCGGGGACACCGTGCCCCTTGGCTTCCCTGGCGAACTTGAAAACGATCGGTCCGACTAAAAGCCCCCCCAGCATGGGAATCAACGGCAGGTAATATTTATAACCCCAGGGTTCGCTCTGGCCCATCGCCTGTGTCAGAACCTGGTCGGTCAAATGAAAAAAAACATGGTTGAAATACTCTATCAGGGTAATAAAAGCCAGCGCTCCGAATCCGGTCGTCACACCCACGAAAACCGATAACAGTATCAGCGAGTTCGTTTCCGAAAGTTGCAGAGTATCAAATAATGTTCGGATTAGCCTGGTTTTCATATCGGTTAAGAATCTAAAACTTTTTTTATAATCGACAACAGTTAATTATACAAGAGAGCACTTTTTTAAAAAACAATTAAATTTATGGGGCTTGACTTACAGGCGTTTTTATTTACTTTACCGTGAATTATTCGATTGACTTTGTACGAGCTAACCAATAGAGGGTGTTGATATGCGGAAAAATGCAGACGCAGTAATTATCGGCGGAGGGATTATCGGCATAGCTGCGGCTTTTTATCTCGCTCGCGAAAAATATGGAAATATTGTTGTCCTCGAGAAGGAAACTTTCCTCGGCTCCGGCTCTACTTCCAAAGCCGCCGGCGGTATCAGAGCCCAGTTTACCAGCAAAACCAACGTGCAGATGTCGATGTTGTCCGAAAAAATCTTTGCCAACTTCAAAGATGAGACCGGTTATGATGCTCTGTTCGACCAGTGCGGTTATATGTTTCTTCTTGCCGAAGACAACGATATTGCCACTTTCAAAGAAAGCTACGAACTTCAAAAATCCCTGGGTTTGCCGGTGGAACTGCTCAAGCCCGAACAGATAAGAGAGTTTGTACCCATTGTCCGTACCGACGATATTCAACTGGCGACTTTCTGCCATGATGACGGGATCGGCGACCCCAGCGAGTTTTTGACCGGTTATGAAAAAGCGGCTCGCAATCTGGGAGTCGAAATCGCCAATGAAACCGAGGTTACCGGTTTCAATATCGAAAACGGTAAAATTACCAGGGTCAAGACCCGCAAAGGCGAAATCAACTGCCCGATGGTAATCAACTGCAGCGGCGCCTGGTCCAAGCTCATCGGTAAAATGGCCGGAGCCGATGTCAAAGTCGAACCCGTTCGCCGCCAGTGTGTCACTACCGGCGAGCTGGATTTCATCGACCCGAGATTTCCCATGGTGGTCGATGTCAAATCCGGTTTGTACACACACAAGGAATCCAAAGGGCTCCTGCTGGGCTGGGCCGATAAGGACGTCAAGCCTTCATTCGATATCTCCATTGAACCGGACTACACCGACAACATCCTGGAACGGGCTCTAAACCGTATTCCCCGGCTGGAAACGGCCGAAATCGCCAATCAGTGGGCGGGTCTGTACGAAACAACGCCCGACCACCGGGCTATTATCGGTTATGAAAAAGCGGTCGAAGGGATGTTTCATGTCACCGGTTTCTCCGGGCACGGCTTCATGCACGCCCCGGCCGCCGGGATAGTCACAACCGAGATTCTGACCGGCAAGCAACCGTGCATTGACATCTCGGATTTGAGCCCCGACCGTTTCACCAGAGGCGCGGTTACCGAGGAAACCAATGTTATTTGAAATAAATTACTCGTAACAAAACGGCGGTTCCAAAACCGCCGTTTTTTATTGATATCCGCCGTGATTTTTAGCTGATTGGGTCCAGGAGGAAATAACGATGAAATTCAAATTACTACTTATATGTGTTTTGCTGACGGGGCTGTTCGCATGCGGCCAATCCGACGATAATACACCGCGGACCGAAACTATACCCGAGATACCGAAACCGAGCGGCCCGACCGAGATAACCGTCTCCACCGGCGACTCCCTGCAGCTGACCGCCCGGTTTACACCCTCGCCCGACAGCGGGAAAGCACCCCTGCTGGTCATGCTGCCC
>JBMOKZ010000086.1:0-21983 GCA_049324195.1 Candidatus Zixiibacteriota bacterium | reverse complement strand
AAAATAAATTGAGAATGCAGAGAAATACAGGTCGCCCCGGGTTTTATCTGCAAAACGCTGCAAATAAGAATAAAAAAAGGCGAACTTTCGGTTCGCCTTTAAGATTTTCCCTGTACTTACTTACCAGTCGGTTTTGACGTTGACAAAGAGGGTTTTGTTGTTTCGCCAAATGAAGAAAATGACTTCGGTCGGCTTCTCTTCCTCGATTTTACCCATCGCTTCCTTGATTTCCTCGACCGAGGTTACGGGACTGCTGTTGATTTGCTGGATAACATCACCAATCAACAGGCCGCCAATATTGGCCAGACCGCCCATGGTGATTTCGGAAACGACCACTCCGGACAGTTCATCCTCGTTGAGGTTGTAAAAAAGATAATCGGAAAAAACCAGGTTGCGAACTTTGAATTCGAGCGTCTTGTTCTCGTATTCTTCGGCTTCGTTGGCTCCCATTGGCCGTTGTTCGAGATTGGCGAAAAGTCTCAAAGTGTCAACCTTATCTTCGGAAGGGCGAAGAACCATGAACTCCACCGCGGCTCCCGCGCCCATATCGGCAATCCGGCGCTGGAATATCGGGATCAGTTCGTCTTTATCGATTTCCACCGGCAGGCCGTTGATTTCGACAATCATATCACCAACCTGGAGTCCGGCGTTCTCCGCCGGTGAGCTTTTGACCACCTCGTTGACAATAATACCGCCGGAAATCTCGAGATTGAAAAATGAAGCTATATCCGGCGTCAGTGCCTGCAGGGTAATTCCCAGCCAGGCGCGTTCCACCTCGCCTTTTTGCGGCGGATTCGCTATAAGTTTTTCCAGCCGATCGGCGGTGATGACGCCCAGAAGCGGCAGCTCGAAATTGTCGAACGATTCCATGAACATCGACTCGCCGTCATTGGCGGGGTTCATCAGCGGACCGAGCACACCCACCGGCACCAGGTTTTCGTTGTAGAGCACCGAAGCCGCTTCGAGCAGGCTGAACCCGACCGTGAGGGGAAACTCTTCGGGAGTCTTGACGTTCAGCGATATCATACCGATATCGGCCGCGAGAGGCGGGTCCACGAATTCCGGCAGGAGTATATACAGCGCCAGCCAATCGCCGACCGTAAATTTCTGGTTGCCGACGAACTCGACCGGCTTGAAACGCTTCCTGTTATCGGCGATAATCCGCACAAAACCCAGATTCGTGTAATCATCGACCCCGACATACTCGCCTTCGTATTTATCGCCGTCGAGCGCGGTAATTTCGATTTTGGTCGGAGTGGTTTTGAACGTCATCCCGGAAATGGCGCTCAGAGGATTGTCTGATTCCAGAAAAGAACCGTCGAACAAAACCAGACCGTCCTCGGTGACAATCGTTCCCATAACGCGCTGTTCCTGTTCATTGGTCTGCATCCCGAAAGAAATCTCAATTTTCATATCCAGAATAACGGTATAATCATTCAGTTTATCGTGGAGCCTGTCGAAATCGAATTTCTGGGCGCGAACCTGACCGGGAATCATTATCAGAATCGTCAGAGCCGCCAGAACCATAATCAGGGTAAGCGGATTGAAATGATGCCTGTTATTCATTTAAGATTTCTCCCTCAAGGTTATCGATATTCAAAAAAACCAGCCGGGTGCCGCCGCCGCGCTGAATGGTCAGCAGAACTTTTTCGGTTCTAGCCGCCGCCAGCTCGTTATAAAGTCGAATAAAATCAGCCAGCTCGATAATATCTAATTTATTTATTTTCATGATGACGTCTCCCCGGCGCAGACCGCCCACATCGGCCGGGCTGACCCGTTTGACGCCGGAGACGAAAACACCGGTGGTGTCTTTCAGCTGATTTTCGATACTCATGTGCCGGGTTACGCCTTTGACGGCGAAGCCCCAGTCGGGACATTCGAAATCATCGCCCTGCAGTTCGCCCAGCGCCCTGGTCACGACCTTGAAATTGTATTCCTGCTCGTCTCTCAAAACCTTCAGCCTGATTTCCGAGCCCGGCACGTGCCGGGCGATTTTACTGTAAAAAGCCGGAAGTTCCTCGACAAAACGGGCTGAAACCGGTTCGCCGTCAATTTCGAGAATGACATCTCCGGCTTTCAAAAAGCTGGCTTCCGCGGGCGAGCCGGGATCGATCGAGGCAATTAGCACGCCGCTGTTATCGCTGGTGCGGAAATAATTTTCCAGCTCTTGCAAAGCCTGGCAATGCAGCCCGATCCAGCTGCGGCTGACCTCGCCTTTATCGATGATGGCGTCAGTTACGTCCTTGACAATATTGATGGGGATGGCAAAGCCGATATTGTTCGCGAACATGGTCGCCCGCGAATTGATCCCGATTACCCGGCCGTTCAAATCTATCAACGGTCCGCCAGAATTGCCGGGATTTATAGCGGCATCGGTTTGAATCCAGAGATTGAAGCGCCCCGTCGGTTCCCCGGTGGGAAGACGGACATCACTGGAAAAATAACGGTCGCGGGTGGAGATGACGCCAAACGAGACCGTCCGCGACAAAGACAGCGGCGACCCCATGGCCATGACGTACTGGCCGACCTGAATCGAATCCGAATCACCGAACTCGGCCACCTCAATTTTACCGTGGTAATCGGCAAGCTGAAGTTTCACGACCGCGATATCGGTCGAGGGGTCTCCGCCGATATATTCCGCCGGTACCTGCTCCTTGTCGTTGAGGGTACAGATAATCCGGACGGCTTTCCCGGCCACGTGATAGTTGGTGACCACGTAGCCGTCGGGATGAAAAATCACCCCTGAGCCGATCACAGCCTGTTTTATCAATTCGCCGGTGTTGTAATCCTTGATGACCGGCTGAATATGTACCAGCGCCGGCATAACCTTGTCACGGGCGCGGTATATTTTATCCTGAACCGTCTGATCGGGTATCTGAGCGTTGACCAGAGTAAAACAAAAAAGAATCAGGGGCAATATAATGCGAATCATTTTCTCTCCTTACCAGGTTATATCAGTTAGTTAAACAAACCACCCGTCAAATAGTTCGGTCATTTCCCTACCGCTTCAAAAAGCGGTTAAAAGGAGTATATGTTTTTTTATTAGTAATCGGCAAGTTGTTTATTTTATACAATTAATTCCAGTTCCCGCGCTTTTGACATAAAAAAACCGCCCGAAGGCGGTTTCTTATCGAGTATAAGAAATAAATTTCATTTAAAATAGAAATCGACCGAACCCATCCCGACATCGACGTTAAACGTTATCCGGTCCTCGGCGGAATCAAAATCGCCCGATTCATAAAGGTCATCTTCGATTTCTTCGACATCACCGCCGTGGAAATCAAGCGATGAAAACAATCCGTCGTCTCCCTCGATACGGACCGCTACACCTTTGGGAACGGTCACGTCCAGCGAACCCACGCCGACATCGATATTGATTTTCGATTCCCCGGAATAATTACCGCGTAAATCGAGTTCGACCGACGCCGCCCCGCTGGATATTTCGAGATATTCGAAATTCGCGTTGCCGAAATCCTCGAGTTCAAGCGATGACGCCCCAACATCGATCACCAGTTCCTTAAGACGTACGGGATTCGGCTTGGAGAACATAATCGTTCCCGAGGCCGCTCCGATTTCAAGATCCATCATGGTCAGAGGAATTCCTCCCAGGTCGATATCGGCCTCGCAGGCGCCCAAATCGAAATTTATCTCGGTCGGATAGCGGCTGGACAGCTTAATGTCCCAGTCGTTGTCGAGATCATCAACATTGCGGTGCTTGCGCAGCACACTTTCCATATCCAGATAGCCGGTACTGCCGCGTTTCTCGTATTCGACCCGATAATCAGCCCGGCGGGTGTCGTAAAAGATATTGACCACCGCGGCTTCGGCGATATCATCGGGTTCGAGGGTCATGGTGCCGGCCCCGAAATCGAGATTCACGGAGATATTTTCCGCTCCCTCAGCATCGATTTTTTCCGTAACTTCTTCGAGCCGGTCCGCCGCCGTGACGGACACGGTGAAAATAAATAATACAATCAAAACTGAAACAATTTTACCCGAGTGCATACAACACCTCTTCTTCCTGTTTTTAATTTATCATACGGAATTGGCGAGGGCGATGTTTCGACTAATAACAGCGGTCAATTATCGGCCGGGAGCGGTCCCCTGCCGGAGGGGGTGTCGTCGTCAGACTTGTCCGATTTCGGCGGGTTTGGCGGATACGGTCCGCGGGGCGGAGTCGGTTCGTTCTCGGGAATGAACGGCCGGACCGGCGGCGGGGTCATAATCGGCGGTTCCTGGGGAATCGGGGGCGGGGCCGGCATCTGCGCGCCCTGCTGCTGCATCTTATCGGCGAAACTGACATACTGGCGAAACCCGAGCCGGGTCAATAGCGCGGCTCCCACCCCGGAAAAGACCGGGTAGGTGCAGATGATTATGGACACCACAAGGAAAAAGACACCGAATCCAAACGAAACATCGTTCTGCGCAGTCATTAATATCGAGGTCAACAGCCACAGCACCATGACCGTGACAATCCCCAGAAGCACCTGAAAGAGCAGTCCTTTTTCAATATGGAAAAATCTACTGGCCAGCTTTTGCCCCAGCGTATACCCGAAAGAAATCATCCCGAATGCCACCGCCACGATATAAAGCAAAGGCACGACAGGGACGACGATTATGCCGACGATCGTCACCGCCAGCACGGCGATAACGATGGGGAACACGAGACTGCCGATAAAACCGAGTAGAAAGGTCTTGACCCGGTGGCGGCACATACAGTTCTGAAAATTTTCCAGTTGGCGGGGCATGAGCTGCACGACCAGAAATCCGGCCAGCAGAAAGAACGCCGTCAGGGCAATAATGACCACGATGAAATCATAAGCAATACCCTCGACGGGCAGTTCTATTTTAGTGGCGATAATCTGCCTTCCGAGCACAACGCCGCCGTCCCGGATGACAATCTCGGGCGCCTTGACATCGCCGTCAACCTGCCCGGATTCGGTCACCACCACACTGCTGCTGATGGACTGTACGCTGCCCTTGACCCAGCCCTTGACGGTCACCCGGCTGTAAGCGACGATATCGCCGTCAACATATTCGTCATAACCGACCAGCACCGAGCTTCTGGGGTAGTCCTCGATTTTCAACTCTTCGGTGCAGCGTTTTTCCACCGGGTCGATGACGATTTCGGGGGCCTGTTCCGACTGGTCTTCGGCGGGGACAAATACATCGCTGTCGAAATCGTAGCGCCAGCGCTCGCCGAGGGTGTCATAGGCGTACACGCCGTTTTGGGACAGCCTGAGTTCGTTGAAGATAAGATTATCGGGTGTTTTTTTTGATATTTCCTTCACCGTCGTATCGACGATCGAAGTATCTTCTTCCTGGGCGTAAAGAGACAACGCGGGCAGGGCCGTAATGAACCCGAAGGATACGATAAGATTCAGGAAAAGGCGTTTCATTTTACATCCCATGTAAAATGTAATTATTATTTAATACTGCGCCACCGTAACATCGCCGGTGGTTGACGTCAGGTTCAATTTGACGCCGCCAGAGCCGAATTCGCCGACCAGTTTGTTTTTTGACATCGATTTGATCGATATCGGCATCTCGGTTTTGATATTGCCCAAATCCGAGGCAATACTGAGCATCCCCGAAGCCGTCTCGGGTATCGTCAGGTGAATATTACCGCTCTCGGTTTCGACAAAACTGTCGCGGACGCTTTCCAGGTTGGTCTGGATATCGACACTGCCGGTCGTGGTGGTCAAATCAAGCGCGCCCCGTTCCTGGCGGACACTGATCCGGGCGGTGGCTGATTTTATCCGAATATCCCCCTCGACCCATGCCAGGTCGATTTGTCCCATCGGCTGGCGAATCGTCACCGGGCCGAACAGCAGCTCGCCTTTGGTCTCACCAGCGTTGTTGTCGATTTTCACCGCACCCTCGATACTTGCCAGCAGAATGTCGGAGCCGGAGCTGTGGATACTTAAATCCCCCTGGAGATAGCTGGCTTTGATTACGCCCGAGGTATTGCTGATGGTCACTTTGCAGTTTTCAGGTACGGCGATCACGTAATCGACATCACCGTAGGAATCGGAACCGCCCACGCCCAGAATTTTTTCCCAGAAAGAAGGGCTGCGGTCAATCATTCTCAGGTAATTGGTATTGACGGTAACTTTGTCCCCGGACTGGTCGATTTTAATCTCGATATGGTCGGCGACTACGGCGGCCTCGTCCATATCTACCGCCTTGATTTTCTTGACGGCGTTGATTACCAGTCGGCCGGTATCGTTGCCGATAATTTCGACCCTCCCGTTGACGTAATTGAGCTCCAGTTCGAGCTTTTCGCCGACATCGAGAATCCGCTGATAATCGAAAGTGTAATCTTTAGCGCCCGCCGAAACCGCGATAATAAAAAGCAGGCCGCCTAAGAACAATATTTTTAACCGTTTTACAAACATCAAACAGACTCCTTAACCGGCCCGAGTCAAATATTTTTAAGCTTTTTCTTCAAAAGCTCGCGGGCGCGGAAAATCCTGGCTTTTACCGTACCTACCGGTATACCAAGTAAATCGGCTATTTCCTCGTAAGATTTATCATCCTTGTGCCGATAAACGATAACTTCTCGATATTTCTCCGGCAGCGAATCAATCGCCGTTTCAATACTGAAACGCTGTTCTTTGTTTTCCAGGTCCCGTTCCGGATGATAGGAATAATCGGCCACCTCGAGTTCCACCGTACCGTCGCGGGTTTCAATCGGCTGGTCGAGTGACAGCGCCTGAATACGTTTTTTGCGCAGGAAATCTATCGAGGTATTGGCGGCAATCTTGTAAAGCCAGGTCGAAAACCGGTATTCCGAACGATAGGTTGCCAGCGAATTGAAAGCCTTCATAAAGGTTTCCTGGACCAGATCGCGGGAGGCTTCCTCGTTTTTCACGATTTTCTGGATTATATGAAAAACGGCGGTTTTGTGTTTGTTCACCAGAAAAGTATACGCTTTCTGGTCACCTTCGAGCGCCCCGGCAATCAAAGCTGTTTCGTCGTCCTGCAAATTCAACCTACATAAGAATACGGTTTTCTGGGTCTTACTGTTTCAAGTTGCATCAGGAATATAAACAATCCAATTTAAGAGTTAAACTAAATTATTTCAACAATTTTAGTAAGTTTTGCAGGTTATTTACAGCCTCCTGGCCTCGCTCTTTCCCGCCCCGATCCGCAGAATTACGATATCCCGAAAAAAGCAAAAACCGTCAGGAAATGTCCCGGACATCTCAGGTTGTCCCGTTTTTCATTTTATCTGATAATACCGGAAAATACGATAATCCTAAAAGAACCTGAACTATCCCGACCTTTTATTGTTTATTAAACATTGACTTATATTTACCGAAATCTGAATCTGAACGGAAGGTTATGGCAAACCTCAACATATCACAGGAAAACAAAATGCGCACACCCGCAGATAAAATCTATTATGACGATATCACCGAGACCGTCGGCGGCACTCCTCTGGTGAAACTTCGCAAACTCCCCCAAAAACACGGCGTTACGGCCACCATATTAGTCAAACCGGAATTTATGAACCCGAGCGGCTCGGTCAAGGACCGCATGGTTATTTTTGCCCTCAGGCAGGCGATTGAGTCCGGGGAGCTGAAACCGGGCGGCACCATCATCGAGGCTACTTCGGGCAACACCGGCGCGGCGGTGGCGATGTTCGCCGCGGCCCACGGTTATAAAGCTATCCTGACAATCCCGGATAAAATGTCCAGGGAAAAAATCGATACGCTCAGGGCCTTTGGCGCTGAGGTTTACGTCTGCCCCACGGTTGACGACCCGAACAATCCGGAGCATTTTTACCAGGTCGGCCTGCGCCTGACGAATGAAACCGAAAACGCCTACTGGCTGGGTCAGTACTTCAACAAGAACAATATCGAGGCTCATTACCGTACCACCGGCCCGGAAATCTGGGAGCAGCTCGGGGACAAGCTCGATGTTCTCGCGGGCGGAATCGGCACTGGCGGCACGATTTCCGGCACGGGCAAATTCCTCAAGGAAAAAAATCCCCGAATCGAAATTATCGCCGCTGACCCGGTCGGCTCGATTTTCTACCAGTACCACAAGGATCGCACTCTCACCAGGCCGGCGACCTACCTGGTCGAGGGCATCGGCGAGGATATGCTGTGCGACTCGATCGACTTCGACGTCATCGACCGCATTTACCAGGTCACCGACAAAGACAGCTTCGCGGCGGCGCGGGAGCTGACACGGATAGAAGGCATTTTTGCCGGCGGTTCGGCGGGCGCGGCTTTGCACGCGGCTTTGCAGCACGCCCGCCGGCTCGACGCCGACAAGACCATGCTGGTCATCCTGCCCGACGGCGGCATAAAATACATAAGCAAAATTTTCAACGACGACTGGATGCGCGAGAAAGGAATGCTTTAAGAACTATGGCTCTCGATGAAACTCTGAAAAACAAACGCTTCGAAACCCGGGCGATTCATTCCGGGCGGGTTCCCGAAGACCACACCGGCTCGGTGACGACGCCGATATTCCCCAGCTCGACCTACCGGGTAGCCTACCCGGGCGACGATGACGGTTATGTGTACTCCCGCTGGGCCAACCCGACCCGGTTCGCGCTCGAGGACGCATTGGCAACGCTCGAAAACGGCATTCGCGGTTTTGCTTTTTCCTCGGGCCTGGGGGCGCTAACAACTCTTTTGCACCTGTTCGAGTCCGGCGACCATATTGTCGCCGTCCGCGACCTCTACGGCGGCACCCATCGGCAGTTCGAGCGGGTGATGCGCCGTTTCGGTCTGGATTTCACCTATGTCGACGGCCGTGACGCCGCTGATTTCGAAAACGCCGTCCGCGACAACACCCGCCTCTTCTGGCTTGAGACCCCGACCAACCCTTTATTGCGCCTGATCGACATCGAAAAAGTGGCGGCCATAGCTCACCAACGCAGCCTCCTGACTGCCGTGGACAACACCTTCGCCACCCCGTATATCCAGCGTCCGCTGGATTTGGGCGCGGATATCGTGATGCACTCGATGTCGAAATACCTGGCCGGGCACTGCGATGTCATCGCCGGAGCGTTAATCACCAAAAACGAAGAACTCGCTGAAAAAATCCGGTTTCACCAGAATGCTCTCGGGGCAACCCTAGGCCCGTTCGATTCCTGGCTGGTCCTGCGCGGCCTCAAAACTTTGCATGTCCGCATGGAACGGCACTCGTTCAATTCCGTGAAAGTGGTGGAATTTCTGGAGACGATCCCCAGGGTCAGTCGTATCTATTATCCCGGACAGGACGGCAGGGGCGTACCGAACCACATGAAATATCCCGGCGGGATGGTGTCGTTCGAACTTAACGCTGATTTCGAAACCGTTAAAAAATTCGCGACCTCGACCAAAGTCTTTGTCCTGGCGGAATCCCTGGGCGGGGTTGAATCGCTCATCAACCACCCGGCTTCGATGACGCATGCTTCCATACCGGCCGAAATTCGTGAAAAAAACGGCATCAAAGACAGCTTGATTCGGCTTTCGGTGGGAATCGAACATTACGAGGACCTGCTCGAAGATCTACGGGCTGCCTTCGCGGCGATTTAACGGATTAATCCCGAAACATTAATTAAAAAAGGCGGCTGGTAAATCAGCCGCCGATTTTTTAATAACCGGTTTTCTTGTTTATCTGAATTATTCGTTGCTGGGCTTTGCCGGCATACTCGGTGCCGGGATATTTGGCTACCACCTTTTCGTAATATGATTTGGCCTGCTGATATTCTTTAAGCCGGCTCATGGTTACCTCCCCGGCGTAATAAAGCCACTGCGCCGCCTCGGGATGATCGGGATACAACTCCGCCACCCGGGCGTATTGCGTCGCGGAGGTATAGGGGTCTTTCAGTTTGCCGTACAGGTCGGCCGATTCTTTCAACGCTTCCACCCCGCGCGGATTCCCCGGATAAGCCTCAACCACTTCATTATAAACATCGATCGCCGCCCGGTAGGCTTTCAACCGGCGGACATCGATATCGGCGATCTGGAAAAGGGCATCGACGGCTTTTTCGTCTTTGGGATTGTCGGCGATAAGCTGGCGGTAATCGGCGATGGCTCCGCTGTAATCCTTGAACCGTTCGGTTTTGATTTTGGCCCGGGCATAAAGAGCGGAGCTCGAAAATTCCGTTTTGGGATAATTATCAATCACCTGGGTCAACAGTGATTTGGCCAGGGCGTATTCCCGAAGTTCCGAATCGAGCACCTCGGCCCGGTTGATAATCACGTAAGGCAGGTTTTTGTTAACCGGGAAAAGCTTTTCGTATTTCTGATACCCGGCTACGGCCGCCAGGGCGTCCCCTTTAGCGGCGTAAACGCCGGCGATCCAGCGTTCGATTTTCTCCACTCGGCTGTCGTTTTTGAAATGTACAGTAAAATCGTAATACTCCTCGAGCATCCAGTCGTAGAGTTTTTTCTGGTCAAGACGGTTGAGAAAAGACAGATAACGGTAATGCCGGTCAGCCGCCTCCCCGCCCTCGAAATTTCCGTCCACGATCTGATTCAGTTCAGCGACGCGGTCCTTGTAAGCGCTGTTGGCGGCAATAATCCGATGCGCCTCGGCAACGGCGGCGGTGTGAATCTCGCTGTTGGGGTACAAATACATGGTTTTCAGAAGCATCGCCAGCGATTCATGGTCGTCGTTCACGTCGCTATAAGTCCGGGCCAGCAGGTAACTGGCTTCCGGGGCAAAATCGCTCTCCGGATACTGGCCTAAAAATACTTTCAATTCACTCTGCAAATACCCGTGCAATTTTTTATCGTGTTTGTTGTAAGTCGCCTTGAGAAAATCAAAATAAGTTTCATCGTCGGCGGCGCCAACCGTAACCACCGCCCCGAGAAACAGAGCCGTCAATAAAAATCCAAATTTTATGAGCCGAGACATAAGAACCGCCTTTCTGAATCCGGAATCCGAAAATACCTTAAAAACGAAATTATTATAAATATACGATTGACGTGTTTCGTGCAAACAAAAAATCCCTGATCCCGCCAGAGAACCCGGCCATATTTTATCATCCACCCAAAAAACGCACCGATAGATAAACACCGGGGGGATAAAATCAAATTTTGTTTTACAGCAGTAATATCATTTACAATTTACGGGCTGTCAAGCCCCGCTTTATCAATCATCCATAGCGCCAGCCGCGGTCGCGATTCAGCCGCGGATTCGGCTTCCAATCAGTCAATTTGGCTACGGGTTTATCTTTCGGTGGGGGCGGCTCGGCTTTGACCGAAGACATATACACTTTGGTATCCTTTTCCGGGGCGATATGATAAGATTCCTCGGCGGCGCGCAGAATTTCCGGCATCAGACCCTCTTCGGCCACTTTCTCGGTAAATTGCCTCCGGCCGCTTACCAGGTCGCGCAAGTAATTGTCAATCTGTTCCTTCGAATAATATTTCTCCGGCTGATAGGCGCTCAAATCGGCGTCCACGGCTTCATAAATGGCCTCGGTGCCGAAAATGCTTTCCCGATATTTATTGGTGCCCCGCAAATCGCCGCGCTGGATGGCGGCCATGGTATCGATCGGAACCCGTTCGGTTTTCCGGATAATTTTCTTCTGGCCGTCAGTGCTCTCGATAATTTCGCCCATTCCGCCGGTATTGTACTGGAAGAAATGCACCTTGTCGGGGTAATTGGCGGCCAGGTCCATGATGATGCGATAAAACTGGTTAACTTTCTGCCCCCGCGAGCCGACGATAAACGGGTCGGTGCCGACCGTGCGAACCGATTCCCCGGCTTTGGCGGGGTTGGAGGCGTAACTGTGGCTGGATTCCCCCCAGAGATAAGCCAGCGCCGCCTGAATCGGCGTCAATCGCTGCGAGAAAGTCATGATGGTGTTGCGCCTTGTAATAAACGCGAACGCCAGACCGTCGAGCTCCTCGATCGGCGGCAGGTTAAGCGAGGGATACCAGATATCCTTCATGGCGAACGGCCAGCGACCCCGCTTGATTTTGAGCTGCTTGCGCATGATGACCGCGCGGCCGTTGCCGCACAGGTTTTCATCGAGAAAATCCGGCTGGCCGTCGGCGTTAATCATCACGTTTTCGTAAAGAGCGCTCTGATGCACCAGCGCGTTGTACATCGATTCCTGCAGCCGCTTGTCGACATCGGTCTTGACGAAATAATTCTGTTCCGAACCGTAGGCGGAACCGTCTTTTTTCAAAAAGCAGATATCGTCCTGGCAGACGAGTGTCCGCTCGCCCTTGTTCCAGTCCAGACCGAGCTGGTGGCAGGACCAGGTGCTCTTGCCGGTAGCCGACAGGCCGAACAACAGTACGCCGAATTTTTTCAGTTTGTTGGTTTTGGCGTCGCGGATAATAACCACCTTGGTGCCGGCGTGCAAACCCAGCATTCCGAGCGACCCGGCGGCGTGCATGCCGTTACGCAGGAAACCTTTCTTGTCCTCGCCCATATAATCGGAACCGAGCACGAGCGTGATATTGTGGTCGGGCAGCACCAGCGCCTGCTGACGAATCTGGTGCTCCTCGGGAATATGAATCAGGATAAATTCCGGCCCCGGGGCTTTGGTGACCGGCCCCATGGTGTGTCCCCACATATAGGCCAGGCGGTAGTTTTTCAGGTCCGCCACGGACATATACATGTTGCATTTGGGATTGTACTCCGGGTTCTCGCCCATTTGACGGCGAAGCCGCACGAACGGCAGGGTTTCCATCAGGTGCAAAACCTTGTCCAGTTCGGCCGGAGCGCTGCTGATAATTTTCTTCTTGGTGTCAGCCAGGTGAAATTCGCGCACCGGTGCCTCGCCGAGATAACAGGTCTTCTCCGCAATACGGCTGGAAACATAAGAACGCCAGCCCCACGACCCGAATTTGGTCTGGGTCCCGGTGTGAATCGCCGGTTCCCGAAGTTCTTCGAGCGTCACGTCCTTGATATTGGGACCGTTCAAACGCCGGTGTAAATCCCGGGCGAACCGGGCGTAAAGCTGAGTATCGTACAGGGATTCTGACATGACGTTATTCCTTGGGCAGAATTTCTTCATCTTTAAAGAAAAAGGCAATCTCAGCCCTGGCCGTAGTGGCACTGTCCGAGCCGTGGACCACGTTCTTCTCCACCGAGGTAGCGAACTCGCGGCGAAGAGTATTGTACTTCGCCCTGGCCGGGTCGGTGGCACCCATCAGTTCGCGCCACTGTTCGATCGCGCCGTGCCCGCCGAGCACCATCACGACAATCGGACCCGAAGTCATGAATTCGACCAGCGACTTGTAAAACGGCTTCCCCTCGTGCACCGCGTAAAAACGCTCGGCGTCGGCGCGGGACAGCCGCAGGACTTTCAGCCCGCGGATAATCAGGCCGGCGTGCTCGATTTTGTCGATAATTTTCCCGACCAGTTTGCGACGAACGCCGTCGGGTTTGATTATTCCCAGTGTATTGGCCATAATATTTTACTCCTACCCGATTAAATCCTTTATCCGCGCCTTGAGCGCCTCCGGCGGAATGGCGGCAATATTTACTTTATACGCCGTCGTCACCCGTAATAACTGATGGAAATTCCGTCGCTGCAAGTCATCCTCGTCAACCGACGTCACCAGCTTGTAGGGATTGAAGTAAGGCTGAATCCTGAACGGGCTCATTCCGGCGCCGTCCGGAACCCGGTATTTTCCCTCGCAGATGAAATCCAGCGCCGTCGCGCCGTCGAGCTTCTCGACCGCCGGAGTGTTGGGCTCGAAAGTCAAAAGCACCACCGTCCGCAGCCGCGTGCGTTTGACGTATCCTCCCGGGCCGCGAATCCAGGCCGGGTCAACCAAAGCGCGCGAATCGGTCGAACCCCAGTAGCAGTAGGGTTCGCCCAAATCGAGCGGGCACTCGTCCCCGAGCTCCTTCATATTGGTCCAGTCAGCGCGGGTGGTCACCACGTTCTCGCATTTGCTGCGGTCGAATATCCGGGCGTAACGCGGCAGGTTCTTCGCGATCGAAGTTTTGAAATAAAATTTTCTCTCCGGGGCGTCGGCTACCGCTTCCTGGCCGCGATAGCGGACGAATGTCCAGTCGTTGGTCACGAACCGGGCTTTTTCGTCCTCGAGCAACCGGAAAAACACCGAGCCGCGCCCGAGACCTTTCGGCCCGATCAGAGCCAGGCCGCGGCCGTTGTAGTCGAGACAGGCCGCTCGTACCCCGTGGACATCGAGCAAACGCTGGCTGATATGAGCCACCATGCCCAGCGCCCAGCTTCGTACTTGCCCGTAATATGAGGTGTTAAACAGCACCGCCGTTTTCATTTCCGGGTTGTAATAAGCATACGGTTTCCGGCCGGGCACGCCGTCAACGGCATAGATGATGCCGTGCGGCTCGAGATCGGACTCAAGTTGAGCCGGGTACCAGTTCTCCACCCAGAAATCATAGAGATGCGGCACGTTGGTGCGCAGTTGAATAATGATGCCGTTGATGTTGGCGTTCCATTCGAAATACCGGTCGTACGGCAGCGCCGCCTCGGCTTCCTGCACCAGGGCGTCGCGCTCCTCGATCGATATCGCCGTATCGGCGTCGGTCGTCTGACGCGGATGGGTCATGAAGTTTTGCAGGGCGACCCGTTTGTATTTCGGGGACTCTTTCAGTTTGGCCATAGCCTCGATAATCCGGTCGGTGCCTGCCTCGATTTTATCCATCGAGGTCGAGTACGACAGGCGGATGTTTTCTTCGGCGCCGAAAGCACTGCCGGGCACGACCGCCACGGCGGCCTCCTTCAACAGGTAATAAGCCAGCCCGTAAGAATTACGGATTTTCATCCCGCCATATTCACAGTTGTAATAGGCTCTGGTGTTGGGGAACAGATAAAATGCCCCCTGGGGTTCGTAACAGGAGATGTTGGGAATCCGCCGTATCTTGTTGAGCATGTAATTGCGGCGGGCGCTGAACTCGGCCACCATCCGGTTGATTTCCGCCTGGTGCCCGCTCAGAGCCTCGGCGGCCGCTTTCTGGGCGATGGAGTTGGCGTTCGAAGTCGAGTGCGACTGGATGATGCTCATCGCCGAAACAATTTCCTTAGGCGCGGCGGCATAACCGATCCGCCAGCCGGTCATCGAATAAGCTTTCGACACGCCGTTTATCAGAATCGTCCGGGCTTTGATTTTCTCACCCAGCGACACGATGGAACAAAACCGGAACCCGTCGTACAGAATCTTTTCATATATTTCGTCGGCGATGATGATAAGTCCCTCGCCGACGGCGACATTGCAGATTTCCTCGAGCTGCTCGCGGGTATAAGCGCTTCCGGTGGGATTCGAGGGATTGTTGAGTATCAGTGCCTTGGTGTTGAAATTGATATGCGCCTTGAGTTCGGCCGGGGTGATGCGAAACCCGTTTTCCTCTCGGGTGGGCACCATCACCGGTTTGCCCTTCACCATCAATACCTGCTGGGGATACGACACCCAGTACGGCGCGGGGATAATCACTTCCTCGTCTTTGTTGATGGTGGCCATGAAAGCGTTGAACAGACTCTGCTTGGCGCCCGAGGACACGATAATCTCGTTGGCGGCGTAATCCACACCGTGGTCCTCTTTGATGCGGTGGCGGATGGCTTCTTTGAGTTCCGGGATACCGTCGTTAGCGGTATAACCGGTAAAGTTGTCGTCGATAGCTTTTTTAGCGGCTTCTTTGATACCTTCCGGGGTATTGAAATCCGGTTCTCCGACGGAGAAATCGATAACGTCGATGCCCCCTGCTTTCATGGCCTTGGCTTTGGCGCTGATACGCAGAGTGGGAGAAAGCTCCAGACGACCGATCCTGTTGGAAATCATGATGGCTTATTCCTTGTCCGCACCACCGGTTTTCGAGGGCGGCGGTACTTCTTTCTGGTCGCCTTTGTTTCCGGCCAGGTTTTTCAGCCAGGCTTCGAGGTCATAGCCGGTTAACGACTTGATAACGGTCGGCAGCTGGCTCATCATCGAGGCCATCTCGCCGGTGATTTTGGAGGTGCCCAGCTTGCCGTCGTTAGAAACCATCACGATTTTATCGATTTTGGACATGGGTGCGGCCATCTCGCGGGCCAGTTCCGGCAGTTTCTCGTAAATCATCTGAAGCAGCGCCGGCTGCGAACAGACGTTCCAGGATTCGGCTTTTTGGCGCAGGGCGTCGGCCTCGGCCTGACCGATTTCCTTAACAAGTTGCGCTTCGACCTCGCCCTGAATCCGCTTGGCTTCGGCCATACCTCTGGCTTCGGCTTCAAGCCGGAACTGTTCGGCTTCGGCTGGTTTAAGAACTTTCGCCTTTAGTTCCTGTTCGACCCGCAGGATTTCTTTTTTCTCGAGTTCGACCGCCGATTCTTTTTCGATCAGCTTGACTTTGCCTTCCTCGACCTTGAGTTCCTGGTTGAGTTTATGCCGCTCGAGTTCGTAGGAAAAATCGGCGTCGGCTTTCTTGCGGTTAAGGACTGTTTGCAATTCAGCTCTTTTCAGCTCGAAATCCTGATTGACCTTGGCCACTTCGGTCTCGGCCTGAATCTTGGCGATATCCCCTTCTTTTTTCGCCATGGCTGACTTGATGATGGCGTCGCGGGCTGCTTCGGCCTCGGCCACCTCGGCGTCGCGCCGGGCTTGAACAATCCGCGGTTTCCCGAGAGCTTCGAGATAACCCGAGGGGTCGGTGATTTCTTTCAAGTTGAAGGAGAGCAGTTTCAGACCCATGTTGGCGAAATAGGTCTCGACATCGGCAAACACCTTGGCCACGAATTCCTTACGGTTCTTGTTCATGGCTTCGAGATTCATGGTGCCGATAAGACTCCGCGAGGAACCTTCCAGAGTACGGAGAGCGACATCGCGAATATCGGTCAGCGGCTTGCCCAGAAATTGCTCCGAGGCAAGATGAATCGAGGCTTCGTCACCGGCTATTTTTACTTCCGCCGTACCCCTAATCGTGCAGCGAATACCATTGGTGGAAATTGCGTCGTCAATCTGGATATTCATCGGGATGATTTCCAGGGGAAGAATCTGGGCCTGTTCGATAAAGGGTTTCACGAACGTACCGCCGCCAATACGCATCCGGTAGCCAACTTCTTTCTGGGTGCCGTCGGGCATAGTAACCATGCGTTTTTTCCCGCCGGAAATAATCAATACCTCGTTTGGACCGACTTTACGAAAATTTTTCAGGTAAACCACTACTACGGCTGCGATAATAACGACAACAGCGATGATAATATAGATGAGGGGACTCACGATTACACTCTCCTTCAGTAAATGTAAAAAGCGGCATTTTCACGCCGCCAGATAACTTTTTAAAAAATGAAGTTTACTAAGAACGACTGGAACTGTCAACCGATATTTTACAAAATCAGCCTCTGGAAAAGCCCGTCTTAATCACCCGAATCCGCTACCGCCGGAACAATAAAGACTATAATTATCAGGTTTTGGCGCAACCCCCTTAGTCCAGATAAGATTTCATGAATTCGTCCTTCAAGTACTGCTGCATATAATAATCCCGAGCTGTCGTGTCCGCGGGCTCCAGGTTCCGGAACGGGTCTATCTGGTCGGATGACAGGATGGAATGACAGAGCGTGCAGTCATAACTGATCGTTTTCCCGGAAGCCGCGACCAGGTCGGGATTATGACAGCGGAAACAGCCGGTGTTGCCCTTGTGACCGATATGGCTGGGATAAGTGTTCCAGATGATATTCATTTCCGGATGGATATTGCGGTCGTACACTCCCTGCAGAACCGACACCGCCGAATCGATAAGCCGGGCTTGGGCACGGGCGATTTCGGGATACTGCCGGCTATAAAAACCATGCATATGATTGGCGATACCCTCGAATGCCGCTGCCTTGTCGGGGTAATAATTGGAAATGGCGTGTAAAGCCTCGCGTTTCAGAAACGGCAGGGAGCGGTCGAGCTGACCGAGCCGGATGCGTTCGTCAAGCGCCCGTTCCGGATCCTCGTAAATATGCGTGGCGCGGTTGTGACAGTCGACACAGTCGAGCACCCGAATCCCGGTTTTATCATCGGCGCTCTGGACGGTTTTCCTGTTGGTGAAACGCTCATAGGCGCCGTCTTCCCGAAGCACCTCGACCCAGAGCATTTCCTCGCGTTTGTCGTTGACCGAGGCATAACGCACCTCGTTTTCCGGTCCGATATGCCAGTGAATGCCGGTCTTGTCGGTGCCCCTGACGGCGTCGATTTTGAGATTCAGGGTCGTGTAAAGCGGGGTCGAGTTTTCATCATACTTATAATGCCCCCGGGTCAAAAGCCGGCTGCCGTAAAACTTCTCGGGCCAGTGACATTTCTCACAGGTTTCCCGGGCCGGGCGGAGCTGATGCACCGGGGTGGGGATGGGTCGTTCCAGTAAATCGAACGTAACCGAGACAATCTGCCACAGACCGTTCAGCTTGCTGTCAATCAGGGCGTCCACGCCCTCGCCGACATGGCAGTCCACGCACCTGACGCGGGCATGGGGTGACTGCTGGTAGGTCACCCACTCCGGGTTCATGACGCTGTGACAGGCGGTACCGCAGAAAACGGGCTTTTCCATGAATCCGAACATCTGGATGCTGATGGCGCTTAAAAACAGGACATTGACCGCCGAGAAAAAACCGATTGTACGGATCAGGCGCGACCCCCAAAAGCCGTCGCGGGTATCCTCAGCTTCGAATTTCTCCTGCATCAACTCCGAAGTCGTTTTCCCGGTTTTTTTCTTCAGGCGGTACCAGCCCAGGGGAATCAGCACCAGCCCGAGAATAAACAAAGCCGGGAAAACCATGTAGGTCACCAGCCCGGCATAGGTGTTGGTAACGATTCCGGCCAGCCGGGCCAGTTCCAGAAGGATGAGAGTGATAAACGACGAGGTCGTCAGAATCACTCCCAGCTTGCCGATAAGGTCAACCGACACCCGCCGGATAAAATCGAAATATTTCTTAAGCAAAGCGACCCCTATTTTTGCTCGAACAGCTTTTCATAGATTTTCTGCATGTCGCCGGAGCGGATGTCTTCTTTCAAATCTCCGGTCGCGGTCATCAGCCAGGCATGCATCGGGTCTTTCAGCAGCTTGTCGATATAGGCGTCAACATCGGGGTCCTGGAATTTCCGAGCCTCGGGAATCAGCTTGAAATAGAAATGCTGCGCCACGTCGTAAGCCCCGTGCCACCAGGTATAGTCAGGACCCATCATGGCCGCCCCGTGGCGCACCCGCCGGCCCTCGTGGTGCCAGATTTCCCAGTAAATCCATTCGATTTCGTTGCTGAACGAGGCCGGGTTTTCCATCAGTTTCTTGTCCTGGACGATTTTCATGATTTCTCCGGCCGGTTTGGCGAATTTCTCGTTGTACAGTTCCACTACGGCATCGAACTGGTAATAATGGCCCTCGACGAAAGTGCTCCCGTGGCAGGCGACACAGACTTTTTTCATGTTCTCCCGCTTGACCCGCCAGTTGTCTTTGTGCTCCGAGACGGGCGGCCGCAGGGTCCAGCTGATACGCTGACCGACATCGTGCGTAACCGGCATCGCTGCCGTTGCCGACATATGACAGGTGGCGCAGGTCGGCGCCTCGAAATAATCCTCACCAACAACCCAGCGGTCGGATTTAACATTCATCTCGTCCAGATGCGTGTAATAGGCGTTGCCGTGCTTGGATTCCTCGTAGACCTCTTTCTGCGGATGGTCCGGACCCAGATGGCACTTGGAACAGGCTTCGGGCTGACGCGCCTGGGCTTTCGAGAACGAATGCCGGGTATGACAGGCATTGCAGGCGCCTTTGGAGCCGTCTGGATTGAGACGGCCGATACCGGAATTGGGCCAGCTTTTGCGGTCGAGCTTGTTAGTCGAGTTCGGATCGATTTTCACTTTCCCGCCGTGACAGCTTTCACAGCCGGTAATAGCTACTGGTTCGCCCCCGGCCACGTGCGCCATGTAGGCATCGGCCGATTCCAGAATCTCCCCGGCCGTGGCGTGATAAGAACTCTGGACCTCAAGCGCTTCCCTTTCGTGACACCGTCCGCAGTCTTTGGGTGTGACCAGCGTTGCGATATATGCCCCCTCGTGCAAAAAAGCGTCGGCGTCGCTCTTGGTCGCGCCATGGCACTCCACACAGGTGATTTTGTGCATGCCGTGCTGCGACAGGTACCATTGCTGGTAAAGCCCCGGCGTTTTTTCCTTGTGACAGGTCATGCACTTACCCGCGGTCTGCGTATCGGTCGCGGTTACCGACCCGAATATGAATATCAACAGCACCGGTAGAACAACCGGTAGGAATCTTTTCATTTTCACGGTTTTACTCCTTTTATAAAAGCGTTACAATTTCATGGCCGGAATATTGGCGGTCAGCGCCGCATAAAACCAGAAACCGGGGTCGGGGTCTTCCATCCCCGCGAAGGCTTCCTTCGGCAGGAACAGCGAGGCTCCGGCGTCGATTACCACTCCCGCCACGCTGGTGGTGGACAGGGTCAAATCGATTTCCATCCCGACATCTTTCGTCTCGTCATAGTTGAAATCGACATAGTCGGCGGTCCGGGTGAAATAATGAAAATCGCCGTTTAACACCCAGTCTTTGGCGGGCGCCATTTTCGCGCGAATCATCAGGTCCATCAGTCCGGCCGTATCCGACTGAATGAAATAATCCATATAACCGCGGAATTTGTGCCCGGTGTAATAGGCGTTGCTGTAAGCCTTAAAATCCCTGTCGAGCGGGTCGTCGTCGCCGGAACAATAATCCACTCCGGCGGCCAGGCGTACTCCGGCGTCGCCTTCGAACTTATACCCGGCCTCGAAAGTGAACATAAACGCCGCGATATCCAGCTCGTTGTAGGTCGCCGGCTGCCGGAGCGCCCGGGTGCCGAACTGGTAAACGCCGTTCAACTCGAAATCGAGCTGATAGCACTGCCTTTTATAATACAAGCCGATATTGTACCGCTTCAAATCACGGACATCGGCGACATAACTGACGTTGGCGTCGTTTTCATAGAAAAAGAAAAGGTCCAGGTTGTAACCTTCGAAATTGGCATACAAGCCGTAAATATCGAAATCGCGGTTGCCGTCATCGGCGTTGACCTCGAGATTTTTCAACACGAAACCGTTAGCGACGATATTCGAAAATTCAAACCGGGTCAGCATGCCTTCCCAGGCTCGGCCGACATTGTGCCAATCGACCGCGCCGAACACCCGCTGGTTGCCGAAATTAAGCTCGAACCTTCCCGCCTGCAACGACAGGTCGTCGCTTCCGAGCCGGTTGATTTTGAGATACGCCTGGTGCATATCGACATTCTTGCCGTCATTGAGACCGCCCGACGCCGCCTGTCCCGCAAAAGTCGTATCACCGAACGTCCGGCTGTCCTGAAACTGCGCGAACACCTCGGTGTTGTCTTCGATAACGGCCTTCAGACCCAGACGGGTTCGAAGCAGATTATATTGCTTCCATTTCAATTCAGGGTCAAATTCCCGGTCGTCCCACTCGGCGCGTACGCGCACCTGACCGGACAGTTCCAGTTCCGTCGCGGAGCGAACCGGTTCGAACGATACGAAAATCAGCAAAAAAACAAAAACGCAGATTGATATCTGACGCATAACTTCCTCCTCTTTTATATTTATATTTTATTTTTCTCCCTGAAAAAATAAGTTTTAAACAATTCTTTCGCTTCTTCCCGATACCAGCAGGTATAGCCGATATTGACGGCCTTGTCGAGCAGGGGTGCCGGAACAAAGGGCGTGATCAATTCGAATATCTTATCTTCGGGCATCTCTTTGAGGTTTTTAAAAACCTCATCGAGGGGATGCTGCCCGGCCGTTATAAGCGATCGGGCGTCAAGTGACCGCCAGATTTTTCGCTCGTCAAACCAGCCCGGAGCGGTCTGTCCCGTCATCGATTCCCCGGCTATTTCGATTTCGGTCTCGGTCTGACCGGCCGCCCGTCTCAGAGTATTGATAAGGATACCCAACTCGACTCCACCGACTATCGCCGCCTGACGCAGCGAGGTTACCCGGGCCACCGTGCGCCGGAGAAGAGGACTGCGAAGCTTGGCGAACGACGGCGCGGCGTTTATCAAAACTTCTTCCAGTTCCGGG
>JBMOKZ010000085.1:0-2950 GCA_049324195.1 Candidatus Zixiibacteriota bacterium | reverse complement strand
CAGCGACCGCCTGAAAGTAATCGCCTGTCTCGAACGTCCCAATATGGTTTACGACGAACAGGCCGGCATCGCGGTCACTTTCGAACGGGTCAAAACGGCGTTGAAAGCCAAAGACGGCGATGCTCAGGTTTTGTTATGGGCCGACGATTACGATATCTCCACCGCTCTGGAAACTATCGAGGAACGCTGCCTGATGGCGTTCGAGGGCGTGCCCAACGAAACGCGGAAATCCTTCGCCGACGGCACGACTATTTTCGAACGCGTGCTGCCCGGTCCCGACCGGATGTATCCCGACACCGATTCCGCCCCGCTGGCGATCGAGCAGGAAAGAATCGAGGAAAAGAAAAAGAATTTACCGCCCGAGGTTTACCGGCGGTTCGAACAACTTCGCGGCTGGAATATCCCCGAGGATACTTTCCCCTACCTGCTGAAAAACAACCTGATGCCGATGATCGAGAAAATCGTCGGGGAATGTGAAATCAGCCCCAAGTTCGTCGGGACCTTTTTCGGCCACACGGTGAAACATATCGAGGGTAAGAAAGCGCCGGCGGTCGGGTTCACTTACAACAAAATCTACGGCCTCTTTAAATTCATCAAGGATAAAAAGCTCGACCGGGAAATCACCAAAAAAATGCTGCCGGTCCTCTATGACCATCCCAACATGGAATTCGACTCAATCCTGACGACGATCGACTATAAAAAACAGACGCTGGAGCAGATTCTCTCTTACCTGCCGGTATTAAAGGATAAATTCTGCCAGATAAAAACCTCGCCTTTGCCCACCGCCGACCTTGACTGGATTATGGGCAATCTGCGCAAGCTGGCGCTCGGGAATGTCCCCCTGAAAGACTTGAAGGTCCGTATTGAAAAGGAAATCGACCATGACTGATTTGTTTAAAGGCTACCGCGGCGAGGCTCTGACGATACTGAAAAAATACAACGTCCGCGTCTGGGGCCAGGCGAAAATCAAAACCACCCGGGGGGATTTCGAGGGTATCATGCTGCCGCGCTCCGAGAATGACGATGATTCGCATTTGGTTCTGAAATTGGCTACCGGTTACAATATCGGCATCGCCACCGACACCATTCTCGATATGAAGGAAGCAGGCTATAAAGAGGCTCATTATAAAATCCCGGAAAAAGAGTTCCCCGTCTCTCCCAACAAGCCGAGCGTGAAACTGTTCGGCACCGGCGGGACGATTGCCTCCCGGCTCGACTACCGCACCGGGGCGGTCATCCCCGCTTTCTCCCCCGGCGAACTGTACGGCGCAGTGCCGGAGCTGGCCGATATCTGTAACCTTACCACAGAAAAGCTTTTCGCCGTCTTCAGTGAGAACATGGGGCCGGAACAGTACAAGAAACTGGCCGTCTCCATCGGGAAAGAAATCGAAAAAGGCATCGACGGCATCGTTATCGGGCACGGCACCGACACCATGCACCATACCGCCGCGGCCTTGTCGTTCATGGTTCAGGACGCCCCCATACCCATCGTGCTGGTCGGCTCCCAGCGGTCCTCGGACCGGCCGTCGTCGGACGCCGCCCTCAACCTCATCCATTCGACCAAAACCGCCGCCGAGTCCGATATCGCCGAGGTCATGGTGTGCATGTTCGGCCCGACCTCAGACGAATACTCGCTGTTGCATCAGGGCACCCGCGTGCGCAAGATGCACTCGTCCTACCGCTCAACCTTCCGCACCATCGGCGATATCCCCCTGGCGATGGTTGACCGGGACAAAATCACACCCATCCGGAACGAATACCACCGCCGCCGGAAAGACCGCGACGTTACCATCCTGCCGTATTTCGAGGAAAAGGTCGCTATCGTCTATTACTATCCCAACATGCAGCCGGATATTATCGACTCCCTGGTGGACAACGGCTACCGCGGGATTATCATCGCCGGCACCGGCCTGGGCCACGTCAACAAACCGCTTTACCCGGCTATCGAGCGCGCCACCAAAAAGGGCGTGGCGATTTACATGACGGTGCAGACCCTCTGGGGATACGTCCACATGTTCGTGTACGACACCGGGCGGGATTTGATGTCCAAGGGCATTATCCCGGCGGAGAATATGCTGCCCGAGGTAGCCTATATCAAGCTGGGCTGGGCGCTGGGCCAGACCGAGGACCTCGACGAGGTCAAGCGGCTGATGCTCACCCCCATCCGCGGCGATATCACCAGACGCGAGCCGTACAACGGCTATTTGATATTCCAGGGCGGCATCCCCGAGGTTGAGGCTTTCCTGAAGACGATACATAAATAGGCGATTAAATCGGCGACGAAGTCACTTTTCTAATTCCAAAGTCACCCTGAGCGTAGTCGAAGGGTAGCTTTCCCAATAATTTCACCAAATATTATATTGTTGATTGATAACAGAATACGTTTTCTAATTAAAGGAAAACGGCTTTTCCTTTAATAACTCGGATTGTTATTACAGTTTGTTTAATAAGTAATTCTCTCTCTTCCTATCATTCATAGATGCCATTCAAGAGGACAGGTGATAATTTTACCGTCAGGCAATTTAATCGGGTCGGGCAAAAGTGAACAAGCCAAATCTTTCTCTCTTATTGTAACACAATGCCCCTTTGGAACTATAGACTTAATAGAACCGGCTATTTTCTTATTAGGAACGGCTACAATTATATCTTTTTTAAACAATTGCTGTACCGTGCTGATTGCGGGTTCAAAGTCTGTATCACCAGATAAAAGCAATGCTGTGTCATATTCATTATTAGTCGCCTTACTGATGATAGAACAAGCTATGTTGACATCCGTCTTTTTCTCTTCAAAGGTGTATCCATAGAAAATAGAACCAGGGATATTTCCATCAGAAGTCGTATAATTTTTATAGCTTGCTTCATTTTTCAAGACTACTTTTTTCTTGAGTCTTTTAAAGCGACCTACGACAATATCTATACCTGCGTATCGAAGTGCACGTATATATATATC
>JBMOKZ010000084.1:0-22387 GCA_049324195.1 Candidatus Zixiibacteriota bacterium | reverse complement strand
CGTGTTCTCAGGCAGGTTTCCGGGGGAGGAAACCTGCCTTTTTTTGTCCCGGTGGGAAAGGGTTGCTCCGCTGTTTTTGAAGCTTCACGGGCAGTCGGGTAACAGTGACTGTGAGAGGTACAGATGGTCGATCAACCGGGTAATATCGGAAATATCCGGTGTCCCGCCCGACCCGTTGGAGTCAGCTTCTTCCTCGCAGCATAAGTCCGCATGACTGATATAGAGAAAATCAATCAACCGGGTAATATCCGAGATATCGGGCTGTTCTTCCTCACTGCAGTTGACATTACCGGTGAAACCAAGACAGCAGCCCTCGCAGGCGTCGCCGATATCGTTCTGGTCTTCATCGAGCTGGTCTGGATTATAAACCATAAGGCAATTGTCACAGGAATCGCCGATCATATCACTATCAAGGTCCTCCTGGAGGGGGTTATAAACCGATTCACAGTTATCCTGGTGGTCAAGAATCTCGTCACCGTCGGTATCGAAATGAAAGAATTGAACCGTGTTCAACTCTGAGTTGGTTACGGCCAGGACATTGTCACGGTGGTTGTAACAGATATCGACCAGGATGCCGTCCTCGGTCATAATCAATTCCGGCGTGCCGCTGAAATCCTCGTTATAACGGAAAACGAATATCTCACCGCCGTTCCAGCTGGAAAACGAGGAAAGATAGATAGAGCCGTGTTTGTCGAATGCCAGATCGTCGTTGTTGTAGCTGGTGAAGGTGAGGGTTGAAACCGTGCCGGTGGATATATCCACCTCTTGAACGGCGGCATTCCAGAAAGAACAGATAATCAGCCGGTCGTTATCGGCATCGTATTCTATACCGAAAGGGTACGAAAGCCCGGTGCCAACGAAGGTAGTGTATGTTTGCGCGACCGGGTCAATTTTAAAAATACGGTCGGTGTCCCAGTCGGTGGCGTAGAAATAACCGTTGGCAAAGACCAGATCGTGAAACCCACTGGTCTCCAGAGTTAAAAAAGAAACAACCTCCGCGGTGGTTAAATGCACTCCGACCAGCCACCGGTTGTTGCAGCAGACGTATAAAATCGTGTCCAGGATGTACATGTTGGCGCTGAAAGCCAGGGCTTGGGTGAAATAAGTCTGGTTACCCTGTGTATCAACCGCCACAATTGCACCATCGTTCCAGTTTGAGACCAGGTAACGGTTGTGGACTGAGTCGAAAACGACGCCTTCAGGACCGTCGAGAAGGTTCTGGGCTGCGATCGGGATCGAGGCTAGGACAATGATGAGTAAAAGGAACGCTGAAGTTTTTCTCATTTTTGCAATCTCCCATATTACAGATTTATGAATTATGATTTAATTCAAACTAGTATGTTCCGCGATTTATCCGGGATTTTGAGATTTGTTTTAAACAGGAAACCCTGACCGAAGTGATATTTTCCGGATTTGCGGTTAGGTCCGATTTTTATATAAGGTGCTCGAAGCGGCCATATCTTCCGGGTAATGATACAAAAATCCAGGTGTATTTTCCTTTTGTATTCCAAACCTTAGGGGGGTGTTAAAGACCGGCACCGGGGAATAAGATTTATCGTTGTTTTTTATCAGGCAATCTTGTATCCTCCCGTTAGGATTAGGTGTTTGATTAGGCGAAAACTTGGATATCAATACTCTTCATAAAAACGTCTGTACGGGCGACAAACAGGCAAAAGACGAACTTTTTGAGGTTTTATCGACAAGATTTCGTCTGTTTGCGCACCATAAGATCAGGAACCGGTCCGACGCCGAGGAGGTCGTGCAGGAAGCTTTGATGACGATTTATGCGGAATACGACAAGGTCACCTTCACGACCAGTTTCGCCGCCTGGGCCGGCAAGGTGCTGGATAACAGGATACTTAACTATTTTCGGACGAAGCAACGTGAAAGCTGGAGGCTAGAGCCGGAGGCGGAGAACCTTCCGGGAACCATGGCATTTAAAGTCAACGCCAACCCGGATTTAAAACGAAAACTTCTCTGCTGTCTTCGGTTGATTTGCCGGCGTAACCTTCGTTATGCCCGGATATTGAACCTGAATTATCAGGGCTACCAAACCGCCGAGATTTGTGACCGGTTGAAGGTCAAACCGGAAACGCTGTATTCCGCTCTCTCAAAAGCCCGCTCCATGCTGGAGTCCTGTCTCAAGAAGGGAGACGTGAAATAATGAGCCGTTGTTCCGACAAGCGCTACGGTGACTTGCTGCATGCCTATGAAATCGGGATGCTGAGCGAGGATGACCGCCGGGCATTCGAACTCCATCTTTTCGACTGTCAGCATTGTTTCGAGCAAGCGCAGAGATTTCAGGACACGGCCGAGCTGATGAGGTACGATCCTGATGTTTGGGCTGTGCCCTCGGAAGCGGAGCGGGAATCGTCGCGGATATCGGCAGAACTATCTGAGCGAAAAATATCCCTCTCCCGAGAAAAAGTCTGGCGGGCTTTCATTCCGACGGTAGTGGCCGCGCTGATTATAATTCTGCTCGTACTCAAGCCCTGGCAGTTCGATATTCGTCCGAGCCAGGAAGCGGTCGCAGCGCAGAACCGTCTGGCAGTTTTATACTTCGACAATCTGGCGGCACCGGGGGACCCGCAGAGTCTCGGTCAAATCGTCACCAGTCTGGTCATAGCGGACCTTGCGGAATCTCACTATCTTCAGGTGGTCTCAAGTCAGCGGTTGTACGATATCCTGAGACTGCAGGGGGATGATAACAGCAAGTTATCAGATAAGAAAACGGCCGTGCGGGTTGCTGATAAAGCGGGAGCCAGGTGGATGATTACCGGGAGTATCCTGCAAATAGAGCCGCAGCTTATTCTAACCGCCCAGATTATCGAGGTTGCAACCGGTGACCTGCTAGCCTCGCCGCGCGTGGATGGCAAGAACGGCGAGAACGTATTTGCGCTGGTGGATAAGTTGACTGTTCAGGTGAAAAATGATTTATCCCTCCCCTCGGCCGCCCGTCGGGAACCGGACCGGCAGGTAGCCGAGGTTACGACTCATTCTCAGCTGGCTTACCGATACTATCTCGAGGGTGTGGTCAATTATAACCGCTACTTCAATACCGAGGCTGTGGAATCATTCAAAAAGGCTCTGGAGATAGACTCGACCTTCGCCATGGTTTATTATTTTCTTTCGCTTATTGATGATCCAACTCTGATAGATAAGGCGGTGGCATATGTCGACCGGGCGCCGCGGAAAGAGGGTTTCTATATCCGAAGCCAGAAAGCATATCTGACCGGAGACATCGACCGGGCTATCCGGGAATTGCAGGAGTCGCTTGAGTATTATTCCGATGACAAGGAAGCCTGTTTCCGTATCGGGTTGTGTTACGCCAAGAAACTCGAGTTTGATAAAGCTATCCAATATTATAAGATGGCGACCGAGATCGACCCGCTCTATAAAATCGTATATAACCAGATGGCTTACACCTATGATTGGATGGGTGATTTCGATAGCTCGCTGGCGGCTATTGATATGTATATTTCCCTGGCCCCTGATGAACCGAATCCCTATGATTCCCGAGGAGATATTTTGACCGCTAACGATCATCTGGAAGAGGCGCTTGAATCATATCTGAAGGCGCTGGAGATCAAGCCTGATTTCTGGACGTCTCTTTTCAAGGTCGGTAAAAATAACCTGTTACTGGGCAGATTCGCTGTCGCTGACAGCTGTTTCGGGGAACTGGCACGCTGTGACGATCCGAGCTGGCGGGCGGCCGGGCTGGCGGCACTGGCCTATGTCCCTCTCCTCGAGGGGAAATTCGACAAAGCGATCGGGATAATAAATGACGGGCTGGCCGCGGTCGGGGATAACGCCTATGGTCGCGATATTGCGCATTTCCATTATCTAAAGGCGATCGTCCTGGAAGAAAAGGGCGAGCTTAACGAGGTATTGAAAGAATATGAGGCCTCTGTCCGGCAGTATCGCCGTCAGTTACCTGATGACGTCAGGTACAATCAGCATTTCCTGGCGCAGTTTTTAGCCCGGACCGGGGAGATTGACAGCGCTCAAAAAATTATCGAAAACTATCGGGAAATTATCGAAACCGAACGGGATACGCTGCGCTGTTCCTTTGCGGCGGCGACGGTGGCGCACGCGCGGGGTAACCTGAACGAAGCCATTACCCAGTTCGAGTTGGCGGCCAGGGATATGGTAATTCCCTATACCCCGGCCATCTACCTGCTGGCGCAGGTTTATTTTGAGGCCGGACGGTGGGCCGATGGTATCACCGAGCTGAAAAAACTCGAAGTTGATTTCACTGACACGAAACTCTATTACGGAAGCTGGGTTGTCAAGGCTAACTATTATCTGGGTCTTGCTTATGAACAGCTCAGCCAGGATGATCTGGCGGTTGAGCAGTACCGGCTGTTTATCGACCTTTGGAAAGATGCCGATTCCGGCATCACGGAGCTTGACGACGCCCGGTCAAGGTTAAGCAGACTTACCGGCAAGTCTTAACTCGACCGGAACAGGACCTTTTGAATTCAAGCCATAAAAAAAGGCTCGTTGGAACGAGCCTTTTTTTTACGTATTTAACTATGATTCGATTACATGTCCATTTCACCGGTATATTTATCGGTGTGAATCGGATCAACTCTCAACCGGTATTGTGAGGCCCAAGCCTTCATGCCGGATTCGGCGTAAGGAGCGACTTCCTCAGCATAAATCAGACCAACGTTTTCGGCACCATAGAGCCAGTAATAGGTCCAGGCGCCGTGACCCAGGTCAGGGGCGTCATAGGAATACTTATTGTCAGAGGCCGTGGCCATGAACGTACCATCGACAACTTCGTTGTGGAAATCGCCAATAACGCAGGCGTCAAGAGTAGCCAGCTTCTTGGTACAGTTCACCGCGTTCAAGTATGAGTTGACATAACCGTGGGTGATATAGTACAGGTCGGCTGAAATGATAGCCGAACCCTCGGTGGAACGCATACCGTGACCGGAATAACAGAAAGCGATTTCATCGCCCGGAACGGCGTTGTCAATCAACCACTGCAGACCGGCGATGATATTGTCGGCCGAGGCGGCGCCATCGACATCCATCCGGCAGGTGAAGCCTTCGCCCTGCAGCCATGACTTCATCGCCACAGCGTCGTCGTCACAGTAGGTCAGGTCGTTGGCGGTGCCTTCATAATCGGAAATACCGATAATGTAAGCGTATTTGTGCGCCGGGTTGGGGTTCGGGTCGCCCTCAGTCGTGTCGGGCGGAGGCGGCGTCGGTTTTTTCTTCAAAACTTCGATAGCCGTTTCCGCAACCAGCGTGTGAGCTTCCACCACCGCCTGCGGGCGCGTTTCGATAAATTCCGGACGCTGTACCAGCACGTTGGAATAGTCAACGCCATTGTTGGAACTGGTTTGGGTCGGCTGGTCGGTGCTGCAGCCAAAAAGCATCATCAGCGCCAGTACGGCCAGCAAGAGACCGAGGAATTGTTTCATAAAATGTCCTCCTGAAGTGAGGTTTGGAGCGTTTATGTGACATTATCAAGTTAGTTTAAATTGAATATTTTGCAACAAAAAAAGATTATCAAGATATTATAGGTCGTTATAGTCTATTATGGAAAAAGGTTATAAAAACAGGATAATTTTACTTGTAAATAGCAACGTGTGTCAATCTTCGAAAGTGTGCTTCAGGCTTTGACAATCGTGCGATAACGGTTGCGCCGGTTTTCGAACAAGCGATCACCCAGTTCCCGGTTGCGAATCTCCTGATACGCCGAGAAGTTGCCCTCGAACCAGCGTACTTTACCCCCGCCCTCGAATACCAGCATGTGGGTGCAGACCCGGTCGAGGAAGAAGCGGTCATGGCTGATGACCATGACGCATCCGGAAAAATCCAGAATGGCTTCTTCGAGCATCCGCAGGGTGTTGACATCGAGATCGTTGGTCGGTTCGTCGAGTAACAGCAGGTTACCGCCCTCTTTGAGGACTTTGGCCAGATGGCAGCGGTTGCGTTCGCCGCCGGAAAGTTCACTGGCTTTTTTCTGCTGGGAGGCGCCCTTGAAACCGAACAACGACAGGTACTGCCGGATGGGGACGGTCCGGTCGCCGAGCGTGATATCGCTCAGGCCGCCGCCGACCTCGTCAATCAGACTTCGTTCGCCTTCGAGCGCGGACCGTTCCTGGTCAACATAGGCTAGTTTGACGGTGGCGCCGGTAGTGACCCGACCTTCGAGCGGTGTCAACGTTCCGGTCAGGAGATTGAACAGAGTGGTTTTACCGGTGCCGTTGGGACCGAGCAGACCGACCACGGCCGAACGGGGGATGTTAAAAGTCAGTTTTTCAAAGAGCGGGTGGTTATTGAATCCCATGGCGACGTTGTCGAATTCGACCACCTGGGTGCCGAGTTCCGGGCCGGGGGCAATCTGGATGACGGCGCCGGCCGATTTGACGGCCGCTGTTTCGCGGGCGACCAGCTGCTCGTATTCCCGAATGCGGGAGCGGGCCATCTCGTTACGGTCGCCACGGCTCATGCGAATCCAGGTTAGTTCCCGCTGCAGGGCTCGGGCGCGGGGGGAATCTTTTTTCTCCGAGATAATCAGGCCGGCCAGTTTCTGCTCCAGCCAGGAGGAATAGTTACCTTCCCATGGAATACCCCGACCGCCGTCGAGTTCCAGAATCCAGCGGGTGACGTTGTCCAGAAAATACCGGTCGTGGGTGACGATTATTACCGTGCCGGGATACTCGCGCAATTGTTCTTCCAGCCAGCTGATTGTTTCGGCGTCGAGATGGTTGGTCGGCTCATCGAGCAGAAGCAGGTCGGGCCGTTCGAGCAGTATCTTGCACAAAGCCACCCGTCGTTTTTCGCCGCCGGAGAGGGTTTTGACAACTCGGTCGTCGTCGGGGAGACAGAGAGCGTCGCCGGCCACGTTCATGGTCTGGTCGAGATTCCAGCCGTCGAGAGCGTCGATTTTATCCTGAAGTACGCCCATGCGGTCCATGGCCTTCTGCATCCGGCTGTCGTCCAGTTCGCCAGCCAGGCTGTCGGCCAGTTTGTTGTATTCGTCGATCAGAGTCTTGATTTCGCCGAACGCCGACTCGATCGTCTGCCGGACTGTCAGCTCGGGATCGAGCCGGGGTTCCTGTTCCACGATACCGGCGCGAAAACCGGGGGTTATCTCGGCGTGGCCCTGGAACTCCTTGTCCAAGCCAGCCATGATTCGCAGGACAGTCGTTTTGCCGGAGCCGTTTTCACCGACGATTCCGATTTTGGCGCCGGGGAAAAAGCTCAGGTTGATATCTTTCAGGACCTGTTTTTGTCCGTAGAACTTGTTAACGCCGTACATGTGGAAAATGAACTTTTCGGCCATATGTGCAGTCTCCCTTTATACTTCAGGTTTCGGCTCCATGATAATACACCGCGGCTCGGCGGGCAAGAGGCGTTTTTTCTATTGTTGCCTTTGTGGCACAAAAAAGGCCGCTTTTAAAAGCGGCTCTATTCTAATTTATGGTTCGTTTCTTTTATTGGGTGGCGGTTACCTCGCGGTAATTTCGTATCACCGGGACCGTGAATCGGGTATGGTTAGGGTCGTCCAGTTCCAGGGTGAACGATTTCTGGAATGATTGTTCTACCCCGGCCACTTTCAATTTTACTACTCCTTCCTCGGTCGCGCCCGGCTTGATTTTTTCCGGCAGGGTAATCTCGAAGATATCATCGGGGGCGGCAACCAGAGTTGGTTTAAGCTCCTGGGGTGATACGTTTTTGATAGTGAACGTCATCACGTTCCGAACTTTTTCTCCGAACTGGGAGATATTCAGTTTGTAAGGCGTGATTACGACCGGATAAGTGGAATCCGGACGGTCGGTTACATTCGAGACTATCGTGACCGGTATCGAGGGTGTTCCCGAATTAGTCAGCAAGCGGGTGGTTTTGGAAACCTCGTGCTGGTAACGCTGGGTGCTGAAAATGATTTCCAGGCAGGTGCTGTCGCCGGGAGACAGGATATTTCTTTCCAGGGGAGCCTTGGTGCAGCCGCATCCGGTTTTAACGTCGGTGATTTGCACCGTGTCGCGGCCCGTGGAATACAGCCAGAACCCGTGAGATATTTTGGCGTTCTGGGGGGCATAACCGAAATTGAAGAGATTGGTCGGAACCGTCAGTTTGGGTTGGGCGCCGACCGTTCCGGTTAAAGATATCAAAACGAGCAGGCTTACGAATATTGTCATTATTTTCTGCATGGTTGATTTCCTTTCAAGAAAAAAGTCTTCTGGTGGCGTGTTTCAAGAGGCTCGATGATTCATTGCGGAAGACAGGAATGATTTTATCTATTTCGCAACAGCCCAAATCAAGAATGGCTTGAACTACCACGCGGACATCCTTTTCGGTTTTCAGGTCCGCGATTTTGAGGTGACACGTCTCGCGGCATTCGCCGACGTAAATGTGCACCTTGCTTATTTCGAGGGAATCCAACAGGGTAGCGGCTTTATCCTTTGCCATGCCGAGAGCGCCGAGCAAGGAGGTGATTTCCTTGTTGTCCAGGGCGATATTGCGGTCGATACCGGATACGGCGACCTCGTATCCCACCGTCTCGGTGAAGTTGAACGGGACAAACGCCAGAAAAACGGCGATAGCCGCAGCTAATCCGATCGCCAGTTGGCGGCGAAGACGAGCTCTGAAGAGGGCGGCCGGCCGGTAGCGCCTCACGGGACCGGTGGATTCCGTCACCGCCTCGACCTTCTCCTGAAGAACAGCCGGCGGCAGGTTGTCAGGAATTTTCTCGCGGCCGATGGTTCTCAGAGCCTCGTCCAGCGTGCGCTCGGCCTGCACCAGGCTGGAACACAGAAAACAGTGCTGCAGGTGTTCCATCAGCTTAGTGTCCCGGCTGTACTCGGAAACGAGCCAGCGGTATCGGTTCAGTCGTTCTCGGGCTTGGTGACAGTGCATATTTTTTGAATTCCTTCCGGAGAATTTTGAAACGCCGTTGTTTTGTACCGGCGGCTCAGCTGGCGCCGCATTTTTTGTCGGGCGCGGGCAAGCCGCATTTTTACGAAACCTTCCGATTTCCCGGCCAGTTGAGCCAGCTCGGATATTTTCCAGCCCTCGATTTCCGCCAGTGTGACCAGCAGTCGGTCCTCGGGCTTGAGAATGGAAAACGCGTAATGCAATAGTCTTCGGGACTCATAAAGAGACTCGGGATTTTCCACCGGCGGCTGGCTTTCATTTTCCGGCTTCAGCGGGATAATTTTCTTCCACCACGGACAGCGGCACCGGCTTTTATAGGCATTTCCGATTATGCGATAAAGCCAGGGGCGGAAAGCTTCTATTTGATTCAGGGCCGCGAAACCGCGGTAAGCCTTTATCACGGAATCCTGATACAAATCGTCGCCGTCCTCCAAATTTCCGGTTAACCGGTAGCAGAAGGCTCTGGCCCGATGGTGTTCTTTTTCGACCAGCCGCCAGAATAGTTCGTTGTTGTTTCCCATCTAAATAAGAGATGCATTCGCGGGTTAAAAGGTAACAAAAATAATCAGAGCCGTTAAAATATATTATATGAGGATAGGGCATGAAAGTTCATAAAACGGTCGAACAGGATGGCACTCAATCAAGCTGATTTTGCCCCGGCGGGGACAGGCCGGGGCGCGGTTTGTACGATTTGGTACAAGAATAAAGACTATAATCTTTATTTTGTTGTCTAAGAATATGTCCTAATCAGGGTTACAACGACCGGTATGCATCCGGTACGGTTTTTGCGATAACAGAGGGTGGCGAGAAGGAGAGAGGCAAAATGAGGCCGTGCATCACAACATCCTCTAGATTAGTCTCTCTATTTAGGTTGGGTATGACGCCCGCAAATTTAAATTCGAAGGAGAAGGAAGAGATGGCTGCAGGTACGTTCAACAGACAACGGATGTTCATCGCGGGTACGTTCACGATGGTCTTGTTACTGATGATGGCTCCAACGCAGGCTTTTTGCGAGGAAATGACGATGAGCCCGCACAAGATTATTCTGAACGCTCAGGGACAATTCCAGGATATTCAGGCGGTTATACGAATCCCGCTTCAGGCGGGGTACAGTCTCACGGATTATCAGGTTACCCTTAAGTTCAACGATATTCCAGTCAGTGAGGCTTTTGATTTCCGCTATTGTTATATTGACGATAATTTCCTGGCCAGTTTCGACCGGACGGCCTTGCAGGCTAACCCAACCGTGATCGCCATGGCGAACACGGTGGTGATCGCCACGGTTGAAGGTTGGTTCGAGGGTACGGCCGCCGACGGCGCGACCTACACGCAGGATTTTTTCTGCACCGACCAGGTTGAGATAGTTAAACCCGACGAGAAATAAAAAGACATAAAAAAACCCGACGGTTTCACGACCGCCGGGTTTTTTTATATATAGGGTTCCGTTATTTGAGCAGGAGCATTTTCCTGGTCATGGATGATTTCTCAGTCGTCAGGCGGTAGATATATATCCCGCTGCTGACGCCCTGACCGTAACTGTCTTTTCCGCGCCAGGTATATATGTGGGTCCCCGCCGAGACATCGTCTTCAGCCACCGTTACCACCAGTTGTCCGAGGATATTGAAAATCTCCAGCTTTATTTTCGAAGCTTCGGCAAGGGAGAACTCAATATTGGTTTCCGGATTGAACGGGTTGGGATAATTTTGCAAATAAGCAACCTCGGAAACGGAATTGCCCTGGGTAATATCCATGAAATTTACGGACACCAAGACATATTTCCGAGCCTCGATACCGTCCACCGTGAATTCAAGCAGGAGCGTATCCATGGCGGGATCCATCAGGGTCGGGTCGAACAGGACCGTTATCGAGTCATTGGTGTAACCGACGGAATCTGCGAACGAAACGCATCCCATTATATCACCGATCACGTTCGTGTGATACATCGCCGGAGCGTTGGTAGAACCGAGGAACAGGGTCACGGCGACCGTGTCGGACGAACCTATGGGGATATCTAATAAAAGCTCCTCGGGGCTGACGTAGATGGAATCGGGCGGGGTCTCATCCTCGAAGATCATCGTTACCACCATATACTTTCGAGCCTCGATACCATCGACCTCGAACTCGAGCAGGAGGGTATCCATTTCGGGATCCAGCAGGGTCGGGTCAAAGAGAACCGTGATGGAATCATTGGTGTAGCCTACCGAATCAACGAAAGAAACCCCTCCGAAGATATCGCCGATGCAGTTGGTGTAATACTGCGCCGGGGCGTTGCTGGAACGGAGGAACACGGTCGCGGCGACAGGGTCAGTCGCGCCGTAGGGTATGGTGACATACAGCTCTTCGGGTTCCACGTAAATGGTATCCGGCTCATTGTTCTCGGATATAATCAGTTTTACGGTCACTAACCGGGAGGTGTTGTTCTGGTCATCAAAATGTATCAACAGCAGGTCGGAATAACTCCCAACCGGCATCGCCGCTGTCGCGTGAACTTCGTAAAACGCGGAATCGTTTACCGTTCCCATCGAATCCAACAGGACGGTTATGTCGGGATTATCTATAAATTCGATAAAATAACTCCTTGAGGAGTCCGACGCCCCGATATAGATAGCACTGTATTGAACCAGTTCCTTACCGAGTTCGGAACCGAAAATCGCTGAATCGGGAAAAACCCAGAAAGAATCCTCTGGGATGAAAGTGCTGTCGATGAACAAATAGACAATCGAGCGGTAGGGATTGTTATGAACGCCTTCGATAAAGAATTTCAATGTATCGATATAAACCCTGGCGGACATATAAGGTGTGGTGACCACATCGAAATAGAACGAATCGCCCGTCAAACCAACCGAATCGGTCAGATGAATGAAATCGGCATAATCCTGTACCTCAACTGTAAACAGAGCGGGCTGATTATCGGAACCGATATAAACCGCGCCTATTTCAGTTTTGCTTTCGCCTTCATTAGCCAGGAAATACTGGGCGTAGGGATAGACCCAGGCGGTATCGGTACCCGTAAGAGTATCGATATGCAGGAAAACCACAGCCATTCTGGGGCTGTTTATCGCCCCGTTAATATCGATTCTCAATGTATCGACATAAACCCCGGGAGCCATGCTTGATGACGCGATGATATCAAAGAAAACCGAATCGTTGGTCATTCCCACGGTATCGGTCAACCAGACAAAATCAGGCGGATCCACAGGGGAGATGACGAATTGAGCCGGCGCGTTGGAAGAACCGATAAAGAGCATCCCGGGATAAATTGTATCCACGCCAAAAGGACTTTCCACACCCTGGGCATACGGATACACCCAGGCGGTATCATAGTCCGAAGTAATCTCCAGTGTAACCTGAAGCAGCGCCGGTTCTTCAATTCCCTGGACATAGTATAATACTGTGTCGTAATACACCCCCGGACCTTCGGAAACCGCTGAAGGAATGACGTATATCGTGGCGGTGTCGGGTGTACCGACCGCGGAATCGGGCTCGGGTTCGGTGAAACCGTAGCCATGAACGGTCGAGGAGTATACGCCCTGGGGTTGTGAATTGAGAAAAACCTGACCGGTCAGAACCGTGTAGGTTCCCTCATTCGCGGTGAAATGCAAATGGTCAGGGGTGACGGTCACATATTCATCGGGCAAAGTATCTTCCACGACATTCAATTTTACCGTCGTGTACACCGGGTTGGCGACACCGTCGACCCTGAATTCCAGGTAATTATAATAAACCCCCGGAGGCGGGTAATAGAGCGTGTCATAACCGGAAAATTCATACGGATTTACGGTAATCAATATTGAATCATCGGTGGTCCCGTATATCGTATCGTTGGGCGTGACGAATACGGTTTCGGTATCCACGGCAACCGTCATGACATAAGGGGCCGGCGCATTACTGGAGAATATCGAGACGTATTCCGTCATAGGCGCGAACGTTTCAGCGTTGAAAATGTGCGTGAATTCCAGCATCTGCGGGTATACCCAGGCGCTGTCCTCGGTCGGACCCGGGTCAGGATTGACGTGCAGCACGATAATGGCCATGATCGGGTAGTTATCGACGCCGTCGACATAAATCAACAGGGTATCGTTATAGATATCGACCGGCAGCCCGGTAGTCGATATGGTAAAGCAGAACGAATCACCGGTAACGCCCACGCTGTCATATACAATCGGGATTCGGGCCGGCTGCGCCAACTCCACGAAATAATTGGCTGGAGCATTGCTGGAGAGAACCTGGAAACATCCGGTCATGGTGTCGTTGGAGCCGAGCGTGGTTTCGAAATATAGCCAGTCATCACCGACAATCCAGGCGGAATCAACCGGTGGCACGGTATCCCTTATTTCCAGCTCAACCGTCAGATAGGTCGGTTGAGCGGTGCCCTGGACCTGATAGACAATGGTGTCGTAATAAAAACCCGGTGCGGAAACGCGGGAACAATCGACGATGACATTGGCGCTGTCGTCGGTGATGCCCAGGGCTTTTTGCGGGTAGCAAATCTGGTCACCGCCCGGTTTTACTGATGCGGAATAAGCGGCGGGAGCGTTGGTCGACGTGAGATAGGCATATCCGATCATCTCATACTCCGCACCGACCGGCGCCCAGAAACTAAGGTGGTCGGGGGTTATCTCGGCAGTAGGGTTCTCGTTTTCGGTGACCGTCAGCACGACGATGACGTCAGCCGGGTCAATGACGTCTCGGGCAAAGAAGCGGATGTTGTTGTAATAAGTCCCGGCGGTCAAACTGTAATCGCTCAGGTAAACGGTTATGGAATCGTTGGTGTACCCGTGCAGCGAATCCTCGGCAGTCAGAAACACCGGATCGCCGTCGAGCGTGGTAATACGGCCGTAGTACTCGGCCGGGGCATTGGTGGAGGCGAGCATAAACGAGGATTCGTGCACCACCAGGTACTGGAGACCTTGCACGTAAGTGAAGTAGAGCGTATCCGGTTCGACCCACAGCGAATCCGTGCTTGTCATCAAATTGAGCGAGGTCAGCGGGCTGATAAGACCGCTGCCGATTTTACCCGTGTACGGCAGGTTCAGGTTGTCGATATTTGTCGCCGACGACTGGATGGCGTTTTCCAGCTGGGATACCGAAGCCTGGGGATGCAACTGCTTCAGCAGAGCCATTTGTCCCGAAACGAACGGGGTGGCGAAGCTGGTGCCGTTCCACCAGGCATAACCGTCATCTTTGTAGGCGGAATAAATGTTGGTGCCGGGAGCGCAGACATCGACGTGTGAGCCGTAGCTGGAGAAACCCGCTAAGATATTGAAGGTGTCAATAGCCGCCACCGCCAGGTTATTGTTGTTGGCCGCCGGGTAAACGGGTGCTTCACTGAAAGCGTTGCCGGCGGCAGTGATGACGGAAACGCCTTGCGTGCGGGCGAAATCGATGGCGTCCCGGACGGCGAAGTGCTCATTTGTGAGAACAACGCTCAGGTTAATGATATTACACCCGTCCATAACGGCCTGCTCGATGGCTTTGGCCAGGGTAAATCCGTTACCCTCACCCAGTGGACTGGTAATCCGGTAAGCTTTTATTTGCGCGTCCGGAGCAACCAGGTGGATTATCCCGGCGACAAAAGTGCCGTGGCCGGTATTGAAACCGCCTGCTTCGTCGAACGCGTAATTGTCGTCGTCGATATAATCATAACCGGTCGATACTTTACCCGTCAGGAAGGAATGAGTATCCTCCACGCCGCCGTCGATGACGGCTACGGTGACATTGGCGCCGGTAGTATATTGCTGGGCTGAGGACAGCTCCAGCGTACCGACCGAGGCTTGAACCTGAATATCGCCGGTTTTAGCGTCATCGGAGAAAGGATAACTGCCCTGGACGGGGTGCAGGGGATTAACTACGTAATTGGGATGAGCATATGCCACCTGCGACATCAGCTCGACTTCCTCGGCCAGACTGTACGAATTGGCATCACGATTGACCTCGTAAAGATATACGCCTGAATTGTTCAGATGATCCACTACGGCGCCCTCGATAATCTCCCCGAAAACGTCCGACTTCACCGTATCGGAGATAAACTTGACAACCAGCTGGCCCGGCATATACAGGAGCGCATCCGATTGTTCCTCCGTAGTCTTTTTGGGCTGTGTCGCTTCCTGCCCGGTCGTGGGGGTGTCGGCCTGAAGCGGTGTTATCAGCGAAATGGTGAATATGGCGGTTATAACGAGAAACGCTAATGGTCTCGTTTTTCTCTTTGGGAAAAGGATGTAATCCATATCACTACCTCTCGATTAATTAGTTTGTATTTACTGTTTAACCGGCGCCGAAAATCGAAAAAGCTCCCCAGTGGTAAGCCGAGGGATACTTTTCTCTGACGCCCCGGGCGGTCAGTCGCACAGCTTTACCTATAGACGAACCGTCCAGATAATATGTATAAAAAAGCTTCATCCACATAGAGGCTGACCGGTCGGCGACCGCCCAGTGGCTGGCGATGATATTGCGCGCTCCCATTTCCAGCAGGGAGCGGACCAGGCCGCTGGCTTCCTCGCCCGGCAAACCGGTTTGTTGACCGGTGCGGCAGGCGGCCAGCGTAATCAGCTCGACATTATTTTTCTTCAGCCGGAAGTCGGCGGCGAAAAGCGGGCCGTCTTCGAGCAGCAGCGAGGAATAAAACGGGTTATCGGCGCGAAGATGCGCGTGACCGCTGAAATGCCACAGCCGGGCCGTACTGGTGTCAGGCCAGTCGGCGCGGTGACAGGGGTCGTAAACCTCAGTGACCGGGCCGGTGAGTTTTTCGGTTACGGTGGTAATCTCCTCGCGCAGATGACTCAGACCCGACGACGCCCCGACGAATAATTTTATCCGGTCGGATTTTATTTCCGTCGCGAAGGCGTGCCGGTGATGTCGCAGGCTCGGCGCGAACACGATTTCGTATTTATCCGAAAGGTATTGTCCGTCGCTTACGAGCGCCTGCCAGGGAAGACTGGATATGCTGCCCTCGGGCAAAATCAACAACCGTTCGGTGTCGCGGGGTAAATTCAGCGGGGGGATAAGCCAGGCGCTGATATTGTCAAGTAATTGCCGTTCGTCGTCGAGGTCGGCCGGGCGGGGATTTTTTCGCACCGTCTGGGCGAACTCGACAAAGAAGCGCCAGCGGGCGACTTGTTCTCTAAGAACCGCAACCCCGTCCCGATAGAGGTGGGCGTAACAGCCGCCCTGGTAATGAACGAGGGCGATGAGGTCAGTGCGGCCGACATGGAACTGGATTACGGCCTGGCGCGCTGAGGCTTCGCGAAAATAAGCCGCTAGGTTTTCGTCGCGAGGCGCGCCGGTGCGGTCGAACCGTTCCAACTGCAGGAGATTATCGCGCACCTGCTTTTTGATGCGGCTAAACGAGGGCGCTGTCTGGTCGAGGGTGATAGTCCGTTCCTTGTCCTTTTCCGATATCCGCTGGGACACCGCCGTAACCTGGTGAGCCAGTTCCGAAAGGCTGGTCTCGACTTTGGTGCGAGCCGGGTTAGCCGTGTAAAATTCGTCCGCCGCCGTCCAGAGTCCGGCAGTTTTATATTTTTCCGACCAGACGGCTGCCCGGTCGGGATTATTTTTATATTCAGCCTTGATTAACTTGCGGTATGGATCGCTCTGATTGGCGAAAAAGGAGGAGCGAAGTTCCATAGGAGGCAGTTTCGCCCGGACGCCGTCGAGAATGTTGGCTGCCCGGCTCCAGTATTCGATTGCCGGTTTGAGACGGTTTTGTTTGGCCTGGCGGTCGCCGAGAATCGTGTAGTACCTGGCTTTCAGATGTGGGACGGTTTGGGTCGCGGGGTTGCCGGAAAGACGCCTCAGGGCGGAAGGATCATCGGGCCGGCGGGTGATAATCTGCAGGTCACAGATAGCCTCCCACAGCGGCAGTTGCGCCCGGTAAAAAAGTTGCCTGGCGGTGCGAATCTGGCCCAGGTGGTGGTGGCCGTTGCCGGCGAGGGCGCGGGTCATTTTTACCGCCGCCAGAAAACCGGCGTTTTTGATTTTAAGAAAACGGCTTTGCGCCGCCTCCAATGCTTTGCGGGCGGAAGCGGCTTTACCCAGACCCAACAGGGCTTTGCCGTAAAAGAACAGGCCCTTGGCGGTTTCGTATTCGATGCCCAGTCGGTGCGCATTGTGGTACGCTTCTTTCGCCGTATCACGGGCGTCGATAAACAGGTTCAAACCCAGGTAAACCTCAGCCCGGTCCAACTGGCACAGAATCAGTTCCCGTTCGTGTTTGCCGCGGCGGTATTCCGCCTCACATTCGTTCAGCTCGGTCAGAGCGGTATGAAAACAACCCTCGAGCATGTGCAGCCAGGCCAGTCCATAGAGACAGCCGTGAGCGTGCAGGCGCTGGTCGTGTTTTTCGAAGATGGCGCGGGCTTTTTTATACAGTTTTTCCGCGCCCTCGAAATCGAAAAGCTGAACATGGGTATTGGCCAGATTGTAAAAACACAGGGCGGCAGCCAGGTCGATGCCCCGGGACTCGAAAAATTCACCGGCTTCACGGTAAAGTTTTCGGGCTTCGCGGTGCCGATCCTGTCGGTGCAGGAGGTTGGCATAGTTAACCTTGGTTTTGGCGATATCGTCGTCGGCATGCGCTCTTTTAAAAACGGCCAGGGCATTGCGGGCTCGTTTTTGAGCCTCGCCGGATTGGCCCAGGTACATGTAAATGTCAATCAGGGCTCGGTCGATGCGCGCTCTGAGAACGGGATCGCGCCGGAGTGCCTGACGGGCGTTCAAGTAAGCGTCGCGGGCTTCGGGATATTTCCCGGCCACCAGGCAGGCCCAGCCGAAAGCGCGATAGGCGACAGTGAGCATCGAGCCACCGAATTTTTTTGCCTGTTTGACAAACTGCCGCCCGTGCGTTACCGCCTCGGCGGACGATGCCTGAGTCAGCGACCGGACTTTTTGGTCGCAGGCCGCCGATAGTTCGTCCGGGGAAAAACCTTTAAGGTCTCCGGTCGTCAAAAAGACGACAACATCTTTTTCGGTGACAGTCGTTTTCAGCGCCATGACAGTTTATCGAATAAAACGTTTTGTTTATAAGACAGCAGCTTGATGGTCGCGGGAACGGTTTTCGAGGTCCAGTAATAAAATCCGCCGGAGAAGGGAAGCACTTTCCGGGTGCCTGCCTTCAAGACGAAGGCGTGGGTGACTTTACCGTGGAAATAAAGCCGGGCAATGTATTCCCAGTGATCCCGGCGGCGTTCGGCCACTATTTCAAGACTGATTTGTTTCGCTTTCAATTGCAAACGGCGGACATGACCCTCGGTAACGTCGCGCAGCGAGACCGCGCCGGCCTGCGCCCAGGAATCATAGGCTATCGTTCCTTGCAGGGTGGTGGCGACTTTTTCCGTCCCGTAATAAAGGGGGATGAGTTCGTATCTCTGAAGAGCCTCCTCCGAGGGTTCCTCGAAAACCTCATCCGGTATATCGGGATTGTCGGGTGACATGGAAAACTCACCTAACCTTCCGTCGTTGATTATGTCAACGATTGTTTGTTTACTTTTCGTTTTTCGTTTTTGAGTGTTTCTTTTCATCAAGAAAATCACTTCCTGTTATAATAAAAGAGGGGAAGGATGCCGGATTTAGTCCTCCCGGTATCCGATTTTTTCCAGAATTTTTTTCATTTTATTCAGACAACGGGTTCGCATGGACCCGATTGAGTTCGGTAAGATATTGAGGGATTTGGCGATAGCCTGGTATGAGGGTTTATCCGGGGAATAAAACAATGACTCCAGTAACTGCCTGCAGCGCGGGTCAAGCTGCTTAAGGGCGTATTCGAACATGGCCTGTGCCTCCAGCCTGGTAATCGTATCATCGGGTAAATCGCCGCTGTCGGGTGTGTCGGCGGCGGTTTCGATATCGAGATTCGGTTTCAGACGGGCAACCATACATATCGCCTGGCGGTGCGTGGTGCGGATCAGCCAGGCGGGGAGAGCCGAAGGCTGCCGGATGGATTTTCTTTTTTTGAAAAGCTGTAACCAGGTGTACTGGGCGCAGTCCTCGGCATCGGACCGGGACAGCCCGGCGTTATGCGCCACGGTGTGCACCAGTCCGGAATAGAGCCGGACAATCTGCCGCCAGGCGTGAGGATCCCCTTGTTTGACTTTTACCCAGAGGGTATTCAGATTGGAGTCCAAATACAGTTCTCTATTAATTGGTGATTACCCGTAACCATGAGGCCTGTATAATTTCTTACGCTATCTATAATATATAGTTCCTTGTTAATTATAAAATACTTATTAATATATTTTGAGGTGTTTCGCTCGCATGTTCCGTCTATGTATATTAATGTGGACATGATATTTTATTAATTTCAGCCTGTTTTTATTTTAATTGCGCCAGTCTGAATCAGTGGATTTATTTTTTTATGCATGGTTGTTTACTCTATCATGCGTATTTTACAGGTGCTGCTTATTGAGTACGATGAACGCGGAATTAGGTAAGACGGTAAAACGACGATAATCATATCGAGTAGTAATTTCAAATGAAGACGCGTACGTTGAAATGGCTGGCCGGCGGGTTCGGTCTGCTGGTGGCGGGTTATGCGGCGCTTTTGATACCGGGGGCGCCGCCGCCGGTGTTCGAAGCGGGCGAGAAAGCGCCGTTCGCCTGGAACGCCGATATTTACTGGACCAGGCTCGAAAACGGGTTCAAGCAACTGCGGGCGACTGGCTGTGGTTCGCTTAAAATACACTTCAGCGAAAGTTACGCCGAAGTCGAGAAACTGGTTGAAAAAATGTCAAGCGACCTACTGTCGCCGGATGATTCGGTATTCGTCCGGGTTGAGGACGGATTTTTCCGACTGGGAATGCTGACGGCGGTCTGTCAGGAACGCCTCACCGATTATATTACTCTTTTCAGCCGCCTCCGCCGGGCGGTCAAGGAACAGTCACGAAACTGGGATATGGCCGACCCGGCCGTGCGTGACCGGCTTTATCGGCTGCTCTACGGCGGTCGGATGGCAGTCGAGGAAGTGATCCTTCAGGCGCCGGAGCAAGCCGTGCCCAATACTGTCGCGGTTTCGGACGAGCCATCAAAGACGCCCGCGGCGGCGATTCTCGGAGTATCTATTCGCAGCGGCGATATTCTCGTCTCGCGCGGCGGCGCGCCGACTTCGGCTCTCATCGCCCGCGGGAACGACTATCCCGGCAATTTTTCCCATATCGCTCTGGCTCATGTCGACAGCGCCACCGGCGTGGTATCAATTATTGAATCACATATCGAATGCGGGGTGGCTGTGGCTGGTATCGAAGATTACCTCCGGGACACGAAACTTCGCGTCATGATTCTGCGGCTTCGTCGCGACCTGCTTTTAATGTTGCAGGATCCGCTTTTACCACATCGAGCCGCGACGTTTGCGCTCAGCCGCGCGCGAAGCGAACATATCCCGTATGATTTCGCGATGAATTTCGATGAACCTTCGAAACTGTTCTGCTCCGAGGTGGTTTCGAACGCCTATGCTCGATACGGCGTTACTTTGTGGACCGGACTTTCGCATATCTCCAGTCCCGGGGTAAAAAACTGGCTGGCGGCGTTCGGCGTGAAAAATTTCGTCACCCAGGAACCGTCGGATCTCGAATACGACCCGCAGCTTCGGGTGGTCGCTGAGTGGCGCGATTACGAGACGTTGCTAAAAGACCGACTCGACAACGCGGTGGTGGATATCATGCTCGAACGGGCCGAACATGGGGAACTGTTGAAATATGACTGGTACCTGTTGCCGGCCGGCCGGCTGGCCAAAGCCTGCAGTGCGGTGCTGAATTTGTTCGGCGGGGTGGGTCCGGTTCCCGAAGGCATGGACGCCTCGGCCGCGCTGCGCAATGAACGGTTTTCGGAGCGGCACCGCCTTATCAAACAACAATTGACCGCGGCGGTTGGCCGGTTCAAAGAAGAACGAGGTTATTTCCCGCCTTACTGGGAGCTGGTCAAGCTGGCCCGGCAGGCAGTAAGCGAGCTTGATGAGCGTGAGTGAAGGATTTGCACGAAAGGATATACAAAAGAAGGCGGTAACTGTGTGGTTACCGCCTTTCGGTATTGGTTAAAACCGGATACTTTTAGTAACGGCCGCGATTCCCGCCGCCACGACCGCCGCGATTGCGGTTTTCAGTACGCGGGCGAGCTTCGTTGACGCTCAGCGAACGACCGTTAAGGTCGTAGCCGTTCAAAGCGCCGATAGCCGAAGTAGCGGCGTTCTGGTCGGGCATTTCCACGAAGGCAAATCCTCTCGGTTCTCCGGTGAATTTATCTTTGATAATGTTTACGCTCGTAACTTCGCCGTAGTTCTCGAAAGCTTCGCGTAATTGTTCTTCGGTCGTGTTGTACGACATGTTACCTATGTAGATGTTCATTTCTACACTCCATCTTTGTTTATCCCCACTTAAAACCTCAACCCCGAGAGATTGCGTTCGTCGAAATAAACCTGTTACTGCGCCCTATTGCGCAAAGTTTCCTGATTCAGTTTTACTTTGAATTAAAAAAGAACCAACCTCAAAAAAAAGAAGTGAAGGAAACCAACTAATCATGCGGAAATATACCTTTTTACCGAAAGGTTGTCCACACTTATTGTTATAAAACAATCATTTTATTAACCGGTTCCCAATATTTTTGTCTATTCGGATTCATTGGCTGAAGATATAAGGGTATGCCACACAATAAGATAACATATTTTTAATACGCCTGTGTCCGGCTTTAATTAATGATTTCTAAAAATGGAATTTTTTAAAGAAAGGGGGGCGCCAAGGGCTTACCCGACGGCTCAAACCGGTTTTTTTATAAGATCGGTTTTATGTTTTTCCGCAAGCGGTGGTTTTTCTGACTTGTAAGCGGGAAGAATTAATTGTACTATATTATAAATAGGAACAGTTCTTAAGTTTGAATTGTTGAAACATTACCCGAATGAAAACAACCGATAAAAATAAACTTGAACGCTTTAAGCAGATTTTAAAAGAGCACGGTCTGCGCCTGACTCATCAGCGGGTCGTCATCTTGAACGAACTGGTTTCCGCTGAAGGGCATCCGTCGGCCGAAGACGTGTATTCGCGGGTGCTGAAACGTTTGCCCACCGTTTCGCTCGATACCGTCTACCGGACGATCGCCAGTTTCGAAAAGTACGACATTGTCAAACGGGTGCAGGTGCTTGACGATAAGGGCCGGTTCGATTCCAACCTCGATGTGCACCATCACCTGGTATGCAAACGCTGCAAGAAAATCGAGGATTTTTACTGGCCGGCTTTTGACGGGTTGAATATTCCGGGCGACCTCAAAAACTGGGGCAAAGTGGAATCCAAATACGTGGAACTGAGGGGGTTGTGCAAAGAATGTCGGCAAAAGTCTAAAAAAAGATAATACCCAAAAACCAAATCTGATAGCGCAATGGTTTCGTATTTAATTAAGAATTATTCTTATATAGTAGTTATTCAAACAAAAGGAGTTATCAAATGGCTAGTAAAAAGAAAAAACTCACTACCTCACACGGTAAGCCAGTCGACAACGACCTGCACACCCT
>JBMOKZ010000083.1:0-22492 GCA_049324195.1 Candidatus Zixiibacteriota bacterium | reverse complement strand
TATAACAGTATAAGTGATAAAAAACCCGAAGGCTACAATAAAATTCCTTATAAGCTCTTACCTTCGAATAATATTTACTGGGGGGAAGGGAGAAAGTTGTAACCGCTTAAAATCCTTTTAATCGAAAAAAGCGGCCGCCGCCTGATAGTTACGGCCGCTTCGAGATTTCTGTTTAAGGACATGGGACAATACGGCTATGTGACAGATAAAGATAATCAATCAAACGGGTGATATCGGAAATATCCGGTAGCTCACCGGTGCCGTTAATGTCTGCTTCCTCTAAGCAACACAACGGGCTGTGGCTGATGTAGAGGAAATCAATCAACCGGGTGATATCCGAGATATCGGGCTCGTCCGGGTCAGAGCAGTTTGTGTTGCCCCGGTAAAAAATACAGCAGGCATCGGTTACGAAAATAGCAAATGTCCGGGAGAACTCTGTTGGTTCCGTCCCGTTGTAGGCGCGCACCCGCCAGTAAAAGACGGTATCCAACCCGAGGGCAGCGGGTAGCGCCAGGTCTTTGGGTTCCACTACAATAGTATCGTAGCGCGGGGACCTGAAGTCATAATAGTAGTCAAGCTGGAAATTAAAGCTGTCGGGAAGGTTGAAAATGGAATCAGCCAGCGCTTCCCAATCAAAGATGGGGTGGTCGTTGGTTTTCATCCCGTTTTCGGGAAATATGGAGCTGATCGGTTCGAGGGTATAATAGAAAATGAATTCCTCTAGATAATCCGGTGAGAGTTTTTTATCGAATTGCCACGAATAATTTTCCGCCAGATAGCACTGCTGGGTGCCGTCGATGCGGATACCGCCGCAAAAAACTTTGGTCGGGTCCTCGCCGGGCAGAGGTCGGAAGGTGATGGTGTACTCGCCGTATTGAAGGTTGTAATCCACTGCCCGTTCATCGGGTTCCGAGTCATGGTTGAAATCAAACTGATAATATTCCGCGCCCGCTACAGTCTGATAATCCCGGGAAATGATAAAATTTTCCGGGTTGATAATCTCGACACTGGCGTTGGAATATCCGGTTGTAACCATTTCGTCAGGGAGAACCGGGGCATCCGGCGCCGAGCAGAGAGCGATAGTCCAGTCTTCGGTATTGGCTTCGCCGCCCAGTATATCCGGGTTGCCATCGCGGTCGAAGTCATTAAACGTCATCGGGTCTGTAATTACACCGTCGCCGAGGTCAACCGGGTCCTGGAGAGTAAAGTTACCGGTTCCGTCACTCAACCAGAGATACAATTGATTTCCCAGGGTGCCGGTGACGATATCGAGATTGTTGTCGCGGTCGGCGTCGATGAGGCCGACATTGACAGCGTAATCGTTCAAACTGAATGTCTGATATAAGGTTATGCCGCCGAGACCGTCGCAGATTGCCATGTATATGTCAGCTCCCCAGGCGCGTTTGGTCGACTCCGATTCAGCCAGGACGAAATCAACGTCGCCGTCCCGGTCAATGTCAGCCACAGCGTTGGCAGTATGTTCTCCCTCGTTGATGGTACCAGCCTGAAAACCGTCGGAAAAAGTGAAGTTGCCGGTACCGTCGTTGAGATAAATCGAGGCTGAGTCGTTCAGGCCGGTGATGACGACATCGTCGTCGCCGTCGTCGTCAAAATCAGCTACGCTGACGGCGCGGAACGATTGAGGGAAGGCTGTATCTGAGGGAAACCCTCCTGAACCGTCCCCGAAAAAGATTGTATTGGGGGTGGTAATGAAATCCTTGTACAGGTCATCGTTGAAATAACCCGTCGCGGTGACGTTGGCCGAGGTTCCGGCGGTGTAGGTGAACGATGAGGGCGAAAAAGTGCGGCTGTCCTCGTTCAGGATGACAAAGACTTCGTCGGCATCGACAGCGATGATATCCGGCAGAGTATCGTCATCGATAAAATCAATCGCCAGACCGGTGGGGTTGTTATCAGAGAGCAGGGTAACCTCGGAACCGAAAGTACCATCGCCGTTGCCGAAGGCTATTTCCAGGGTGGAGTCGAGAGTGGTCGAATAAATCAGGTCGGCGTTGTTGTCATGGTCAATATCGGCGGTTTTGATAACCCGGCTGGCCGGAGCCTCGAGGGGGGATGGAGAATATTCCACGGGCGGTTCCGGCTCCGTTAAGCCACTCATGACCGGCACAATCCCGGTCCTTTCGCCATTAACAAACAATGGATAATAAACATTCGATAACGAAGCTACGGTAGCTGTGATGGTACGATTGAAAGGTTCCGGTGCGATTTTCAGATCGAAATAAATATTCCTCGTGCCGGGGGGTAATTTACTGCTGCTTATCGGGGAATTAAATACGGCAATATTGGCTATGCCCGAATCGAGGTAGTTACTGTCGCAATATATCTCCAACTCAAAGGGGTCGCCGTAGATGGCCACTACTTCCGGGCTTTCATTGTCGACCTTGAATCTTAAGGGTATGGCGCAGGCAAGCATGTATGAATCGTTGTCATAAACAATATTAACCGTTATGGTCGAATCACCGGATGATAGGGTGGTTGGAGGGAAATATAGGGTATCAGCGGGTTCTTCAGTCGGCACATAATCATTTTCATCAGTCGGACAGGAATCGCCTGTCATTGCCTGTCCCATAAAGAATATATAATCCTGGAGGAAAGCGATATCTCTAATTGTTGCCTGGCCGTAATGGTCACAATTGCTGTTTTCAGGATTATTCAGAGTATTATGAGTCATATACAGATGACTCAATAAGGCGGCGAAATCCGACATATTGACCGTGAGATTGCCGTCGACATCGCCGCATTCGGCAAAGGCGGAAATCCCCCCCATAGCAATCATAGACAGTATTAATAATAAGACGATTACTGGTCGAATGGTTGAAAAAGCAGGTGTTTTTTCCATAACACTCCCCCGTGAAAAGTGAGTAATTATTTATACCTGGCCACATAATTGCCGGATGTGAATCACTGAATGATATGAGCATGAAAGAATTATTAATATTATAATATAACTCCGAATTTACAATTTGTAAAGAAAAAAACGCATAAAATCAGCATCTTTGGCTTCCGGACTATAAAGCCACAATTCATCCGTAAAAAGGGATTGGGTCATTCAGACTCTATCTACGAATAAATTTACCGGTTTCATGTATTTCACTGGTTTACGGGAAAAAGGCCATTACCTAACGCGGACAGGAAGCCTCGTTTGAAAAAGTGGTTCTTGAGCGGTATGACCTTATAGACGTCCGTCAATTTAACACCGCCCGGTTTTATCCGACCCGCGCGCACCATCCCGAGTTTTGACTGATAGCGCCGGACGCCGGGAAGAAGACTGGTATGAGGTTCGAATTATTTTTCACGTGTTTTCTTGTTCCTGTTTTAATCACTTTAATCAATGCACACAACTTCTAATACAAGATAAAAAGCAAATACCGGAGCCCGGCATTGTTCAGAAACTGCACAGGACATTTTGCGGTCGGGGCTTCATGATTGGAACGGCAGGCCGATAATATAATAAGGTATCATTCCGAACCCTGAATATTTACCGTGGTGCCGTATCAGGAATGATACAAGATAACCAAATAAACATCATGTCCGCATTATGGATACAGAACACTCGCAGAAACGTATCGACGAAATTTTACTTCAGCAGGGAAAAGTTTCCGAAGCTGAAATAGCCGCCGCTTTGAACCGTCAGAAAGCGGTCGGGGGAAAACTCTGCTCGCATCTGTTGGAGTCGGGTACGGCGGCCGAAGAAGACCTGGTGCGGGCGCTCTCGGAACATTTCGGCCGGCCGGGAGTAAAGCTCTCGACCATTGATATAGCACCGGAGATATTCGGCTTGATTCCGGCCAAGGTTGCCCTGTCCCGCCTGGTACTGCCGTTTGACTACCAGGCCGGGGAAAACCTGGTTAAAATCGCCTGTCTCGATCCCGATAATGACGAACTGATCGCGGAGTTGAAATATCTGCTCGGCGACAAAGCGATTGAGCTTCATGTCGCGGTCGAACTGGCTCTGACCAGGGCGATCAACCGCTATTATGGTCAGAGCCGTCTGATGATATCGTTCCCGCATAAACCCGGCCTTCCGGAAACCGGGGAAAGTCCGGACGCGATAACCTTTGCTGCCGGCCATGCCCCCGTGCCCAGACCGGTCGATAAGAAGCTGATTTTGACCGTCACCAACCAGACGGGGACCTCACAACTGTTAAAGGTGGTCCTGGAAAAAGAAGGATTTCAGGTGACCAACACGAATGTGATGGAGCAGGCCGAGCATCTTCTGCGGCAGTCATTTTTCGGGGCGGTTTTTATCCAGACCGAAATTCCGGGTTACAGTCCCGACCTGGTCAGTTGTCTGCGCCTGGCTTCGCCGTCAACCCTAGTTACCCCTTTCCGGACAATTGCCGATTTGCTCATCAAGGATCCTCAACCCAATCAGGTCAGCGGGAAGTTGCAGCAAAAGCTGGAACTGTTTGCTTCGCTGCTGACCATCAACGAGCGGGTGCCCAAAAATCAGAGTATGCGGGTGGCTTATTTTGTCGACAAAATCTGCCGGCGTCTGGGTTTGAACGACCACCAGCGGGTTTTGGTACTCAGCGCCGCCCATCTGCACGAACGAGCTAAATTTTATTATATGACGGTAATGCCCCGCGATTTCCGGAGGCTGACCGACCTGGTCATAAAACTCCTGCAGTCGGTTTACTATGAACCCGGGGTAATCGAGATTTTACGGTCGATGTATCACCCCGTCTCCGCGGAAAAGAAAGACGACCTGTCATTGGAACTGCTCGGCGGCAATATCCTGACTATGGTTGATATTTTCTCGGAGCAGTTACAGCCCGCGCAACATCTGACTCTCGACCGGATCGAGGATTTCCGAAAGACGGCGGCGTCGAAGGTGAACCGCCAGCTCTTACCCGAGGTTTTCGAAACTTTCATGGCGGTGTTGAAGGAAGAATCCTTGCGCACACCGGTGGCTTCTCATTCCGGGCAAATAATGATATACGCCGAGAAGGCGGAACAGGTGCTGGCGCTCTCCGATCGGCTTAAAAGCGAGGGTTTCCGGACGATTATCACCCCGTCGTGGACGTCTTTCGCACGTCTTTATCGGCGATGCCGGCCGGACTTGATTGTCCTTTATATCGACGGTCCACCGCGGACAATTTTCGCCCTGGTCAAGGAACTGAAGAATCTTGAAATCGACTTCAAGAGAACACCGACTTTACTGATGGCGCCGCAAGTGCATTCCGGGGAACTTACACCCTTGCTTGAGTGGGGAGTCGAGGACATTCTCGACTGTGAATGTGATCCTGACCGGGTGGCGCTGAATATCAGCAAAGTCTGGACCCGCATCGAAATGTACGCCAACTCGGCTGATAACGGCGATACCGCGCTCGAGTCCCGCGGACGTCTGAAAGATATGAACCTGATCGAACTGCTACAGGTGCTGGGGACCGGCGGACGGACTACCCGTATTCAGGTCGCGCCCTCGGAACATGCCGCCGATAAACTCGATATTTACCTTAATCGCGGACAAATCGTCTATGCCCGATACAATGACCTGCAGGGGGCCGAGGCTATTTATGTCGGTATCACCTGGGACAGCGGCGTCTGGACTCTGGAGCCGATTACCGAGGAACATATCAGGGGTCATAATAACCAGCTTTCCAACGAGGCGATTCTGCTCGAGGGTTGCCGCCTGCTCGACGAGATGAATATCTGTTATTAAACTTGCACTAAAGAAGTTCAGGATTTAGGTCAATAAAAAAGGCGGTTTTTTAAAAACAGCCTTTTTTGTGCAAACAACAAACGTGTCCCCGTCACAATCTTAATTATTCTCGTATATATTCCCTTGCGGTTTTCCGTTCCGGAGCATCTTTGACCCATTTGACCGGGTAACCCAAAGGCGTGATAGTGGCGATATAATGTTCAAGTGGAATTTTCAGCTTCTCTTTGATGTCGTCGCGGTCCATGGCGGCTATCCAGCAAGTGCCCAGTCCGTAAAACCAGGCGGCCAGAATAAAATGGTATGCCGCGATACAGCCGTCCTGGATATAGCGGTTGGAGACCGCCGGGTCGGCGCAAATCGCTACTGCAATTCGGGCGTTGCCAATCGGTTTGGTGCTGCTGCCACGAGTTTCCGAAAGCCAGTGGATTAATTCCAGGTCCCTAATAAATTTGAAATAATAAGACTGAGTATTGCGGGCGGTAGGGGCAAACCGGGAGAGTTCCAGAACCTTATGCAGGATTTCATCGGATATTTCGCGCTCCTCGAATTTTCGCTGGCTTCGCCGGGACAAAAGAAGTTGGTCTCCCGCCATAAACTCCGTAATCTGATGATTGAAACATTGAAATTCCACCGTCCGACCCTCGGGATCTTTCGCGAAAAAATGATAAATTCGATATTTATCGTTTATTGTCGGCCGCTCGACAGCACAATCGGAAAATTTTTCATACATGGTGTCAATATCAGTCGGGCGGTCAAAGAAAAAAGTCAGCATCGCCTCCCGGTCAACCGCGTCGCGTTGGCAGAAACCAAACAGGAAATTGCCGTGCCGGTAAATCCGGCAGTCCTCCTGAGCCAGCCAGAGTTCGCACCCGAGTCGTTTCAAATAAAATTCATTTAAGTCAGCCGGTTTTTGTGTTTTCAGAAACAGAATTCCGCTCATATTATCACTCTCATTTTTATTCCGCAATTTATAAGGTTTCTCTTATTTTATCGATTGTTATTAAAAGGGTCAAGCTCAAACCTGATTGACTATGGCAAGTCATTGCCTGTTAACGGATTTCACGTGTGATACTTTCATGACATTCAGCCGGTAAAAAAACGTTACTTTACCGGCGCGTAATGGCAAAAAAAACAAAAATATAAGAACCATATTTCCTCCGGGGTGTTACAGTTATTGAAGTTCTTAATTGACATGGTGATACTCTTTTGAGTATTTAGAGAGCGAATAACCGATGATTGATTCAAAACCAAGAGGAACTAAATGAAAGGTCGCAAAAAGGACCCCGGGCGGTTCGCTCTCGTTGTTTTTATTTTTCTGGTTATTTTTTCCGCGGGTCAGTTGACCTGGTGGATCATTTTTCATATTCGCAGCGCCGCAGAGAGAAAACAGGACAAGCTGACCTTGATAAATCAGGATATTGAATATCTGGCACATCATATCAACCGGGATTTTCAGGATATTATTGACGTGACTTTCATTACCGCCAAGGATATCGGTGACCATCCCGACCAACTGGCTTCTTTCTATCGGAATCTTCTGGAAACTCCGGCCGTGGCGGGGTTTATAGTGCTTGACAAGAACGGTCAAGTCGTTTTTACCGGTGGCAAAACTGATTCCACCTTTTACGCACATATCGACCCGCAAAACCTGATCTTTTTCGACCGGGCATTTCCGAAAAAGATAGTGAAAACCCACAAGGTCAATCTCGATATTAAGATCGAGGGTTTTCATGACGGTCAGGACGAACCCTGGGTGACGGAGGCAATGTTTGTCATCCCTGAGGAAGTGACGGAAGCAATCGATAAAGAAGCCCGCAAACGCGTCATCATGTTTGTTTCCGAGGGCAGTTTTTTCATGCTGGTGATATTACTGGGGGCTTTTATCATTTATCGGACCCTGCGCCGCAGCGAGGATTTGAAATACCGCCAGCAGAATTTTATCCAGGGGGTGACCCACGAATTCCGCACCCCGTTGACCTCGCTCCGGCTTTATCTGGAGACATTGCAGGCAGGCAAACTGGATGCTCCTAAAGCGGCGGAACTCTATCCCAAAATGCTCGACGACTGCGAACGGCTCGACCGGATGATCGACAATGTCCTGCAGGCTAGCCTCTACAATCAACACGAATACAAACTTAATTTGTCCGAAACCGACCTCTCGGCAGACCTCGAGGAATACCTGGCCGGTCTGGAAATACTGGTCAAACGTCACAACGGTGAGTTACGCCGGGAAATCGAACCGGGAATAAGAGTTCTTTCCGATTACCAGGCGTTGAACCGGGCGGTCATGGCTCTGGTGGACAACGCCCTGAAATATTCCCGGTCGACGCAAAAGCAAATCGCGGTCAGTTTGAAGCGGGTCGGGCAACGGATCGAACTGGCGGTTGCGGACAACGGCGTTGGCGTCCCCCGGTCGGAGCAGAGCATGATTTTCGAGCGGTTTTACCGTTCCGGGGACGAACAATCCCGTAATGTGAAAGGTACCGGTTTGGGGCTGTACCTGGTGCGGCAGATTGTGGAAGCGCACGGGGGCGCGGTAACAGTTTTTTCGGAAGGCGACAACCGGGGCTCGGTTTTCACAATAACATTACCGGCGGTGAATGTATGAATAAAAAGATTCTGATAGTAGAAGACGAGGAACATATTGCCGACGGTTTGAAGCTCAACCTCGAGTCCGAGGGCTACCGGGCGGTGGTAGCCGGCGACGGCGTGAGCGCTCTCAGACTGTGGCGGCAGGATAAATTCGATTTAATTCTGCTCGATATCATGTTACCGGGGAAGGACGGACTGGAGGTGTGCCGGACGATTCGCAAGGAGGCCGGGCAGGTGCCGATTTTGTTTTTGACCGCCCGCGATCGCGAGGATGACCGGGTAGCCGGTTTCCTGGCCGGCGGCGACGATTACCTGACCAAACCGTTCAATCTTAAAGAGCTCCTGTTGCGGGTAGCGGCCATTTTCCGCCGCCAGGTCTGGTATGGAACCTCGCCGCTGGAAAGCGACCGTTTCGAGTTCGGGGATTATTGGTTCAATTTCAAGACCTATCGGGCCAAAGGCGTCCGGGGGGAAACGGAACTGTCGCAGAAAGAATGCATGATCATGAAATTTTTAGCGGAGCATGCCGATGAAGTCGTGACCCGCGATATGCTGCTGGACGCCGTCTGGGGGTACAATATTTATCCCTCAAACCGGACGGTTGATAATTTTATCGTGAAACTAAGAAAAATTTTCGAACCCGATTCATCCCGCCCGCGTTATTTACATACGGTCTGGGGCACCGGGTATAAATTTACACCTGCCGGGGTAGAGAAAGATGACTGATTACGATTTCATAAAAGCCGCTTACGGCCAGCCGCACGGGCGGATTCCGGTCTGGATAATGCGCCAGGCGGGGCGTTATTTGCCGGAGTACCAGGCGGTGAAAGCGAAGCACAGTTTTATGGATATCTGCCGTTCGCCGGAGTTGATGGCCGAAGTGACGACCCAGCCGATCGACGTGCTGGGGTTCGACGCCGCCATTATTTTTTCCGATATCCTGCTGCCGCTGCAGCCGCTGGGTATCGAGGTTGAATTCACCGACGCCGGACCGCGGTTGAACCCGCTGGTGGCGAATGGCGGTGATGTCGCCCGGCTTCGTTTTTATGACCCGGCACGGGAGTTGGGGGCGGTACTCGAGGGGATCTCTCTTGCCCGCCGGAGGCTCCAGGACCGGGTGCCGCTTCTGGGTTTCTGCGGGGCGCCGTTTACGATGGCGTATTACGCCGCCGAGGGCCGGAGTTCGCTCAACGACAACAAAATCAAGCGTTTTATTTTCGAACATCCCGACGCCGCGGAAGACCTTTTGCAGATGCTGGCCGAGATTATCGGTCATTATCTCAAGGCTCAAATCGACGCCGGCGCCGACGCTGTGCAATTGTTCGACAGCCGCGGCGGAATTCTTTCGCCCGACGATTATCAAAAATATTCCCTACCGTTTATTAATCGGGTATTCGAAATCTGCCGGACCGAAGGCGTCCCGCGGATTCTGTACCTCAACAACAGTGCCCCGTATCTGAAGTATTTAGCCGATGTCGACTGCGAGGTAATCGGTATCGACTGGCGGACGGATCTCGCGCAGGCGAGGGAGACGCTTGGCGGCAAGGCGCTCCAGGGTAATCTCGACCCACATCTGCTGTTCGCCTCGCCATCGAATATTGAATATGAAGTCCGCAGAATTTTGAAAGCTGTCGGCGAAGATAACGGTTTTATTTTTAACCTCGGCCACGGTATTCTTCCGCAAACCCCGGTGGATAATGTGCGCCTGTTAGTGGAGACGGTTCATGCCTACCGGAAAAACCAGTCAAAAATCAAAGCCGCCAGTTAACCGCTCGTTGTTGCGGAAATACGACCGGCCGGGACCGCGCTATACCAGCTATCCGACTGTTCCGGAATGGAACGGTTCGTTCGGTCCGGAGGATTACATCGAAACGCTCGAGCGGGCATCACTGGATATTGAACCTCTGTCGCTGTATATCCATATCCCGTTTTGTCGGTCACGGTGTTTTTATTGCGGTTGCAATACCTGTGTCCGCCGCGATGACGCCCAGGCTGACCGTTATCTCGACGCCGTAATCAAAGAACTGGCGATGATCCGCGGTTATCTGAAAGACCGAAACAACCTGCGCCAGCTGCACTGGGGCGGCGGGACGCCGACCTCGCTCAATCTCGACCAGATCGATCGCCTGTTTACGGCCATAAGCGACCGGTTCAGACTGGAGTCGGATGCGGAGACGGCGATTGAAATCGACCCGCGGGTAACGACCGCGGAACAGCTCGAACTGCTCGCCCGGTTGGGATTCAACCGTGTTTCGCTCGGGGTGCAGGATTTTACTCCGAGAGTACAAAAAGCGATCGGCCGCAATCAGACTCTGGAGCAGACCGAAATGATTTTCAATAAGAGCCGGGAACTGGGGTTCAGCGGCATCAATATCGATTTGATTTACGGGCTGCCGTTGCAGACAGTCGAGGATTTCACCCGGACGATTGAGGAGGTCGTCCGGCTGGGCGCTGACCGGGTGGCGGTGTACAGCTACGCCCACCTGCCGCGGCTGAAACCGCATCAGAAAAATATCGACGAGTCGACGTTGCCCGACGCCTCGTTGAAATTCGACCTGTTCGCCGCCGCCGTGGAAAATTTTCTCAAGGTGGGTTATATCCAGATCGGGATGGACCATTTCGCGCGTCCCGACGACGAACTCGCCTGCGCGCTCGAACACGGCGCCCTGCACCGCAATTTCATGGGTTATACGCCTAAAAAAACTCGGGATATGCTCGGTGTGGGCGTGTCGGCTATCGGTTTTCTGAGCGACAGTTTCGCCCAGAACCGGTCCGAACTCGAATCCTACACAGATGCCGTTTTAAACGGCCGTCCGGCCGTGTACCGGGGATTTCGTTTGAGCGAGGATGACAAGATTCGACAGTGGGTCATTTTGTCGCTGATGTGTAATTTCGTTTTGGGTTTCGAGCAGTTGAAAGAGCGGTTCAACCTCGTTTATGATAAATATTTCGAATATGAAGACAGGCAGTTGAAGGAGTTTATCGACGACGGTCTGCTGGCCCGCGACGAAAAGGGGATCAAGGTTTTACCGCCCGGACGGATATACGTGCGCAATATCGCCATGGTGTTCGACGCCTATCTCAGAAAAAGTCAGCCGGGGCAGACGCCTCTTTTTTCACGAACCATTTAAGGGAAATTTTACGGATGGCAACCCGGGTCTTGAATCATGACGTCCTGTTGAAAAAAACGCCGGGGAAATTCAATTTCACCGGCGAGAAATGGGGTGTACTGTTTCTCAATATGGGCGGACCGGAGACGTTGGACGACATTGAACCATTTCTGTTCAATCTCTTCAGTGACCGCAATATTATAAAACTGCCCCTGTCGTTTCTGTTTCAGAAACCGCTGGCGAAATTCATTTCCTCGCGCCGGGCCGCCCGGGTGCGGAGTAATTACGAGGCGATCGGTGGCGGCTCGCCGCTGTTGAAATGGTGCTGTGCCGAGGCCTCGGGAGTGAGAAAATTGCTGGCGCAAAGATACCCGCGGGTCGAAACCTATGTCGGGATGAAATACACCCGGCCATATATCAAAAAGGCGCTTGACCGAGCGGCGGCCGACGGCTGCCGGCATCTGGTGGTGGCACCCCTTTATCCGCAGTACACCCTTGCGACGACGGGGACAGCGCTCGAGGATATCGCCGCCTGGCTGGAAGGAACCGGAGCCGAGCTTTCTCTGTCGCTTATTTTCGACTGGCACGACCACCCGGCGTATATCGCGCTCCTTCAGGAACGAATCTCGCGGGCTATGACGAAAGTCAGAGACCGGGATAAAGCGGTGCTGTTGTTTTCGGCGCATTCGTTGCCGGTGAAAATGATCGAACGAGGCGATCCCTATTATGACCAGATAAAAGAGACCGTCCGGCTGGCGGCCGGGAAGAACGATTATTTGCTCTCGTTTCAGTCACGCTCCGGGCCGGTCAAATGGCTCGGGCCGGAAACGGCGACTACTATCGCCGCGCTGGGACGAAGAGGCGTTAAGGAAATCGTTATCGTGCCGGTCAGTTTTGTTTCAGACCATATCGAAACTTTGTATGAAATCGATATCGAGTTGAAAGAAATCGCAATGAGTAACGGCGTCGAAAATTTCATTCGGACCGATTCGTTCAACGACGACCCGGCTTTTATCCGGTTGTTGACTGACATGGTGCTGGATAAAATTGCCGGGATGAAAGGAGCCTGAGATGAGACGGGTGGCGATAATCGGCGGCGGTATTTCGGGGTTGGCGGCGCTGCATTTTATCCGGACCCGGCAGCCGGAGGATGTCGAAGTCGAGCTGTTCGAGAAGGACAGCCGGACCGGCGGCACCATCGGTACCGAACGCACGGAAGGTTTTGTCGCCGACTGGGGGCCGAACGGTTTTCTGGATAAAACTCCGCTGACTTTGCGGCTGGTTTCCGAACTCGGTCTGGACAAACGGCTCGAACGTGCCGCTCCCAAGGCCGAGCGAAGATTTATTTATCGTAACCGGAGGCTTAACGAGATTCACGCTCATCCGCTGAAATTCATGCGCTCGTCCATCCTGTCCGTACCGGGACGGCTGCGGCTGGCGCTGGAGCCGTTTATCGCGCCGAAAAAGGACGATGGCGACGAGACTATATTCGCTTTCGCCCGGCGGCGAATCGGTCGCGAGGCCGCGGTAAACATGATCGGTCCGATGGTGTCGGGGATTTTCGGCGGCGACGCCAGGCAACTCTCGCTCAGGGCTTGTTTTCCGGTGATGGTTGAAATGGAAAAAGAGTACGGCTCGCTGTTCAAGGCGCTCATCGCCAGAAAAAAAGCCGGCAAAAAAGCCTCGGCCGCTGGACCGTCGGGAAGGCTGACCTCATTCCAGAACGGCCTTTACACGCTGGTCGAAGTAATGCACGAACGGTATAAAAATTATATCAAGATTAATCATGAAGTAATTTCGGTTATCCGTCACGACGACGGATACCGGTTGTCGTTCGCGAAGGGGGAGCCGCAAACGTTCGACGCCGTTATCTGCGCCGCGCCAGCCTGGGCGGCAGCGGGCATGTTCCAGCATATGGACAACGGTCTGGCGGAGCTGTTAGACTCGATTCCGTATGCCTCGATTGCCGTAGTGTGTACGGGTTTTCGACGCGAGGATGTCGGACATGACCTGGCGGGGTTCGGCTTTTTGATTCCGCGCGGTGAAGATAAACGCGTCCTCGGTTCTATCTGGACGTCGTCCATCTTCAGCAATTGTTCGCCCGAAGGGATGGTTCAATTTCGCACCATGGTGGGCGGCGCTACCGACCCTGAGGCGGTAAAATTGACCGACGAAGCCCTGAAGACGCTGGTGGCAGACGAACTGTCACCTGTTGTGGGTATTACCGGTCCGCCGGTCTGGGTGAAAATATTCAAGTTCGCCAAAGGTATCCCCCAGTTCGTCGTGGGGCACCCGGACAAAATGACCCGGCTGGAACAATTCCAGCGGTGTTATCCGGGTCTTTATTTTACCGGCAATGCCTATGACGGAGTAGGGCTCAACGATTGCGTTGTCCGCTCCGATAAGGTGGTCCGCGCCCTGTTCACCGACCAGCCGGTAGCGGTAAAATAACCTTCCCAGAAGTTTCTTGACTTGCTTCAATCGAGCCGATATTTTCATCGGAGATGAAACAGGGCACCAAAAGCCTGTGAAGACGTTAAAATATCAATAAGTAACTTTCATTTATTGGAAAACGGAACCTTTATATGGCGGATAAAGATTTTGACGAGTTGAACACGTTAAAAGAAATTGAGGATCGGGAATGGCTGGAATCACTCGATTATGTTTATGAGAGCCAGGGAGCGGACCGGGTTTGTGAGCTTCTGCGACGGCTTCAGTTGCGCGCCCAGCAGAACTGTATTGATGTTCATTTCACGGCCAACACTCCCTATATCAACACTATCCCGGTGGATCAACAGCCGGCCTATCCCGGCAGTCGCGAAATCGAGCGACGCATCAAGAGCCTTATCCGCTGGAACGCGATGGCCATGGTGGTGCGCGCCAACCGCGAGCAGAGCGGGATTGGCGGGCATATTTCGACTTTTGCGTCCTCGGCCACGCTTTATGAGGTCGGCTTCAATCATTTTTTCCGGGCCAAGGGCAAAGACCGCGACGGTGACATCATCTATTTCCAGGGGCACGCGGCGCCGGGTATCTATGCCCGGGCTTTTCTTGAGGGTCGCATCAGTCATCGTCATCTGGAAAATTTCCGACGCGAGCTTAAACCCAAAGGCGGTTTGTCGTCCTATCCGCATCCGCGGCTGATGCCCGATTTCTGGGAATTCCCGACCGTGTCGATGGGACTCTCGCCGATTATGGCTATCTACCAGGCGCGCTTCAATCGCTATCTCGAAGACCGGGGTATCAAGAAAACCTCGCACCAGAAAGTCTGGGCATTTCTCGGCGATGGTGAACTGGACGAACCGGAGTCGCTGGGCGCCATCACGCTGGCTTCGAGGGAAAAACTCGACAATTTGATTTTCGTCATCAATTGCAATCTGCAGCGGCTCGATGGTCCGGTGCGCGGTAACGGTAAAATCATTCAGGAGCTGGAGGCCGCTTTCCGCGGTGCCGGCTGGAACGCCATCAAGGTCATCTGGGGCGACGACTGGGACCCGCTGCTGGCAGCCGACAAGGATGCCGTGCTGGTCAAGAGAATGGAAGAAGTGCCCGATGGCCAGTATCAGAAATATGTCGTTTCCGGCGGCGACTATATCCGAAAAGACTTTTTCGGTGCTGACCCGCGTCTGCTGGAGCTGGTCAAACATTATTCCGACGAGCAGTTGCAAAAACTACGCCGCGGCGGCCATGACCCGGAAAAAGTTTACGCCGCGTACAAGGCGGCGGTGGAACATACCGGTTCGCCCACTGTCATCCTGGCTAAGACCATCAAAGGTTACGGGTTGGGCGAGGCGGGAGAGGGCCGCAATGTCACCCATCAGCAGAAAAAATTGAATGAACAGGAACTTCGCGAATTCCGCAGCCGGTTTGGCATTCCCATTTCCGGCAAAGATATCTCCCAGGCGCCGTTCTATCGGCCCTCGGATGACAGCGAGGAAATGCGCTATTTGAAAGAACGCCGTGAGGCGCTCGGCGGCTACGTGCCCCGAAGACAAGTTGTCATCCCGGCGCTGAAAATGCCCCCTGCTGACCTGTTTGAGGAGTTTGAGAAGGGCACCGGCGAACGCGAAGTGGCCACGACCATGGTGTTCGTGCATCTGTTGTCGAAACTTCTGGCCGACCCGAAACTCGGCAAGCTGGTCGTGCCGATCGTGCCCGACGAGGCGCGGACGTTCGGGATGGAGTCGCTGTTTCGCAAGGTCGGCATTTATTCCCATGTCGGGCAGATATACGAGCCGGTGGACAAGGAAAGCCTGCTGTATTACAAGGAAGCCCGTGACGGCCAGATACTCGAGGAGGGCATCACCGAGGCGGGGGCGATGTCGTCGTTTATCGCCGCAGGTTCGGCCTATGCCTCGCATGGCATCAACATGATTCCGTTTTTCATTTTCTATTCGATGTTCGGTTTTCAGCGGATCGGCGATTTGATCTGGGCCGCCGGCGACGCCCAGGTGCGGGGTTTCCTGCTGGGCGGCACCGCCGGGAGAACCACTCTCGCCGGCGAGGGCTTGCAGCACCAGGACGGCCACAGTCATATGCTCGCTTACGGCCATCCCACCCTCAAGGCCTATGATCCGGCGTACGCGTACGAACTGGCGATTATCATCAGGGATGGTTTGCGGCGCATGTACGAGAAAGGCGAGAACCTGCTTTATTACCTGACGGTCATGAACGAGTTTTATCCCATGCCACCGATGCCCAAAGGAGTGGAGGAAGGCGTTCTCAAAGGCTTGTACAAATTCAAACCGGCCGGTGATAAAGCCCGGGTACATCTGTTTGGCAGCGGCACGATTCTCAACGAAGTCGTCAAGGCGCAGGCGATGCTTCAGGAGAAGTATGACATCGCCGCCGATGTCTGGAGCGTGACCAGTTACAAAGAACTGTATCACGATGCCATCGATACCGAACGCTGGAATATGCTTCATCCCGACCGGAAAGCGAAAGACAATTATATCATCCGGACGCTGGCGAAGGAAGAGGGTGTTTTTGTCGCGGCGTCAGACTATCTCAAAGCCCTGCCGTCGGCAATCGCCCGCTGGCTGCCCGGGCCGCTGATAGCGCTGGGCACCGACGGTTACGGACGCAGCGAGACCCGGGAATCGCTGCGCGATTTCTTCGAGGTGGACGCGCGCTATATCACGCTGGCCGCCCTGTATAATCTCACCCGGCAAAAAGAAATAAAACCGGTGACGGTCAGAAAAGCCATCAAGGACCTGGAAATAAATCCCGAGAAGCTCAACCCGCTCTTCTCGTAATGTGAGGGTACACATGATTAAAGATATAACTATTCCGGAAATCGGCGAAAACGTGGAATCCGGCGACGTGGTCGATGTTTTAGTCAAGGTCGGGGATAAGGTAACGCTCGACCAGGGGATTATCGAACTGGAAACCGATAAAGCCGTGGTGGAAATACCTTCCCCGGAAAGCGGCGTTATCACCGAGATTCTGGTCAAGGTTGGCGACAGGGTAGAAATAGGACAGGTCGTCGCCCGTCTGGAGTCATCGGGCAGGACCGCCGAGGAAAAAGAAGCGCCAAAAGCAACTCAGACCGCGCCCGGGAAAAAGGAAGCTCCGGTAGAAGCGAAACCGAGAGAGAAAGAACCGGAAAAAGAACCCGAACCCGAAGAAATGATCGTCGACAAGAAGGCGGGAGAAGCGGTCGGACCGGCAGTATCGATATTGTCGGCGGCGGAGCCGGCCCCGGCGGCGCCATCCGTCCGGCGGCTGGCGCGTGAGTTGGGAGCCGATATCAATGTCGTTCCCGGCAGCGGGCCGGGCGGGAGAATCAGCGCCGACGACGTCAAGAAATTCGTCAAGGGTATCGTTCTCGTGGCCAGAGGTGCGGGCGTCGAGAAAACGGTGACGCCGCCCCTGCCCGATTTCGGACAATGGGGACTCGTGGAACGCCAGCCGATAACGCGCGTGCGTCGTCTGACCGCCGAAAGCATGATTCGTTCCTGGACGGTCGTGCCCCATGTCACTCAGTTCGACGAAGCCGATATCACCGGGTTCGAAACCTTCCGCAAGAAATTCGGTCCCCGGATTCAAAAGTCCGGCGGCAAACTGACGGTGACGGCGCTGCTTTTGAAAATTATCACCGAGGCGTTGAAAACTTTCCCGCAGTTTAATGCCTCGCTCGATCTGGAGAGCGGGGAAATCATTTTCAAGAAATATTATCATATTGGGGTGGCGGTCGCTACCGACCGCGGCCTGCTGGTGCCGGTGATTAAAAATACCGAACGGAAAAATCTTGAACAACTGGCGGTCGAGCTGACCGACATTTCTGAACGCACCCGTAAGAAGAAAATCAACCCGGACGAACTCGAGGGGGGGACGTTCACCATCTCCAACCAGGGGGGAATCGGCGGGGTCAATTTTACGCCGATTGTTTACTGGCCGCAGGTGGCGATCCTCGGTGTCAGCCGGTCCTCGATAAAATCGGTTTATCTCAACGGTCAACCGGAGCCGAGGGTAATTTTACCGATTTCGCTGTCATATGACCATCGCGTTATCGACGGCGCCGATGCCGCCCGTTTCCTTAAATGGGTGGCCGAGGCTTTGGAACATCCCTTGGTGCTCTGTTTTGAAAAGTAAGGGAATAAAGATGTCTGACAATAAGACACAACTGGTGGTTATCGGCGGAGGGCCGGGTGGTTACGCCGCGGCGTTTATGGCCGCCGATCTCGACATGGAAGTTACCCTGATTGATCCCGAACTCAACCCCGGCGGCGTCTGTCTTTACCGCGGCTGTATTCCCTCGAAAGCTCTTTTACATGTCGCGAAATTGATTAATGAAAGTGCGGAAGCTGAAGACTGGGGCGTTACATTCGCCAAACCGGATATAAAACTGAACAAACTACGCGCCTGGAAAGAAGACGTGGTCGGCAAACTGACCGGGGGTCTGGGACAACTGGTGAAACAGAGAAAGATAAACCACATCCGGGGGAAAGCGGTTTTTGTCGACCATCACACGCTGCAAATCACGCGCAATGACGGTCAACAGGATAGACTGGTATTCGAACACGCCGTCCTGGCGACCGGTTCTTATCCGGCGACAATACCCTCGTTTCCGCCTTTTTCCGACCGGGTGATGGATTCGACAAAAGCGCTAGAGTTGAAAGATATTCCCCAATCCCTGCTGGTGGTCGGCGGGGGATATATCGGGCTGGAGCTGGGCACGGTCTACGCTGCGCTGGGGACAAAAGTTACGGTGGTGGAGATGATGCCGGGCCTGCTGCCCGGAGCCGACCGTGACCTGGTCAATATGCTTGGTAAACGGATAGAAAAGCAATTTGAAGCAATTCTACTCGAAACCAAAGTGGTGGAGATGAAGGGACAGAAAAACCAAGTGAAGGTTAAGTTCGAGGGGGCCAACATCGAGGAGAAAGAAAAGCGGTTTGATAAGGTGCTCGTCGCGGTTGGACGAAAACCCAACTCGGCGAACCTCGGTTTGGAAAACACGAGGATACGGCTTGACGACCGGGGTTTCGTGCCGGTCGATAAGCAGCGGCGTACCGCCGAGCCCTCGATTTTCGCCATCGGCGATATCGTCGGGGAGCCGATGCTGGCGCATAAAGCCTCACACGAGGGTCGGACAGCGGTTGAAGTAATCGCGGGGGGCAAAGCCCTGTTCGAACCGGCGGCCATTCCGGCGGTGGTTTTCACCGACCCGGAAATTGCCTGGTGCGGCCTGACCGAGACCGAAGCCAAAAAACAACAGCGGGATGTCAAAGCTGTCCGTTTTCCCTGGGCGGCGTCGGGGCGGGCGACCACACTTGGCCGCAGTGACGGCGTTACCAAGCTGATTATCGACGCTAAGACCGAACGAGTGCTGGGAGTTGGTATTGCCGGACCGGGGGCGGGGGAACTGATTGCCGAAGGTGTCCTGGCGGTGGAGATGGCCGCCCTGGTTTCGGATATCAGTCTGACGATACATCCCCATCCGACGCTTTCGGAAACGGTCATGGAATGCGCCGATGTCTTTTTCGGCCACAGCACGCATTATTACCGGCCAAAAAGAAAATAAATTTATCGGGAATTATTTAACTTATCTCAAGCATCTTGTCGAGCGAGGCGCGTGCCCGGTTCATCAGGTCTTTATCGAGCGTTATCTCATACCGGTTCTGCTCCAGCGCCGCCAACGTATCCTCGAGCGTAATCAGATTCATGTGCGGACAGCGGATACTGCACAGGCGCAGCATTTCCCGGTGCGGGTTCTCGGCGGCGATATTGTCGCCCATACTGCACTCGGTCAACAGCAGATACCGCGGCGCATCGACTTCCCGGACATAATCAATCATCTTTTTGGTGCTGCCGGAGAAATCCGACGCCGCGACGACCTCGGGGCTGCACTCGGGGTGTGCCAGAATGACGACGTCGGGAAACTGTCTGCGGACGTTTTCGATATCCTCGACTTTAAACTGCTCGTGAACCTCGCAGCGTCCGTTCCAACCAATCAGCACGCGCTGGAAATTGGCCGGGTCATCAGCTTTGGCCGGGCTCGGGAGCGAGGGGAAAATGATCGGTATGCCGGTTTCGGCGGCGACGTTTTTGGCCAGGTATTCATCGGGAAGAAAAATGACCCGGTCGTGACCCCGGTCGACGAGATATTTGACGACCTTCGCCGCGTTCGATGAAGTGCAGCAGATGTCGGTTTCAGCTTTGACATCGGCATAGGTGTTGACATAGCTGACGACCGGGACGCCGGGATATCGTTTTTTGAGATTGCGGACGTCATCGCCGGTAAGACTGGCCGCCAGGGAGCACCCGGCTTTTTCGGCGGGTAAAAGAATGGTGCGTGTAGGGTTGAGGATTTTGGCTGTTTCCGCCATAAAACGGACGCCGCAAAAAATGATTATATCGGCTTTGCTGGTGGCGGAAATGCGGGCCAGTTCGAACGAGTCGCCCTGATAATCGGAAACGGAATGATAAAGGGCCGGCTCCATATAATTATGCGCCAGAATCACGGCGTTTCTCTCTTTTTTCAACCGATTGATTTTAAAGGCCAGTTCGGCTTTGATATCCAGTTCAAAATCGGGCACGACCCCGGCCAGTTTAGCTTTTAACAAAGCCCGGGTTTGCTCGACACTGGAGGCGTTCTGTATAGAGTAATCTGCTGCCATATTTCTACTTAACTTTAAAAAACAGTTAATATTATATATTCAAAAAAATATAATGCAAACACTATCTTTACTCTTGTTTAACAATTCTACCCGAAATCTGTTCCGTTCCTGGCTTTTACATGCAAGTTTCCTGGAAGGTGATAATTTCATAAAGAGGCGAAAACCGTCACGGTGAAGTCTGCATAACTCTTTGTAAGTTAACCGATGTTTCGCGGTTGCGTATATGTCAACACGGCGGTCGTGTTCTGCAGGAGCAATTTTACGGAGAACGAAGTCTCGCGCAACTGTCTGCTCGCGTTCGTGTTCAGTATCATTTTCGGGATGGTCACCCTTATAATTTCCCGGCTTAGCGTCCGGCAAAAAAGCTGACGTCAGATAATAATCACGTGATATCCACGACATAAAAAACCGATCGAGCTCTAACAGCCCGACCGGTTGAATAACCCGATATACAGGGAAATTTCTAAACGGATTTTTTGCTGTAGAAGAGTTTGCTGAAAATCATCTCCGCCGGGCAGAATTTGGTAAACGACGACTGCACCAGATTAAATCCGACGAAAGCCGTCAGGAGAAACCAGCAGGTGGAAACGAAATATCCCAGTCCCAGCGATATCAATACCAGCGTTCCGGCCATAAGCCTGATACTATTTTCCAGGGTCATCATATCCTCCAGTTAATACCAGTAGGTCATTTTTAAATAAACGTTGTCATTTTTCTGAAACCGGCCGAAATCTGTATAATCGTCCTTGCCTTCGAAGATGTTGGTGCCAGCGGTGAGGGTCAGGGCATCGGTGTATTTGTAACTGACCGAGAACCGTCCGTAAAAGTCTTCTTCGGAAGGCGAGTAGAAACCGAAAGCCGAAAGTGTCAGAGTTTCCATCACCATCAATTTAGTAAATCGCGAGGTCACCAGGTGATAGATTTCGTCCATTTCCACCATGCCGGGGTAAAGGCCGGCGGCGTAGATGTCATGATCCAGTATATATTCATTCTGGTACTGGATGTTGGCCGTGAAAGTGGAGGTCAACTGGCGCTCAAATCCAATCATGCTGTTGACCGAGGAGTTGGGAATGAGCGGGTCGGCGCCCTCGGTGTCGTCGCGGGAATCGTAATACCCGGACTCAAGCCAGGCGATACCGCCCAGAAGCGGCATCCGCAGCGACGCTCCGTAAACGTTAAGACGGGGATAATAAGCGACTGAGTTAACCATGTCAATCGCTTCGGGATTCTTGTAGAAGCCATGATAGAAATACAGGGCGATATCGGCTTTACCGAGATAGCGGCTGAAGCGGGCGGCGACTTCGCTGTTTTTGAATTCCGCCTCGGGCATCCGGCCCTCGAAATAATAATCGCTTCCGCCGACAATCTGATTGGCGAAAGGATTGAAATAACTCAGGCGTTCGCCGGTGGGGACCCGGTTGGGCGTAAAGCGAGGAGTGAAAATCCCGGAAAAGGTCCCGATGGGTGAATAGTACTCCAGCCGCAGGGCGTTTTGCGGAGCCTTGAGATACTGGTCATCGCGCCCGGTGAAGAACGACCGGTAGTCCTTGGCGAACAGGTCGTTGATAAAAATCAGGTCGCCGGTACCCCAGGTGATAATTTGACGGCCGATTTTGAAATCCAGCTTGTCGAACATTCGGAATTTCATGAAAGCCTCGCGCAGTTCCATATCGAAGCCGGGGTCGTTGTAGTCGTCATAAACGAAATCCAACCGTCCGAAAAACTCGGCGTTGTCGGTGAAGGATTCCATGCGCAGCTGCAGGCGGGATTCCGAGGCAGTGTATTCCGAGGAGGTCGGGTTGTCGCGGTCGATACCGGCGCCGTAAAGTCCCTGGAGAAAACCGCTCATGTAGGTTTCTCCGGCCATGAGCGAGGCTGGTGTCACCATGAACACCAGCACTGCGATTGATCTATAGAAAGAGTTAAATTTCATGTTCCTGCCCTCCCGGGTCATTTGATATATTCACGCGGCGGGTTTTTCA